>CAYVIV010000054.1:0-1632 GCA_964451705.1 uncultured Candidatus Peribacteria bacterium | reverse complement strand
CTTTGGCCAGCTGTGGACTAGGGCGCTGCTCAACAAAACTCAGGCACAACTAAATGCTTGTTGCAAGGTTCTAATACAAGCATAGGTGTGGCATTAGCATTGAATTTTATAATTGTGACACAAGAGTTCGCAACACGAAACTGAGTATCTGAGATCAAAGCTAAATAATTTACAATAATACCAGAGTGAGTCACAGCTAATATGCGTCCATTTGGGAAGGAATTGAAATAATCATTAAAACAATTATTGGCTCGGCTCACAATTGAATCGATTGATTCAACTTCTGGTGGCAGATTTAGAAAATCAATAGACAAACTCGATCCACCTGTTAAGTCTCCCCAGTCTCTGTCTTTTATGCGTTCATCTAAACAACAGGCTAAGTCCTCGTGTAAACTAGCTATTCTAGCAAAAGTTTCCTGGGCGCGTTTAAGAGGGCTACAAACTGCCATATCAAAACTAACAGACTTTAAACGTTCAGCAATTTTCTCTGCCTGTGCCGCTCCAACATATGACAAAGATGGATCTAGCGCACAACCCTGAAGGCGCTTTTGATTATTCATAGATGTTTGTGCGTGTCGAACCAAATATAACTCCATATCCATCAATCATAATATATATGTTTGCAGAGCTATTGGCCTAAACCACTAGCTATCTGGCAGTGTTCTAGCGATATATTCCTCGGCCTTGAGGGCCATTTTATGGGCATGTCGCAAACCCTTAAATACTATTGATTTTCTTTGAGGTTCTAATGAATTTCTATTTAAAAATATTTTTGAAAAAGAGTACTCAAAGACACCTCCAGCTGAATCCAAACCTGAGCCAAAAGCTTTATGCCCTGCCTGCCCGGAAGCTTTATGCCCTGCCTGCCCAGAAGTTTTATGAGTGCCCAATCCAGAGTCAACAGGCTCTCCGTGTTTTTTGTGCTTATTTCGTTCATAATGTTTGGCTACTCCAAAAAGTTGAAATATCAACGCTAACCATTTAGACCCACCTAAATCAAAAGGTAACTGGCCATCATTACTATTTCTAGAATAACTCAATCCGGGTATTCGGAATTTAAAACTCAAAGTTTCTAGCCCTTCATATCCAGAAGAAGAAACATTCGGTCGAAAATTATCCCAAGTATGCGTTTGATTTTTACCCTTCTTATATATCATGAGCCCTTCTGGAGTGATTGCAAACCAGTTTTCTGCTGTATTCTTCTTAGCAAAAATTCTCGATAAACAAAAGGCCGGAATTGCAGCTAGCAAAGCTAAAAACAAAGTAGCCTGCCAACTAAATTCATTCCAGAGAGCTGACATTACAAAAAATGCAATATTCTTAGGAACTTGCATAAGCTCCTCTGTCATAGTTTGAGGATCGAACATAGCGCCCTGCCACAAAAAATATGCTCCAACTAAAGCAACTCCTATAATCAAAAACAAAATTAAAACAGTAAAATAATTTATAAAATACCGAGATGCTGCAATGTAATCAGCTTTAGTATGAGACAAATACCCCATAAATTCTTGCGGAGGCTGCAAAGAGGGTCCAAATAAATTAACTTGATTTCGCCTACTAAACTTTTGCATAATTCTAATACTTATCAAGATTAATTATAACAGTTTAAGAAATAAAATAAAGCAATCCTCT
>CAYVIV010000053.1:0-2163 GCA_964451705.1 uncultured Candidatus Peribacteria bacterium | reverse complement strand
ATACTGGGTCTTTAAGGGCCTGCAAAAAATGGGAACTTTTGATGAGGCTAAAGGTGTTTTCAAAAAGCGTAATAAAAATACAGTTAAGCCTTACGCCGAACTTATGCATGACTGTTTAGCTCAGTCTATTGAAGCTGCCTTAGAGAAGATTAAGAATCCTCAATACATATTTGACGACTCAAAGCTGAATAAAATTTTTGCAAGGAATTTCCCCTCTTTTGGGAAAGTCTATGCTTATTTTATATCAATGGCTTATGCTGAAATTGTTTGGGATAACATTGAAGGGCAATGGATTAAAGTCCCAAAGGGCAGTCATCCTGCTGAACTTGTAGACCTTATCAAGGAATATAAAACTGGCTGGTGTGTTCGCTCTCAGGTAACTGCATACAGCTACTTATCGGATGGTGATTTTTGGGTCTTTTGTACTGAAGCTACACTGGAGGATAAAATAGATCCTGCAGATTCACAAAAATTACCTATCTATAGAGTACCTAGAATTGGCGTTGCTACAACATCAAACTTTATGGGGGAACTTGCTAGAGTTAGAGAGGTTCGTGGTATTGCTAAAGGCCAGGCTATGGATGCTAAGATTACTGATTCGAATGCTTTACAGCAACTGTTTTCTAGGGATGAGTTTGCTGGGAAGGGACAGGAGTTCTTAAATAAGGATGCTAATATAAAAGCTTTAGATGTCATCTGCAAACAGGTCGACCTTCTTATGCAAGAGCCTGACAATCGTACACTGCTTTTGACTGAGGAACAGTGGAACTTAGTTTTTGAAAAAGAGTTTCAATTCCAACATTTTGGTCATGGTAGAAATCCAAGACTAGAACAATATCAGCGTAAGATTGTTGAGGTGTATGCTGCTAATAAGTTATTTAATAAATGCGACTTTGAAGTGTTTTTGCACGCTATAGATTTAAGATGGATGAATCTATCTGGAGCCAATCTAAAAGGAGCGAATTTATCTGAAGCCAAGCTAACTGGATCAAATTTAGCTGAGGCAGACTTGACTAATGTGAATTTGACTGGAGCAGATTTGTCAAAGACAGATTTACACTTGGCAAATTTGAATGGGGCCACGTTAGCTAGAAGCACAATGGTGGACCTTAAACGCCCTCCAAACAAGGACTGTTTGCCGAGGGGGGTTGAAATTTGCAGAACTAACCTCACATATGTAGTTTTAGGGCCGGGGATGAATTTATCCAACGTAGACTTCTCCTGGATGGTTCTACGGAATGTAGACCTAAGCAACGCGACTCTAACTAGAGCAAATTTAAATGAGATCGATTTGCGAGGAGCAAACCTATCTGGGGCTACCTTATCGAAGGTAAAACTAAATGGCGCTAATTTGGCTGGGGCGGATTTACGAGGGGCGGATGTACTAGGTGTGGATTTGCGCAGCGTTAACTTAGATGGAGCGAAATTAGATTCTAATTAAGTTTCTTCAAGCTCTCAGCCTCTTCAGGGAGCTCCGGAATATGAATCTCAGTGCTCCAGATATGCCTGCGGTAGCAAGCAATACTTGCGCCCTAGAAGTTTAGAAATTCAAATATTTAATTTTATTTATACATGACACAACAAAACAAGAAGCTTGAGGTCTTTCTGCGCAACAACTTTAGGAAGGATCTCGAGAAACTCAATAAAATTGCATCGCCGCAAGCCCCTAGAGAAACTATAAAAGAAACCTGTCAAAAGTTTAACTCTAGAGTTCTGGTGGTTTTGACTAAAACTCAAGAAAGGACGGCTTTTACTGACTTTCTACAAAATGATATGCTGGGCAATGAAACAACTGCCTTTAAAACATACCATGAAATCCCAGAATCATACTGGGAAACTCAAATAGTAGAGGGTCAGAGATTAGGCCTCCTTATTGAGATTACTGATAGTTATAAGCAGAAGGAGTTTGAACATATTATGAGAGTCAAAACTGAACGTTTTAATGAGTGGTTTGACTATCTCTCTCATACTGATCAAGCTCACTACCCTATCGAGCTGAAATACTGGGTCTTTAAGGGTCTGCAAAAAATGGGAACTTTTGATGAAGCTAAAGGTATTTTCAAAAAGCGTAATAAAAATACAGTTAACCCTTACGCCGAGCTCATGCATGACTGTTTAGCTCAGTCTATTGAGGTTGCCTTAGAGAAAATTAACGATCCTCAA
>CAYVIV010000052.1:0-2341 GCA_964451705.1 uncultured Candidatus Peribacteria bacterium | reverse complement strand
TTTAGGGCTGCTAGTTCGTCAGAAATGTTAGATATAAGAAAGCCCTCGTACTCCTCTTTGCTTGGTGGTACGATTTGTTCTACATTTAATTGGTTTATTCTTTCGATTTCTTTAAAGTCTTTATATTCACCACAGCTAACTAAACTAACTGCCGTACCTGTATTTCCTGCACGTCCAGTTCGTCCGACTCTGTGTACAAAACTTTCTGCATTTTCTGGTACATGATAGTTTATAACGAAGTTAAGATCGTTGATATCAATACCACGAGCGGCTACGTCTGTGGCAATTAAAATGTTGATTTGTCTGTTTCTAAATTTTTGCAGCACTCGTTCACGTGAGCGTTGCGGAATGTCACCATGAATAGAATCTGCTGCATACCCCTTGGATAAGAGTTTATCTTTGACTTTGTCGGTTTCGTGTTTAGTTCGACAAAAGACAATTCCATAGAAATCTGGGCTTTGGTCGATGATAAAACAAAGAGCATCAAGTTTTTGTCGTTCTTGAACTTCTAGCATTCTTTGGCTAGAAAGGTGAGTTACTTTGGTTGTTGTTTGAATTTCAATTAATTCATATTCCTCAACATATCTTTTTATTAAGTCTTTTACCTTTTTCGGCATGGTTGCAGAAAATAAGAATTTTTGTGCTAGCTCGTTTGTATTTTCAAAAATTAAATTTAGGTCATCCATAAATCCCATTTTTAGCATTTCATCAGCTTCGTCTAGAACTACATATTCTAAATCTGCAAGTTTGAGAGTACCTTTTTTAATATGGTCTACCACTCTTCCAGGAGTTCCAACTATAATTTGATCTCCCTGTTTGAGCCCTCTTAGTTGTTTTTCATAACCTTGTCCCCCATAAATGGTTGTCACAAAAAGCTGTTTTTTGCCTTTTAGGCTAATTAGCTCTTCGGCTACTTGTTTGGCAAGCTCACGAGTTGGGCAAATAATTAGTGCTTTTGTTCCTCGTTGAGTTGAGTCTAGGTTCTGTAATATAGGTAAGCCAAAAGCAGCAGTTTTACCTGTTCCTGTTTGCGCCTTACCAACTAGATTCACAGTTCTACTGTTTAATGCGAGTTTGAGACTTTGTTCTTGGATTGGTGTTGGTTTTGTAAACCCTTTTTTCTGGATTGCTTCAAAAAGATCAGCCTCTAGGCCAAAATCTTGAAAATTTGTTGTTTCTGTCATTGTTTTTAGGTTGTTAGCACATTTGTGCGTAATAAATGTTTATACAAGGCTTATGCTCTTTGTAAAAAACACTTTAACCTCATAACTCACCGATTTTATGTTGTTTTCTTGCTTTTGTCAAGTCTTTTAAGTCCGATTTGAAAGCCATCTATTGAACTTTTTTTTGAGATTCTTGTCGCAGCTGCCGTAGATTCTATACAACTAGTTGGTTGGTTTGGCTTGAATTTCCTGTAGTGGTATATGTGCGTGATATGTCCAGTCGTTGTAATCGAGTTTTACAAGCGCATACTGTCCTACGACCTTTACTATTCTGGCTTTGACCCCTTTTTGTCTGGCAAGAATCACCTCTGAGCCTGGTGCTAATAGGTTAGGTTGGGAACTGAGAACTTCTAATTCTTCAATGTTTTGAGTTGAGATTAAATTTGTTAGATCTGAGTCGATGACAACCTTGTTTTGCGATTGTTCCATGCTGATTTGTAAGGATATAAGTGGTTTTATTGATTTAGTAGCTATGATTAGCATAGATGTGCCGACAACTCGTAGGACTTCATACGCAAATCCTGCCTCTAGCAGAAAAATTTCTAGTTTGTTGAAATCAATGTTTGTAAGTTTAGTGAAATGATTAAAATTTTCTGTAAGTGTATCAATACTTGTAAGCCTGCGTAGAGTATTGTCTGATTTATTCATAATTTAAGTTTAATGTTTACGGATATTATCCTAACAAGCACTTGGGTGGGAGTCTAGTTTTTGTGTTCGCCCTTCGAGGATGCACAGTAGTCTAGACTTGTAGGGGCTGCAGAGGACTGCTGAGCAAAGGGGACAGCAGTTTGATTTTTGTAAAACTTGATTTTTTGGTATTCTAATTGTGCATTGACTTACTTAAATATGGAAAATTGGAACCCGGTCGAAAATCTAGCGACCCAACCGCTGTGCAAGCGAGCTAACTTGTTAGACTTGGGACCTAAGCTACTTGAAAGCAGCTTGCAAGCTTCTAAGCCAGAATTGCAAGTCCGTAAATCACCAATAACTTTGTCACCTAGGCTTTGTTCTTTGATTTTGATGTATGCTACGTTGCTGCAGTCGTGTGCTGGGTTAGAATACAAGCCTTATGGTAGCACTACAGCCCTTATACAGCCCAGTAAGAATTCTGGACAACT
>CAYVIV010000051.1:0-2361 GCA_964451705.1 uncultured Candidatus Peribacteria bacterium | reverse complement strand
GGCTCGTTATGCTTTGGAATGTCAAAAACATGGCTTGGTGCCAATTGTCGAGCCTGAGGTTTTAATGGATGGGGACCACTCTATAGATGTGTCTTTAGATGTTACTCGCCAGTTTTTGCTATATACTTTCGACGCCTTAAACTCCCTAGGGGTTTACCTTCCGGGGATTGTGATAAAAACAAATTTTGTGCGGCCGGCTGCTAACGTGTCGCAACCAGTTAGCGACGAAGTGGTTGCCCGTAAGACATTGGACTTAATATATGAGGTTTTTCCAAGGGACATTCCAGGAATAACTTTTCTAAGTGGTGGGATGTCCGAGGCTCAGGCTACGGCTGCCTTGCACTATACCAATGCTTTGGATACGCGTAAATTTTGTAAATTTAGTTTTTCATTTGGTCGAGCTCTGCAAAGTTCTTGTTTGAAAGCCTGGAAAGGTTCTATGGAAAATATTCAAGCTGCCCAAACTCAGCTGCTGTATAGAATGCAACTAAATCATTTGGCGTGTAAGGCTCAGTATGATCCTGAAATGGAAAGCGGGGACAGTGCTAAGTCTTTATTCGAAGAAAACTATTCCTACTAATCAGCAAATAGGAATAATCCAGATTATTCCTACAAGCTTTGTTTGAGCAAGTGTAAAGGCTGTGTTTTAGTTAATTTGCTCTTGGATTTGTTCTAGCAAGCTTTTGGCAAAGATCACTAAAATTGGTCCATAGAACAGGCCTAGGTTGCCAAAAATGCTCACCCCAGCGAAAACACTGATAAACACCAAAATCGGGTGCATTTTGAGCTTGTCGTCTATGAGTTTGCCTCGTAGCCAGCCGTTAACAATAACTTGGTCGACAATTATAAAGTAGCTAAGTAACATGAGGCTGCTGCTTGCTCCCAGTATAAAGTAGGAGCTGCTAATTGCTAAAATATAGCCAAGTAGCGATCCGATAGTCGGGAATAACGATAGAATCCCAGTAATGAGTGCAAAAATTACTTTGCCCGGTAGTCCAATAATGCTAAAACCAATCAAACTTGCTATAAAGCCGGCTAAACTAGCCAAAAAGTTTCCCTGGAAAATTGCTTTAATGCTCACGGCTGTTTTTTTACTTAAGCCTTTAACTGTGTTTTTAGGCAGTGGTATTAACTTTTGGATGGCTGTGTTGGTTTTTGAAAAGTCTAAAATGAAATAAAACAAAAAATACCAAAACAAGGCAAACTTAAAGCCAAATTCAGAGAGGCTTTTTGAGGCTTGCAACAAAAGTCCTCCAGAAACCTGTGCAATTTGAGATAAATTGCTTTGAATGCTAGTTAAAACCTGTGAGAAATCAAAATTTTGCCCAAGTGCCGAGATTCTGAGGTTTAGGCTGTTAAAATCTATTTTTTGCAAACTTTCTACAAACTGTTGGCTTTCTGTAATCACTAAGCTGGTTAAAACCGAAATTGGTACGGCTAAAACGACAAAGACTCCACAAATGAGAATAATACTACTAAAGATACCGCCTGTTTTAGCTTTGATTTTGTTATGCCATGGTTGCAACAAACCAGCGATTAAAAATGCCATCACCAAAGCCCCTATAAACCCCTGAAACATTTGCCAGTTTAACCATAGCAAAACTAATGTAACTGCAGCTAAACTAATACTTTGTAAAAAATTTATGGACTTGGCCGAAGGCTTAGTTGCTGGCATACATAGGAAGTTAATATATAGTGGTATTTTAGCAAGCTTTTAGCTGTCTGAATAGTTTTTAGGCTTTTTTGTCTTTAACCTTGACTTATGCTAAGTTTAGTTGTAGAATTCAAACTTGTAATTTAAATAAGAAATATGAAAGTTTATTTTAAGGTTCTGAGTGTTCTTGTCCTACTGCTTGCCTGTGTATCTACTGTTAACCACAGTGCATATGCCTTTGATATAGCACCTGCTGATGCTGATCGGGAAGCTATTAATCGAAACTTTAGAACAGTAAACTCTGTAGAAGCTGTTAATCCAGAGCCAAACTTTACTATTACTTCAGTAGTTTCGGGCAGCGTTGCTGTGCCGAATGTAGAGAATGTTCAAAACACAAATTATTCTTATATTATAGATACTCCTGCCAGATATTATCAGCCGACTGTTTATAGATACAGCAAGCCAAGAACTTTTACTAGGCGCTCTGTGAGAGCTTATAATGCGCCTTCGTACAAGCATTATAGTTATAGTAACTATAGAATTACTCCTAGGTATAATTCAGTTTATTCCAACTACCCGACTCAAGTTTATTCAAGAACTTATTTAAAAAATACTTATTATAGACCAGTATACAGAAATTCATTTAGATATAGATATTAATTTTTCATTTGAAATTTATGAGTCAATTCAATAAAAGAAATCAAAAT
>CAYVIV010000050.1:0-2750 GCA_964451705.1 uncultured Candidatus Peribacteria bacterium | reverse complement strand
TTTAAAGCTAAATTAAAATACAACTTCAGAAGATATAAATGCCTTTGCTCAAAAGCCTTCACATCTAAACCCATTTGTTTTAACATTAAACGCTTTACATACAATACATCCTTTGAAGGTAAATCTCTTAAATCCAAATATTCAGACTCCAAAGCATGTATCATTTCATGCACCAAAACTAAATAAAACATTTCCGCCTCTCCTTTAACTGTAGTTTTAGCTAAACTAATAATCTTATCATCATGCATAGTCGCTCCCTCAGTATTTTCCGGCGCACCAATAACAATTGTATAGTCTAATTTAAGAAACTCTAAAACCAAGTCCTTAAATCTATCTTGATACATTTTTGGTAAAGTCAAAACATAGTTATTAATCTTCGGCATAAATTCAACTAAATTTTTATCAACCTGCAAATCCTCTCCGAAAAAATCGACAGATTCGATCTGATAATCTTCAATATTAACCGGACTGGTAATTTCTAGTGTTAAAAAACGTAACTTGAGTCTAGCATATCCTGTTTGTAAATCTATCAACTGCTTTCTTTGAACATATTTCAAAAAAAGATCCTTTAAATAAGGGGTCTCTAAAAGCATCCTAGCTTCCTTTCTAAATCTAATAGATTGAGGTATCGCACTCTTATTAGTAAGGTACTCATTATACATATCGTATAAAACCTGAAACTTTTCTGCATACTGATCCATCAACTCTTGAGTTTCAAAGACATCTAGATAAGGATTTTCATTGACCATATATAAACTGTTACTTCTTAAAATTCACTAATTACTAACTTTTAAAACAACCATACCCTCCCCTGCAATTAAATGACAACTACAACCATATTGCTCATTGTTATTACGTTCAATCACCACAACATCCAAATTATCAAAATTACTCTTTCTATACATCCATTCACTCAAGACTAAAATCTTTGATGTCTGTACACCTTGTTCCTTCTTTAATGCACGCAAAAAATTTAGGGCTTGCATAGTAACTCTCCTTTCACTCGAATCTAAATCCTGCCTTTTCATAACATAAAACATTAAATCTAAATATTATAACACCAAAAAGCTTCACAAACAAGTAAAATCATGGTATAATAATATGATTTAATAAATCACCCATGGTAAACAACCGACCAACATCCGGATCAGAAAAACCCAGTACCCAAAAAAAAATTGGGATACTCGCCATGACTAAAGATATAGAACGTAAAACTATGTATTATGACCGTGAATTAAACCCCATGCGCGCACGTATCAGCAACGGCAAATTAATTAGTAACAACCAGGTGATTCCGTCACAAAACTTCATCAGAATCCCCAAAACTACTCCATCTACTATATCTAAGTTCCTAAAACATTTACTTAAAGGCCCCATCCCCGATTTATATACTCGACTAAAAAAGCTATCTAAACTTACCTCTCTACATACATATTTTGGAACAGATAAACTACAAAATAGGTTTCTACATACATTATTCTTTGGACTGCTAGCCAAAGAAAGTGCCTTTGGACAACTAACAACAGTTAAAAGAGAAAAGAAAGACAAAGGAGTCTTCCAAATTACCCCAATAGCTATCGACGACGCCCCAAGAACAAAAGATAAAAATGTCTATAAGAATATTTGGTCGCTCTCAACACGTGATCCAGAATTATCAGATAGAAACAATCTCAAGTTAGCAACAGAACTATCTATAATCACCTTCCAAAGAATCTACGAGATTTGCAAAACGCCACTCAACGATCCTTATTTCATAAAAAACAAACAATCGCTCGTAATTCCACTACTTATGCTTGGTTACAATTTAGGCGGAGGTGATTTAAAAAAACTGCTCCAAGCTATCTTAGAGAACAAATCTAAGTTTGATTCTAACGAGACAAAACTCAGAAATGCTCTCAAACTAGGGCTCGAAAAAGGAATAATAGACGGTCCACATGTACATTACCTTACCATGATTCTAAAGTATAGAAATGAACTCCAACCACACTTACCAACCGTGCTCAAAAGAAATCAAGAACAAGTAGCAGCTAGGCAAGCAAGCAAAGCTGCCCGCAGAGAACTAGCACAATCAATTTCCACAAATCTACAACCTACCCTTCCCGTAAATCTACAACCCACTCCAGAATCACAAGCACAAAGCAAAAGAGAAGCGCAACAAGCTATGGTCAACGACCTGCTTAGCTCCTATGGCATAGAGGACATCACAACTTCACTACCAAAGGCCTTAAGGGCACTCGACAATCAAGCTACCTCAAGTGGACACCCAGAAAAAAGACCCAATCCTAGATTGCAAGCAAAACGTCCAAGAATGAAAAAGTTTTCTGAGATCATCTCAGCAAAACCCACTCATGACCAAATAGTCGAATGGATCATCGGTACATACAAACCAAAAGAATCTACCCAAATGCTCCATGGACAACTGCAACTCATACAAGAGTATCCATATAAAATTAAGGTTACTTCAGACCTGCCGAAAACTAAATATCGTTCAGTTGCAACCATAATAGCTGCTCCAATGCAACTTCTAGACAATTTTCTAGAAACTCCAGTCAACAAATATGCATCCTGGGAAAAACTCCCCAGTCACAAAAGACCAAACTTCTTGCCGCCATACACTCGCTATTAAAATAGCTTAACCTGTTGCAAAGCTTTCTCCAAAGCCTGCTTTAAGGCCTGCATGCCTAGCAAGGCACATTTTAAACGTACTGGTCCGACCTCTATACCAAGCAATTCTAAAACAAAGTCCTTAT
>CAYVIV010000049.1:0-2959 GCA_964451705.1 uncultured Candidatus Peribacteria bacterium | reverse complement strand
ATAACTAGCACACAAGCACCGCCCAGGCGGTGTTTTTTACTTTACTGTCTGCATTACCGTATTGGCCAAGAGCCGAGAACATAATAGCTGTAAAAGTAGGTAACTATTAAGCTATGTGGGGGTGAGGCCCACTATAATAGCAAAAAAAAGTTGTAAGAACTTGACAAAAATAAAAAAGAGGTTAAGATGCATACATAAAAATAACAATAAGCATGACTAGACAACCAAATCCTCCATTTCTCTGTGAAAGTGCCTGTGAAACAGTGGCCACTAGACCTGAAGATTTCTTTGGTGAAGAGCTAAGTGAAATCGAAGCTCTAGCTGATGACATGACCTTTAAAAACTGGAAGAGAGAATCTTTACTAGATGCGATCCGTGCTGCAACCCTTGATGAGCTGAATGACGGTGGTGACAATGTGGAGGCAATAGCAACAGTTACTAATAATGCTGTTTTCAACGTTGTGGGTGTGGTACTAGACATCTTACCAGAGACACTTGCAACTATAGCGCCGGGGCTTTTATCGAAGCCTAATTCTCAAACAGAAGATACAGACAATTTATGGCAAAACTTTTATAGTGATTTCTATGCAGACTATCAGAAAGCATTAAGTGACCCAAAAAAACATTTACTAGCCAAAACGGCTGCAATAATTATTTCTAGTCCCTTTCAATTACTCAAACTATTATCAATATCGCCTTTTCAAAAAGAGTATAAGCAAGCACTTTTAGACATCTTCACACCTAAACATTTGCGTTCAGTTGAAAGCCGACCTTTAGATCAAAATCTAGAGCAGGAATTAAGTCGCAAGACAGCTCAAGAGTATTGCAGTACTTTGAATACAGCATTTGATACCCAAAGACCAAAAGCGGAAAAGTTAAATAATTTATATCTATCGGATATAAATACATTCTTATCAAAGTCGGAAATCAAACAAAACATAGGTGCTAGAGCCGTTCTCCTCTTTAAAAAACTTATTAGATTAGGAGCAAAGGAGCAGGTTATATCTGATTTTAATCAACAGTTTTTCAAACGCAATTTAACTGCATTGTATAATATCGTTGCAGAAGCTCAGGCAATTGAAACCTATCAAGCTGAAAAATATCAAAGTGTTTTAGATCAAATACAGCAAGATATATTAGAGTTAGAAGGCTTTAAATTCCATATAGATATTCTAGCCAGCAATAACAGAAGGTCGCATACTGATTTTTTTAAAAAACATTCCTTTAACACCTCACAGCAGGTTAGTTATTATGAGTACTTTTGTGAGATTTTTTATAAACACTTTCAATTCATTCATAGTGATTTTTCGTTTGCACTTGATAATGCAGTAGAGCTACTAGATATAGAGTGGTACTACGATCTATTCGCAAAGGATCCTGAGCAGTTCCCTGAGGCAGAAATGAAACTGCATATAGTCAATGAGTTATTTCGCCATGCTCAACATGGGCAGCTAGGCCTACATATACAAACTGTCTTCTATATGATCCATAAAGTCGTAACCAATGAGTCACTCCCCAGCCGATCGGAAATACGCAAGTACGACAGAATCTTCAATAAACATGCAGCCCCAGCGAACTAAGCTTAGCCTAACCCTATCCTAGCAGTAGCCCAAGTCTCTAGCAGTGGCTGCCATGAGGACAAATGCAGACGCTCACCCTCGTGAAGCTCACTCTCGTATAACTAGCACACAAGCACCGCCCAGGCGGTGTTTTTTGATCTGCTGTGTAAAACCAAAAGTCACAACCACCCTACAGTCAGCAAACACCAGGTTGTACAAGGTAAGGCTTCCCGTAGCGCTAAAAGTTGTAAGAACTTGACAAAAATACAAGGATGGTGCATAAAACATTAAATTAATCAAAGTATATGCAATTTTGTAAAGTAATCGGAGAATTATTACCGAAAGCCAATCCAAACGAGCGAGAGTTATTAGAAGAACTAGTTAGAATCAAGGAGCCTACACAACAACAAGTTGACCAACTAAATAAGATTCGTCAAACAGTTATATCCCAAGCTAGATTAGAGCGTGCAATCGATGAGCAACGCAAACAAATTAACTCAAAAGTAATCAAATATATTAGTCACCTGTATAAATCGTACGACAATCATAGGGCTACTTTCGCAATAAACCCAGTGCTTGATAAAATAGATACAAACAGTGAAGATCTAATAGAGCAGTTCACCGCACATCAAAATGCAATCAATCAATTAGCCAGATCACTCAAAAAGAACACACCTGGAAATATCATCAAGAAAATTCAAAAAACACCCCCAACTGTAGAAGACATAGATCTCTCAGATTTAGAGTTGTATACAGTTACTGACTTTGTAAGACCAGCCCCAAGTATTAGTATAACAACACACGAAGGGAATATTATTAGAGAAACAGCTTTAGAAAGAACTTTAAGTTCAGCTCCGAAACACGTAACTGAACCCAAAATTGATACCACAATTCTAAATCGTACGGCAACACTTTCCGTGCTTTTCGCAACCATCTTACTTATAGACCTATATACACACAACAAAGCACTAGAATCTCAATCAGAATATCAGACAAGCATTGAAAGTCCCTTGCAACCAACCTACGAAACATTTGACATTACTTATAAGTTTGATAGCACAAACGCAAATCATAAATTTTCACATCCAATACAAAACACATTAACTTTCAATTATAAAACAATGCCTACTTTTACACAGGAGGATGGGCTGCATGCTAAATTGCTGGGCACCGATGACAATATTAAACTAGTAGAGGTAATTTTCAAACAATATCAAAGTTTAGTACCTGAAGGCGAAACAGTCGAGGTTGTTTTTAAAAACATCTATGGACTAAAAAATGAATATAAAGAAATTCAGACAATAGGACGCATGAGACATAACGAAGATGGGATATCAGTATCCCATGCATACACTGCTTCTGTTTACGGTTATTTCGTGGGCAATAAGTACTATCCAATC
>CAYVIV010000048.1:0-2963 GCA_964451705.1 uncultured Candidatus Peribacteria bacterium | reverse complement strand
CTTTAGGGTGCTTATGAAAATCTGATATTGACTTAGACCAAATTTTATTGAGTTTTTTAATTTGTTGAATTTTCTCTTTAATTACATTATTTTTGGCTATGATAACATCATAAAGTAGTGGATAGTCTTGTGTGGACTTGAGAATATGCACATTAGATAGTTCCAAAGTCTTGCTAAGCCAGGGCTCCCACATAACCCCTGCATCTATCGTACCTGCAATTAGATTAGAACCAATTTTAGATGAGTCTAAATATTTAATTTTAACCTGGGAGCAAGTGAGGCCCTCATGATAGAGAGCTGCGAATAGTAAAAACTCTGCTGGTGAGTCTTTTTCTAAACCTACTACTTTGCCTACTAAATCCTGAATATTTTTAATAGACTTTTTGGCTACTAGAGCATCGCCTCCTATAGATTTATTGAGGAAGGAAATGATTTTAAAATCAGGGTTTTTAGCAAATAATTCAAGCGCCTGATTGAGTGTGACATCTATTGCATCTAATTTATTGGCCTGCCATAAGCTAAGTTTTTCTTTAAAGCTTTCAAAATTAATCTGTTCTAAATTCAAGTTTTCGGTCTGAAAGAAGCCACTATCTTTTGCGTAGTACTGTAAAGCGTTGCCAGCCCATATATAGAGCCCTAATTTAAAGGCTTGAGAATCTGGTAAAATTGCATCTTCTAAATTAGACTTGATTGACTCTGACCTTATTGTGTAACTAATACACTTTTTAAGCTTAATAAATTCAGAATCAAAACGAGTTTCAGAGAGTCTTGGTCTAGGAATATCCACCTCTATACAGGACCTAAGTGTGCCTGGGCTAGCTCCTAAAATAAAAATCCTATCGGAAAGAAAGATCGCCTCTTCTATATCATGAGTAACTAAAATGAGTGTTTTTTTATCCTCTTCCCATATATTTGCTAGGAACTCCTGCATTTGGGCTCGAGTTTGAACATCGAGGGCCCCAAAGGGTTCGTCTAGAGCAATTATTTGGGTGTCCTGTGCAATTGCCCTGGCAATTGCTATACGCTGTTGCATACCGCCAGATAAGGCAGCTGGGTACATATTTTTTACTTTATATAGTCCTACTCGTTTTAAAAGCTGTTCTGCTTTTTTGACTTTTTGCCCCTGGGATAGTTTTTGTCCATAAAAACCTGTCACTACGTTATCTAAAACAGTTTTCCATGGGAAATTTGAATAATGCTGTGACACTAAGGAAATTCTTTTGTTCTGAAAATAACTCTGGGCATCTTGACCTTGAATTTGAATTTGCCCAGTATACCCCTGGAGTGTACCTACTATGCAATTTAACAAAGTAGACTTACCTGCCCCACTAGGCCCCACTATACTCACTATTTCACCTGGTTTTATTTCTAAACTCACGCCTTGTATGGCTGTGTGCTTTTTGGCAGGGTGTATAAGATAAGACTTACTGAGATTAGAAATTGTAATCATAAATGAGACTTGTATTTAAATAACTTAGGATAGAATTTTTTGAATAATGCATCTGAGGCAAAACCAATTACTCCAACTGTAGCAATAGCAACATATAACCTAGGAATATCGGAAAACCTCTGTGCCTCTTTGATTACATGACCAATCCCAGAATTTGCGGCTACTAACTCAGCTATTACAAGGTAGGTCCAACACCAACCAAGAGTAATTCTAGAATTATCAAACAACTGTGGGGCAATGTAGGCAAGTTTCATTTTGAGAGTATCTAAATGAGTGAACTTTAGTGTATAAGCTAAGTGTTTGAATTGCTTTGGAACATTGTTGAGACTATCTAATACTAGTAATATGAGTTGAAAAAAAACACCAATAAATAACAAGACTATCTTGGCCATCTCTCCTATGCCAAAAAATAATATTGTCAGTGGAATTAGAGCTGGGACTGGGAGATAACGAATAAAATCAATATATGGAGCTAACAACTTATAAGCGAATTTAGAAATGCTCATATATAGTGCTAGTGGTACGGCCAAAACAAAAGCAATTATAAATGCTGCTAACACTCTGAATGTCGAGATTCCAATATCTGCAAGGAAATTTTTCTCGAGAAACAGACTGCTAGCAGCGCGTGTGAACTCATTTATATTGGGGAAGAATAGTGAATTTATAAGTTGGAAGTTTGTAGCAAGCTGCCAAAGCAAAACTAGTAGAACTAGTGATACTATAAAAATTATATTTTTATGAAGCCCTTGCATGTGATGGATTAGTAGCTATTAATAACTGTGTTTGTAAGTTTATCAGTGGCTTTCACCCTAACACCTGCCTGGTTATTACTTTCCAAAATGTCTCCGACAAGTTCAAATGTTTTATAAACATTGTTTACTGACCCTTTGTTGAATAATGATTTATTTGCTTTGAGGTCTAACCAGTTTATACCTGATTTGATATCGATCATTTCTGCTGCATCTACACCAAATGCATTGGCCATAATTTGCATTGATTCATCTGGATACTGTTGCCAATATTCAAGTGCTTTAAACCAACCATCAGAAACAGCCTTGAGTGTTTGTGGACTATTATTAACTAAGTCTTCGGAAGCAAATAAAAGGTCGACAACTAAACCTGGAGTATCTGCACTAGAGACTAAGATAGATGCTCCTTCTCGCTTGTCTGCACTAATAGAAAGGTATGGTTCGTAAGTTGCTGCCACATCTACTTGCCCTGCTACAAAAGCATTACCTGCTTGTGAGGAAGTCATATCTTGGAAGTTGACGTCGTCAAGGCTCATGCCTTCTTGGTTCAATAAGTACTGTAAGATAAAGTAGGGAGGGAGGCCTGGCTCAGCACCTACAGTTTTGCCTTTAAGATCTGATAATGATTCTATATCTCCAGATACAGCGACCCCATCGCCTCCTGCGGATTCATCTATGGCAAGAAAACCTACTCCTGGAGGCTCGTTTGCCTCGACAGCTTGAAAGATATCGTGCGTGGCTGCATACATGTCTATCTGCCCACT
>CAYVIV010000047.1:0-3393 GCA_964451705.1 uncultured Candidatus Peribacteria bacterium | reverse complement strand
TGTGAGTCAAACCCCTTAGAAGTGGAGGTAGCCCTAGAAAAACTCAAACAAATGGCGTTAAACGGGCAGCTTGGAAATGAAGTTGCAACAGAAGCTATAAAGTTAGAAATCGAAACAAAACAAAATGAAATTAAAAATCTTCTCCTGAACATAACAAACGATTTAAAGGAAAAACCAACAGATAAAAACAACATAGAGTTCGATTCACTGGAAGAGTACACCGTAGGCCAATTACTAGAGAAATACCTCATAGACACAAATGGCAACCAATTTGAAATCCAAACCAATATAAACTTCCAAGTAGAAATAAAACAAGAGGCAAAAAAGAGTAAAAGACTAGATTTTGTAATACCAAAGGAATTCACAATTCAAAAAGAGAATAAACAAATAATTGAATGGCATCCATTTAACAAGCAATATTATAGGAAAGAACTTGATGAATTAAAAAGAGCAGGATGTACAAAAAAAGAGGCGGTCAGTAGCCTAAAAGGAGATTATGTCAAGGCTAGAGAGGAGCTGGCAAGGAAAATAAATGAACCAACAAGGATTAAGGTGTTCCAAGAACACAAAAAAAACATCAGTGGCCTGTATGACTATTTAGCAGAAGTCTTCCTAACATCAAGCAGTTTCCCAAGTACCAATGAGGGGTTCACAAGCGAATTCAAGCAAATTTATCAGGGAATAACAGACATTCAAGAGATTCAAAAACAAAAGAAGGCCATAGGGGAAATCACCTACTTCTTATTGAGTAATAATATAACACTTGCAGAACTAAGCGATGAAGAGGTCAACAGTCTCTGGTCAAAACAATTTTTGTTCAACGGAAATAGAAACTCAATCTCACTAAGAGTGAGAAGTTCTCAAGCCACATATAGAAAACAAGGTAAGAAAGAATCAAAGTCTAACTATCGACGTGGAAACCTAATCAACTTCTATGAAAGTCTAGGGAACAAGCAAAAAGAACAAACACTAAGAGCACAAATACAGGATCTAAGAGTAGAATTGGAAGGCATTCAATCTACGTATGAAGAATTTCTAAATCAATCACAGGATACAAATGAAAACCAGTCTCATCACACTATAGATTGTCCTAATTGAAAGGCACAACAATTGAATACATTGAAAGCAAATGGCATTCAAACTATGGGAGATTTAAGTCAACATGCAATGGAAGACTTAAGCACAATAAAGGGGATTGGACGAAAAACAAGAAGGCAAATTAAACAAGCCCTAGAAGATAGAGACTTGTTGATTTAAATATTTATTATCATATTAAGTGAAATAACATATAGCTAAAAGAAGCCTTTAAGCAAAAGCTAAAAGTTCGAGTAACCATTCTGGCAGGGTCAAGAGGATTTGAACCCCTACTTGCGGTTTTGGAGACCGTCGTGCTACCATTGACACTATGACCCTAGGTAGTTGGAGGCGGCGGTGGGAATCGAACCCACGATAAAGGTTTTGCAAACCTCTGCCTTAGCCACTTGGCTACGCCGCCAACCAAGATTTTGTGGTGCCTGGACCGGGAATCGAACCCGGACTCCCGAAGGAACAAGATTTTAAGTCTTGCGCGTCTACCAATTCCGCCATCCAGGCAGGCAAGTACCAACATATTAGAAAAGTTCGACTGTATATGCAATAGAAAATTTCTAATTAAAATAGGCTAATTGTTTTTAGACTTTCAATCAACATTGATCTCTCATTCATTGGGTCCAGAGGGTCAAAAGCTGCAGTTATCACAAATAGTTTGCCTGATTTAATGTTAAATGTCTGGTAGAACTCTAAGTCATTTGCTACCAACGTGCGCCTACCTTTAAAATTTAGAATCATAGAGGGAGTGTACTGGCCAGCAGATACTAAATTAATGTTTTGTGTTGGCAGCTCTGAGAAATTTATGAGCTTTCTAGAGTTATCTTGTCTAAAAGCCGCTGCTACTTGGTTAAGATTAGTCGAGCTAGGCATAGAGAATTTTTCCACCACAATCACACTCGTAGTCGTAGGTCCTGGTGTGTTTGATTCAAATAAGAGTTCTAAATTATTAGAGTAGCTCTGTGCTATCTGGGATTTAGTCTGGACTTTGTAAGCTATCGGGTACTGCAATTGCAATTCTGTATTTTTATAAACCCCAAAAGTTTCCTGAGGTAACGTGTATGCAGTGACCTGCTGTTGCTCTTGCTCAGAGCTACAACCCAGCATTAGAAAACACAACGTGAGAACAGCAAGTTTTTTAAAATTCAGGGTCTTCATCAACAAAATCTAATTAGATATTATAGAAACTATAAACACTTTTAACCTATATTACAAGCCTGAGCCAGGTGTCTGGCCCAGGTATATAGCAGTTCAGACCAAGCTACTTATCTCTGAGAAACCACAGCATCTATAAGTCCATACTCAAGTGCCATTTCTGCTGATAAGAAGTTATCTCTGTCAGTATCTTTTTCAACTTTGGTAATACTTTTACCAGTGTGTTTGGCAATTATGCCATTTAAAATTTTCTTTGTATTAATAATGTGGTTGGCATGAATTTCAATATCCGAAGCCTGGCCCTCGGTGCCTCCAAGTGGTTGGTGAATCATAACCTCTGCATGTGGTAGGCATAAGCGTTTGCCTTTTGCACCACCACACAATAATACTGCCCCCATGCTAGCAGCCATGCCCATGCACACTGTCGCCACATCTGGCTTAATAAGCTGCATAGTGTCATAAATTGCCAAACCAGCTGTCACATGGCCACCTGGTGACTGTATATATAAGGTGATATCTTTTTTGGGATCTTGTTTTTCCAAAAACAAAAGCTGTGCACAAATAGAGTTTGCAACTTGAGCGTCGACTCCAGAGCCAAGGATTATAATTCTGTCTGTTAATAAACGTGAATAGATATCATAAGCTCTCTCACCATCATGGCTCTTCTCTATGACTGTCGGTGTAAGTATGGTCGATTTAATATTTGTTTTTTTTGTACCTGTAAGTTCATCCCATGGAAGCATAAGAAATAAAGTTAAATATATATAAGCTCATTCTAGCAAATCAAAGCTTAAAGCAACATTAAATCTTACGACACAGGGTTTACAAAAAGTCTGATTATTGCATTGTTAGCCAGGTGGCTATTGTGTTTTATAGTAATTGGATACTATATATAGTGAGTCGGGTATCGATAGTTGAAAAAACATCAAAAAACATATTGACATTAAAAAAATCTTAAGTATATTGAATACACATTCAGCAAAGAGTGTATGACCTTTAACAGTTAGGATTCAGCAGAGAAATCTTGCCAGATTGTACGAATCAAATTTCGAAGTTAGTTCGGATTCGTCCGAACTAAAATTTCAAATTCTTTTTATTGGAGAGTTTGATCCTGGCTCAGGATTAACGCTGGCGGTGTGTCTAATACATGCA
>CAYVIV010000046.1:0-3422 GCA_964451705.1 uncultured Candidatus Peribacteria bacterium | reverse complement strand
TAATATAACGCACATCCGTTAGTAGGTCTTCACGGACACTCTGGACCGCTAAAGCTGCAATAGCTTGAATATCAATTTGATTTTCTTCAAAGAAAGATTGTAGCTTTTCAGGGTTATTTTCTTCTGCAAGCTTTAACAATTCTTCAGCTTGTTGGTCAGTTGTATTTTCTGAAAGAAAAAGTTTGAGTTTTACATCTAGTAAGTTTTCAACTGTTTGAGCAAACTGTTGTTTTTCTTCTTCAGCTAAATCCATCATTCCTAAGTCTAGGAGTAAGTTCTCAAAAGCTAATTTAGTTTCTTGATTGTCTAATAACATTATATAAAGGGGTTATTTAATAAAGTTAATTGTTTTAGTTTACTACTTGCTAAAGTTAAACGCACCTACAGGAGCCTTGTGAGCACCATAACCCGCACCCAGTACAGAGCCTAGCATAGGGAGAAGCGAGCTATATTGCTGCAACTTGTTTGTCATAGCTGTATCACCTTGAATTTTCTTAAAGAAATCACTTTCATCAGTTTCAGTATATATATGATTGATAATATCACAGATAGCAGCAGATTTACTTGTGTTAGATCCTTCCGCTATAGGGAAGCTTTCCTCCACTAAGTTATCAGTCTTTTCGTATAGGCCAATCTTATATTGATTCCATTGACGCTTAGCGTTTCGAGATTTGTTTAATGGACCAGAGCTCAGTTGCAAGTCATAATTCGATTTATTTATAGTGATCTTAGATCCTAAATCCTGTAGTTCAATTAGATTTTGCTCTAAAGTATCCCTCTTGACTATATTCGCAATCTTACCACCACCTCTAAATAGATTAAGGAGTGCTTTACCACCAAGGTAACCACCGTAACCACCAAGTGCTGTCATAAGCACACCAGGTGAGAGCATTACACCACCAGCAGTCAGAAGACCACTACCCAGGCCAGTGAATAAGCTAGCATAACCACTAGTACTTACAGTAGTAATAGCAGTAAAAATAGCCGCACTACCAAGCCCCTGCAAGGCAGTCGTTAAAATAGGCATATCTTTAAGAGCTTCTAGAAAATCACTCGTCATATTGGCACGCACTCTTTCCTGACGCTCTTGCAGAGCCTGCACACGTTTATCAATAATATTAGTCATGATTCTCTTCTTCAATTGAGCCTTATCTTTATCAGTTTCTATGCCTTTTTTAGATTCTGCAATAGTTTTCTGGCAAACCACCCGTCTTGTGTTATTCATAAAACCAGTTAAGTCATCAGCCGAACCAGTCTCAATAAAATCTGCTCTGCGAGTACTTTCATAATATTTGGCATCCTTGAGCTCTGAAGGAGCATATAGTCTGATAATGTCATCTGCAAGTTTTTCCTTCAAGACTTCAGAAAATGCATCCCTTTGGGTAACTGGTACTTTAATATTATAATACAGGGCAAATTGCCTAAGCTCTAACTCTGAATAGCCATCTACTTTAGTATCCAAGTCAGGCTCATGCAAAAGCTTATTCTTGAGTTCCTCTATACTATTGAGTGCAGTTGTACCATGAAAGCTTACTCTGGAAATAATCCCTGCCGATGGAGATACAGTGTCTACAGTCTGTTTTGCAGCTGCAGCTAATCGAGTAGCTACTCGAGGGTTCACGTTGCTTAAATCTTCAAACAATGCTGCGTCATACAAAAGTAATGCTTGTCCAGGACTTAGAGCAGGTCCCGTACTTGAGCTCAGAGGATCAAGTGTTACACCACCTAGACAAATATCGCCAGATGTATCTACATAAAGGGCCTTCAATTGATCTTCCGACAATACAAACATCTCTTCATTCGTTGCAAGAGCAAAGTCTTCAAACTTTTCCGTCTGATCAGACTCAATTTCCTTTAACAACAGCTGCTCTTGTGCTAATAGTATAACGTCTTCTAATGGAGGGTTATTATAATATAGAGAGTTAAGATAGATAGAGGCTAAATTAAAATTCTCAGCAGAATCCAATTTAATCTCCATACCAGCATTTAAACCATCCGGTAAGCCAGTTAATCCATTAGGGATAGTAATTTTATCAGAGTCTAAGTCAATACTTTTAAGAATATCATTCAATCTTGAATTTTCATCTGCATGTATTTTATCAATAGCTGCACCCTCTAAACCTGCTACAGCAGCATTAATTAGTGGGGTTGCCTTGCCGTTTTTAGTAATCTCATCAGTAGTCAATTTAGCAATGTCACTTTTAAGATCAGCAAACTTATCTTTAGCTTTAAGCAGTATATATTGATCGAGAGAAATAACCGTACAGTCAATCTTTTGACTATCACTTGATTCAAAAACTATTGTTAATGGATGTGCTACAAAGGAGTCAACCAAATCATCTACACTACCAGAGACGTTTACACCACTCCGAGCGTTGCTAGTACCAGACTGGTGTTGAACTGGTTTTAAATCATCTTTGAAGTCACTAAGTTTACCTTTCTCATCATCGGTCAGTAAATTGTATACTAGCCTTGGGTCGTCTAGGTGAGTGCGCTTTGAAACAAGAGAGTTGGCTTCAGCCATTTGCATAGCATCTTGTTTTGCTGTATCAAATTCTGCTTTTTTCAGTTTTAGCTTCTCCTTAACTCCGTCAAAGATCATTGTTCTACAGGCATTAAAAAACCTTGATCCCATAGTTGCATGTAGGTTCGGTGGATAATTAGCCTCTAACCATCCTTTAATCACAGCCGTTAATGCAGTAAATGCACCTGCATTCAATGCCTGCATATCATTATTTAGATTGCGTTCTAACCGCATGGCACGTTGCATCTTGGAGTTGTCAGTCTGAGTCAAGTCTGCAAGTGTGTTATGCGCTATTTCAATATTGGCAGACATCATTCTATCTAACTCCTCAATCAATTTTGGGTTGGTAGCCAAGTCCTGAGAGATGGCCTGTTTGACCTCTTTCTCAGGTAATTCAATTTCCTTGCCTAGTATTTTGTTTGGGTCTGTTATAGACATGTGTGTGGGGATTATATAATTTTATAAATTTAGAAATTCTTTAACTTGCGGAAACTCTTCGACAACATCTTGCATATCAATATCTTTATTTTGGGCAAATTCAACAACCTTAGCTGCAAGGGCAGGGTCTTTTTGTAAAACCTTGGGTACAAGTAGCTTTAAGTTATGTTCGAACTTTTCTCGATCTTCGCTACGGGCTTGTTCTAACGCTTCGTGAAAACTTGGATATTTATCCTCAAATATAACTAAAATACTCATTAGCTCCTGGGCATCGTCTGCTTTAGATAGCAAGTATGTTGCAGCAGATAATTCCAGGACAGAGATTTTTTTAGATTTTAGGTCTTCACGTAGTACGTTTGCGACCAGATTTGAGAACTCAGAGAATTCTAACATGATATTAAATTAGGGGATTAGGTCTTATTTTCCTTAGCCATAGATTTGGGGAATCTGTTGTTGGCTA
>CAYVIV010000045.1:1726-3756 GCA_964451705.1 uncultured Candidatus Peribacteria bacterium | reverse complement strand
GTAATATGGCCTGTGATTTTAGCACCTGTAGAATTGGCACCAACATTGGAGTTTTGAATAGTTAGATCATCCGTATTGTAAGCATATATATGGTACCAGTGATCACCAGCTGCTGTATTGCCAGTGAAATTAATGTGATCTGAATTATTAAAATATAGATTGTAACTGTCTGTCGTAGCATAAACAGAGTCACCATCTTGGTCGACTCCAAAGTAGTTGTCCTGGATGGTATATGTAGTACTGGCAGTCCGCACCGAGCTATCGATTTTTAGATTAAAGGTATTAAAACCCCTAACAACTAGATTTTTTAAAACGGAACCATGTGCGTTGGGGCCATCAAACAAAATCCCCTCGTTTGTACTTTGGCCACCTTCGATAGTAATATCACGAACATCGGAATCTCCATCGGTACCATCTATGATAACCTCCTGCGTAATTGCTGGTAAATCAGTGGCAACGGTAATTACAGTATCGTCGCCAGATATCCCAGTAAACTTGATTTGATCTGCAGTGCCCAGGTTAGCAGTAGCATTTGCAAACTCAATCGCGGCTCGAAAACTACAAGTAACTACTTCATCGCTAACGTCTGTATCACAGACTGTAGCACCAACAGCCAAGGCATCATCTGAATTAGTATTAACTATAATTTCGTTAAAATCAGCGTGCACTGTGAAAAATAGACCAAACAAAGCCAAAAGACTAACTAGGATTAGTACTTTTAGCTGTTTTTTTTGTTTGTTTAAAGCCTTGTTTAGAGCTTCTGGCTTGTTTTTTTTCTTAGCAGCTGGAGATCTCATATATGTAACTAGTTTTAAATCATATTATTATAACATTTTTAAAACTGACACGCAAGCAATTGTAGGGCTTTAAAAAGACATAGTGTCTATAACTTTATCAATAACAGCCATAACTTTTTGGACAAACGAAGCTTCTATCTGAAATTCCAGCACTACAGGCTCTGATTTAAGGTCTGGATCTTCTAAACTAGCCGCATAAACGGTTAATTTATGATGAGAGCCTGGCTGAAACTCTGCTAGTTGTGGCAATTCAAAGCTTAACTGGCTATTAGAAGAGCTTGTAACAGCTACCGAGGAATATAAGACACTTTGTAAGTTAACTACAAGCTGCAAATTTGGCATGAGCTTTTCAAGCTGCAGTGTAAGTGCTTGCCTTGGCATCTTATAAAAGTTTTCTACTACAGTGTTAGCTACTTTTATAAGCGGCATAACCGGATCTAACTTTGGCAAGCTTGAATCAATGACTATCTCAAATACTTTGGAATACGAACTCAAGCCATCTAGAGACTCAATTTCTACCAATAATTCATAACTACCATCTGCTAGTTTCTTTTTATTGATATAGCTAAAATTGCCATTAAGATCTACTGTTTGGCTAGTAAGCAGCTGCCAATCCTGATTGGGTTTTTTCAAGTAAAACCTGGCACCTTTATCTGTAGCGGGAAATAAGTTGTCAAAATAGCCATTAATCACAAACTGACTACTTGCAAATTTTTCCCTAGCTGCAAGCTCTAACAAGACCTTGCTACTATGTTGTGCGGGTGTTTTGTATAGTGCCCGGTGTTTTAAATAAGAATTATTAGCTTGAGCCTGTTTAAGACCTAATTTATTTAAGCTGACTGAATCTAGTAGCGTACCCTGTGTTTGCTGGCTTTGCTGGCTTTGTTTTGCAGCTAGCCTGGGCGCTATAGAACTTGAGTAGTCAAAATTTTTGATAACTGCATAGGCATGCTGACTGACCTGCTTTGCGCCTAATACATCTAGGCGCTGTATATTGGCAGGTATTTGTTTGAGCTTTAACTCACTAGCTTTTAGGCTCAGCTCTGCCTGTTTCTTAGCTGTTAAGGACCTAGGTGTCTGTAACCAGGTGGCACCTGTTAGCAAATCACCTATTTGGCTCAGCCCAAAGTGAGTTTTTTGTTTGGGAGTGGCGGCTAGTACAGTGGCTTTTTTATCTCTCCTAGCCTGTGCATTGATAGCCATTGCTGCCTCTAGAGTAAGCGACTTGGCAGG
>CAYVIV010000045.1:0-1626 GCA_964451705.1 uncultured Candidatus Peribacteria bacterium | reverse complement strand
GTGTTTGTGGTGTTTGTTGCATTGCTGATGCTGTTGCTAGTGGCAGTTGTATTGGTTTGGGTCCCGGTGTTGGTGGTAGCACTGCTGGCTGGAGTGCTTGTAGAGCTTGGAGAGCTGAGAGCGGTTGCTGGCTGAGTCACTTTCTGTGTGCTTGGTGCTGGGGCAAAGCTAATAAATGACTGCCTACTTATGGCCCTAGAACCAATGATTGTGGCTTTGTTGTTCTGGACTGCTGGGCGGTTCTGGCTTGGATACTGGGTCTGCTGCTGGGTTGGCTGCTGGCTGTGAAAAGCTGAGCTACTCACACTATCAGCCTGTGCAACCTGAGTCCTAACGGGGGTAGTCTGCCTAGGCCTTGGCTGCCTGCTTGATGATCCAGATCTCCTGTTGCTTGTAGCAGGTGGGCTAGTCTGAGACTGTGCACCGTCTTGGGCGTCTTGGGTGTTAGCTTGGTTGTCCTGACTAGTGTCTTGAGTAGTGTCTTGGACGTCTTGGGTGTTGGATTGATTGTCCTGACTAGTGTCTTGGGTGTCACTTGACTGGCTACTGTTTTGATCGTCAGTTTGACTACTTGATTGGGTCTCAGTTTGGCCTGTGTCGTTGTCTGTTTGAGCATCTGTCTGGCTTGAATTTTGGCTAGTCAAATCCTCTTCTTGTTCAAAAAAGTTGAACAATTTTGATACCTGGTCTTCTCCCTTTGAATTAGCGGCTTTTAGAGTGATTGAGTAGTCGATTTCTGGGGTGAACATATGGGTTGGATTTTCTGTGGTACTGTCTACCTGCCCATCTGAATCAAAGTCCCATTCAAAGTTTAAGCAGGAGCCAATTGAATTATTTAAGAACTTGACTTGAATACCATCTTGGGTTGTAGCTTGAGCCAGGGTTTCAAAGCTAATATTTGGAAATGATAACTCTTGTTGGATTATAAAATCTAAAGTTTTGCTATCAAAAACCTCGGAATTTTTAGCGATAAGTTGTAAGCGATGTGGACCAGGATTTAGAAAATCTAAGTTAAGTTGTTGTGATGGATCTAGCTCAATTTTATCTGTTTCGTTTAGCAACCAATAAATTTCCTGATAATTATAAGCTTTTGCGACTGCGTTAACAGGCTGACTAAATGCTAAACACTCTGAATCTAGACTAAAGTCGCTTTTTATTAGAAGAATATGATTACTCGTGAAACTCCCAGAATACTCCTGGCTTAACTTGTAGTTGTAGCTGTCTGTAAAAAATCCTTCGAATAGCTTATCGTTGACTGTGGCTGCCGCTGGATTTATTTGTAAGACTTCAGCCTCAAACTCAAGCATTTCAAAAGTATCAATGTTTTCCAATATCCATTTGCTGTTAATAGGATACTGTGACTTAAAAACAGAGACTACTGAATATGGAATATATGCCATTTGCATTTCTGGCAGCTCTTTAAACTCCCCATTATTTGTTTGCAAATAGGTCTGGATAGGAGCTGGAATCTCTATATCAGCTTCGGCTGGCTCCTCTGCTGGTTCTTCTATTGGTTCTTCTGGTAGTTCTTCTTCTGGCAGTGGCTCCGAGATTGGCTCTTCTTCGACTGGTTCTTCCGGTAGTTCTTCTTCTGGCAGTGGCTCCGAGATTGGTTCTTCCGGTAGT
>CAYVIV010000044.1:0-3908 GCA_964451705.1 uncultured Candidatus Peribacteria bacterium | reverse complement strand
AATAGCTACAGCTATCATAAGCAAACTAAGCAGCTGGCCCATGCTCATCCAACCGAAAAAGAGTGAAAGTTGGGAGTCTGGCTCTCGCACAAATTCCACTATAAATCTAAAGCTTCCGTAAAAAAACAAAAACACAGATAATAAATTAACCTTGCAGCGGTACTTAATACAAAGCATTAATATAGCAAACAATCCAAGACCTTCTAAACAAGCTTCGTAAAGTTGAGACGGGTGCCTAAGCACCCCATCAAAGTACATAGCAATCGGCAGGTTTGTAATGCGACCATACAGCTCTGCATTTAGAAAATTTGCTATTCTGCCAAAAAACAAAGCTAGTGCTACCCCAGGTAGGTATAGATAGCAGCTAATTTTAAAGTCAGTTTTCTTAGTATATATATAGTATCCAATTGCCAGGGCTGCCCCAACTAGTCCACCATGAAAACTCATGCCGTAAAATCCTACAAATTTACCATCTATAAATGGCAAAAACATCTCACTCGGGTTTGCCAGAAAGTAGCTCAAGTTGTAAAAGAGTATGTAAAAAACTCTCCCACCCAAAATTGCAGCCAAAAAGCCTGCAAAGAGTGCATTTTCATAGTTTATAAGCTTATCCTCATTAATATATCTAAATGCAACTAGTTGCATGTAGCCAAAAATACACAGTAAACCTAGTAAATATGCCAAGGAGTAAAAGCGGATTTCCAAACCAAAGAGACTAAAGCTAGGTTGCACAAGACTTGGTAAATTTTGCCAGATTTCTAGCATATAACTAATTAGATAAATCAATTCTAACCGCTAACTAAGACAAAAACAACTTAGTATTTATACCAATTTACTGCAAATTAGCTGTGACTTAATAAACCTTACGGCTAATTTTGAATTTTTCACGTAGGGCCGTAATTCGGGTCTCAAAATACTTATATATTAAAAGTGACAAACCTAGGCTTATTAACCAAAACAATATATATCGAATCAAGAAATGCTGTTCGCTAATAATAGGGATATTTAAGAGCCAAACTTGCACTACAGATAAGTTTACTAAGTATAAAGAGTACGAGCTGAGACTAATATAAGTAATAGCTTTGTAAACATAGCCAGTAGCAGAGCGAATAGTACATAAAAACGGTAACAGCAAGGCTGTCGCAATCGAACCTGCCGCAAAGACAATATTACTGAAGTAGACCCCAAAACCATTAAGACCCAGAACACTCATCGTACGAATAAAAACATGTAGCAAGATTCCAACTGCAAACATTAGTATATAGTGTCGATTCCAAGCCTTAGTGTGGTAAAAATTCAAATATGCTGCCAAAACTCCATACATAATACTGTCTAATCTGGTAAAAACTTGTTTGCGGAAAAACATATCCCACTGTTCAAATGAATGCAGATCAATATGCAAAAAACGATAGTGTCTAAATATAGTTACTGCCAAAATAACAAGTACTGCAGTTAAGAGTATAGAACGCTTGGCACTCAAGCCAGCAAATCTTTTAAAGCCAAACACTAATAGTGGAATCAAAAGGTAGAACCATTCTTCTACCGCTAAACTCCAGGCCTCCGGATAAAATGCAGGGTGGGCCGTAGTCAAATTTTGACTAAAAATAAAGTACTTCCAAAGAGCGCCAGTTTCCATTGGTAGATTAAACACTAAAAAAAGTGCCACCAGAAGGCCCAAAATCAAAAAGTAGTTTGGTAGGGTTCGAATCCAGCGCCGAGACCAAAAGTTCATAAGGGTCTTTAGGTTTGCAGGGTTATTTTCAACTGTCTTAATCAAAATCCCTCCAATCAAAAAGCCGCTTAAAACAAAGAAGATAGAGACCCCATCAAAAGACAGCATATTTGCATATGTAGCCCAGTCCTGTGGAAGCAAAAGTGTCCCATGAGCCCACATTACAAATAAAATAGCTGCAGCTCGCAGGATATCAAGCCCATACACTCTGGAGGGACTTTTATAAAGTCTAAATACCTGCAGCACCTTGCGAAGAAAAAATGGCATAGCATCAAATAAATTTACTACATAATAGGCAAAACCCTCCCCAATTACTAGCAAAAACCCTGCATCTGCAACGAAAAGCTCAAGTCATCGCCAGCCACCACAGTAGAAGTACCCACCACTCTTTGGTTTGTAATAAGTTTTCCTGTTATACCCCTAAAGCGTTTCTTACTCACAAGCTATGGGTGTTTTCTAGGGTTTTAAGTACGTGAAAAGGATAGTGTAGAGTGGACTTGACAAAAACAAGAATAGGTGTAGAGTGATCATCTTATAATGACATACAATGCGAGTGCAAGAAAACAATCAGTTAGACCCCATTGAACAGTTAGGAGTTGAAACAGAACCCTACAATACAAAAAAAGGAAAAGAAGAAGTGATTCAAAAATTACAAAATCAAATCGCTCACATACAAGGGGCAACAAATTCTGAAGTTTTAGGAACTCAAAACCAAGGAGTAGACTTAGAGACTGATAGGACGGCTATATATAGAGAGTTAATTAGCGACACAGTTGTTAAATACACTGTATCGAATAGATATAGAATAAGCCAACACATGCATACCATAGACTCCCTAAAAGCTCTAATGGATTTAAGTACTACCGCTGTAAGAAATGGAAAAGTTAATGAAACGCACATATATGATATACTAACTAGGTTATCACCAATTAAACGAAACAGGAGCCGTGTGACAATGAAGGATCTCAAGCAATGGCAGAAAACAATATTAACAATCTCAGAAAAGGGGAGTCTTGGTGAGAAAGCAAAGCTAGAAGCTGAGCAGATGACTCAATCAAACAAAACAATTGAAAAAAAAAGTATAGATCTAAATATAAACAAAAAATCAATATATGAACAATTAATAGAGTCGGGAGAAGTAAATAATCTAGAAGACGTCTACAAATTAGCTGTAAGAAAAATTAATAACTATGTAATCGGCGATAAAAAACTCCATGAAATACTAACCGCATTATTATCTCACAAGATACAACTAAGCTATGATTCAGACGCAAGCATAATTGACTTATGGAGGTACGAATTAATACAACAGGCAAGCAATGGAGAATTAGGAGTAGAAGCAAAGGCGCAAGCTCAAGAAATTAAAGAAAACGAAATCGACATAACACAGAGTCGCAAGTCAATCTTTACAGAGTTAATAAGTGATCAAAGAAATATAAGCTATAACAAAAGTTACCAGGGTAGACATATTGAGGCCATCTCAAGCTTTTCTGACATTTATAACTTAACACTTTTGCAATTTAGAAATCTGAAAATAGGGAGGCAACCTATATACAGGATCTTACGGTCACTAGTTAATTCAGATATTGAATCAGGCAGTAGTGCAAGTAAAGAACAGTTAGACCAACTAAAAAAACTTCTAGTAGAAAGCGCGTTGAACGGGGAACTTGGAGACGAAGCTAAAACTGAAGCCATGGCGCTTAATTCAAAAAAACTAATCTATCAGTCACTACTGTTTAAAGAACTAGAGTGGGAGTCAAATGAACGAAATGGGGCAAAACAAAAACATAAAGAAAAGATCACAGATTTAAAAAAACTCCTAAACCTGACAGCACACGCGATTTACAAAGGAAAAATTGACAAGGCAAGATTATGGGAGAAATTAAGGCAACTAGTAGGTAGAGTCGCTACAGCTAAACCAAGCACCAGAGAAATATATCTAGCCTTAAAACAAGTCAAGCAAATGGCGTTGAACGGGGAACTTGGAGACGAAGCCAAAACAGAAGCCATGGAGCTTAATTCAAAAGAATCTATATATAGATCACTACTAAATAAGCAAATAATAATTAAGCATGAAGAAGGTATAAGTATCAATAATTTAAGAGGGATTTTAAGTCTTACTCACACTCAGGTAAAACGTGGAAAAATTGAAGGTGAATCCTTTTTGAATATATTC
>CAYVIV010000043.1:0-3950 GCA_964451705.1 uncultured Candidatus Peribacteria bacterium | reverse complement strand
TATCCGCAGAATGATAAAGTTTTTGATACCCGCTAAGATTGTCTATTTCTGCTGGGACTTGGTCTGGCATGGCTTTAATTTCCTGGAGCCCTATAATATCTGGATTTACAGTTTGCATTGACTCCAGGAAACCTTTGTTGTGGCAAGCGCGAATGCCATTTACGTTCCAAGAAAGTAGTTTGATCTGCATTTTGTGAACTTATATTTGATTTGATTTTAGCAGCTGTTGATACTTTTGGCGAGCTTGATTGTCGTAATAAATAGTTTGTGTTATCGCTTGAGATTCCAGTCCATGCAATTTAAGTGCAGTCTCGATAAATGCTTGCCAGTCATGGCTTGTGGCCAAAATGGCAATGCTTTTGTCTGGATTAAGTTGGTTGTGGGTAAGTGTCAGCATAATTGCGCTGGCAGTGATTTGTTGGTGGAGTTTGTAATGGCTATATGAATAAGGTTGTTTGGCTATTATGAAACCTTGATTATAATTTATTTTAGAATGCAAGTCATGAACAAGTTTGTTGACTGCTTGTTGATATCGAGGAAATTGACTTTTGTGACTTTTATCTAATGTATAGTCTGTTAGAGGTTTATGATTGGCATATTCCCAAACAAAGCGTGCTTGCTTGCTTTGCCCTCCAAATACTAGAACATTTCCATTGTTAACCGTCGTCAGTGGTGCCCCGAGTGCTTGTAGTTGGTTTAATTTTCTATAGTTGTCGTTTATGACACAAAGTGTTTTGTTGGGTGCACTGTCTGCTATTGAGTTGACAGCAGAGTTACCTAAAACGCAGGTGGTACTAAATAAATTTAAGGTTTCTAATGGCATTATCAGTTCTGAATTTCTAATTGAATCAGAAAGCAAGCCTAGTAATCCAATATGTTGATTATGAGTAATATACTGAGGAGCTTGGCCTGGTTGGTAATCACTTTCCTGTGCTTTTGCGAGTTCATAACCTGTTAAGGTGCTTACTATGCTCTCTCTTGACTTCGCTAGCAACTTTTCTACAACTTCCGTTGAGTCTGGGACTGTTTGTGGACCAGGTATGCTGATTTTAGGTATTAAACCAGTTGTTCGGTAGATATCTTGTAAGCAATTAGAAAAATCAGTTGGGATTTGTTGTTCTAAACTTTGCTGTGGGTTTATGGGAATACATAGCCTGTGTCCATAACCGGCACCTACATAGGTTTGTTCTTGTTGTTGGCGTAGCTGCTCCTCTTCTTCGAGTTGCTCTTCGTGCTTTTGCATATCTTTTAAGGTGCTTAGGCTCGGGAAGCTCATGTCTTTTTTTGATTAATTTTAATATGTATTTTATTAGTATTTTATTAAATCACCATTTGGTGGTTGTTGGCAAATGTTTTCTCTTTTTCATTAATTTGCCTTTGCTTGCATTATGATTATGGATTATGCATGCATTTTGGCACTATAGATTATTTTTTTATCTTATATTAAAACAACTTAGCTCTCTGCTAGGTTTTGGATGGTAGTCCCAAGGGGAATCGAACCCCTGTTTCCAGGATGAAAACCTGGCGTCCTAACCACTAGACGATGGGACCATAAATAGGTATCAAGATATTAATATAGCTGCTTTAAAAATGCAAGAAAATTATTTTTGAATTAGTAGTTTTTGTGTGCGAGACGGCATAAATGAGAGTTGTTGTTTTTCGAATAATTCTGTACTTAGTTGTGTTGATATAGTGTGCTGGCTTGATAAGTTGAGAATCTGTAACTGGAGTTGCTGGTTGATATTTTTAATTTGAGAATGTTGCTGACTCAGTTGAATATGTTTGGCTCCAAACTGACTTTGTATGGCGACTAGGTGCATGTAAAGGGCTGCAGATATAATGATACTTAGTATAAAAACAATGTTTAGAGCAAAAATTGCCTCTTTGATTATTAGAGACATAGGCTTTTTTTCTGTTTTGAGGAATTGTCGCATAGGCTTATGGTAAGCTGACTAATTTTAGTGTAACATTCGCGACACCGCTATTCAAATCAGCAATGCTGGAGAATGCCGTTTTTGACAAGTCTAAAATTCTGCCTTCTCTAAAAGGCCCGCGGTCACTAATAGTTACATTGATGGATTTTTGATTTTGTCTATTTGTTACGTTAACTACACTGCCAAAGGGTAGGGTTTTGTGGGCAGCCATGAGTTTTTCTTGGCTAAATATTTCGCCATTGGCAGTTAGGCGGCCTTCGAATATGTCGTTGTAGAAAGAGGCATCTCCAAATTCCGTTTGACCAACCTCTAGCTTGCTCAAGTTTATAGGATTGCTTTGGCTGCTAGTGTCCTCGTTATTATTCGAAGTATTGTCATTGGAGGCACCGTCACTAGAGGCACTCTGCGATGTTGGGTCAAATGGGCTTTGCTGAGTGGTGGTTGGAGTGGCTGTTGGTCGAGTTGGAGCAGGTGTGACAGGTGTGATTTTTTTTATTAGCCATTTTAGGTAGGCATTCAGGAATTCTGCCACGTGTCCGCGGTTGAGTTCTCGCATGGGATTTATGTTGCCTTCGGAGTCTGTGTTGTTAATTTCTTGAGTAAGTGCAAATTGAAGTCCTTTAAAATACCAGTCGTTTTGGTTTAAGTCTTTGGCAAGAGGTGAGTCTTGAATTTGTTTTAGGTCTTCTGGCACTAAACGATACAGCAGGGTGTAAAATTCGGCCTTGGTAACAGTTTTGTTGGGTTTGATGGTATTATCTGTGTAACCGGTTACAAGTCTTCTGATAACGGCTTCTTTTAGATAGTCCACATACCATGCTCCAGTTTCGATATCTGTAAAACTAAGCTTACCATATTTGGAGGCATCGAAGGGTATTTTGAAAACCACTTTATCCTCGCTGGCTAGGGTGTGTGTTTGACCATTAATTACAACTGCAGCTCCTTTAGGGAGGGTGAAGGACTCTTCAGAGTAAATTTTGGGAAGATCAATACAAGTCAGTAGCATTTTGATTACAGCAGCTCTGGTAATTGTTTTGTCTGGCTTGACAGTTTTATCTTCATAGCCTTTAAGGCAGCCTTTTTGATTGAGTTCTAAAATTGCCTCTCGGTATGGGTGGTTTGGCGCTAAATCTACAAAACCTGCGCTAGCAATTTGTGGAGATAGAATTAATGAAAATAAGCATATACTGGTTAGTAGCTTTTTAGGGGTAGGCATACTATTTATAGTTAATTGTTATGTAACGAAATTTTCCAAAGCCCTTTGATTCTGTTGTGATTGTTGGGTGATTTTCGGCAATAAATGTATGGACCGTTGCTCTTAAATATGGACTCATTGGAGGTAATGACTGTTCTTTTTTTGTCTGCTCGAGCTTGTCGATGTACTTTTGGGAGATGGCAATGGATTTTTCTTTTTGGCGTTGCATGTAGCCATCTATATCTAGCTTTATATGAATAGGCTGATCGAACTTCCTTTTAAGTATGAGCTTAAATAAATGTGATATATTACCTATGTTTTCACCGTTTCTACCAATGACCTTGCCAGCGTTATCTAAATCTATATTTATATAATGTACAGTTTGTTCTTCTTGATCTTGTTTAGATTCAACTTTTGTTTCTACGTTTATGTGTTTGTAATCAACGTCTAATGCTTGCAATAGATTTGATAATATTTCTTGAATATATTCTTCCATACGACGAAAGTTAGATTAGTGTTTTTTGTTGACAATCAATTGTTGAAAAACTCCAAACAAAGTGGATGTTGCCCAGTAAATACCAACTCCAGCAGGTAGCGAGGCTGCAAAAACTGCTATTAAGGCTGGCATTACCATTACCATGGTGCTTTGCATTTGGTTGGCTTTTTTGTCTTGTTTGTTTTGTTTAGCATGTGCTAGGTGAATTTGTAAGAATTGCAGAAACCCGACAACTAATGGTAGTGCAATTAGATTTCTTTGGGTCAGGTCCATACCTAAAAACTGAGTGTTAATACTTGAGACCTGGAAATTTTGCAAAAAGTTG
>CAYVIV010000042.1:0-4158 GCA_964451705.1 uncultured Candidatus Peribacteria bacterium | reverse complement strand
GCCACATGGCAGCCCCAACCACAACAACTCTCTTGCCTCAGCCACTCCAGCAGCCCCCTCCAGCCACCACAACAATCCCGCACATCCCAGCAGCCTTGGCCTTTGAGTATTATAGGTTATCAAAAGCCAAGGCTGAGTTAGTGGCAGTCTTTACTATAGCTAGCATAGTCTGAGCGACATCAGATCTAACTTCTAGCAGAAAGTGCTGACCCTATAGCTGAATTCAACATCTCTGCATGGACATGATCAAGCTCTTGGACACATGCATTAATATCACCTCTAGCGTCTGCCCAACGTTGCTCTATACAGTTAAGCATAGGTAGTGGGGAAGTCGGCACCATAGCCAATTTACCTTTGAGTAGTAATCCATGGGCGTCCTTCGAGTCCATTCGTGCTAATAACTTACTGCTTTGCTCAGGGCTCATATTTCCCAAGACTTCCTCGATATTATCTGGTTGTATATCATCTGGGCAAACAACACCTGAGTGTGCCATATGCCAGAGCAGTGTATGTGAGCCATCTGGTCGAGTTATCCAAGTTTCATCTCTACCGGTAGAGCCTCCAATTAATCCAGCCTTATTAAAATTGTCCTTTTTCACAGCAATAATTAATTTTTCAATTATACCCAGCCTCGGTGAGTGTTGATTCATTACTTCTAAGCTTTCATAGTTCTGGGTCATATAGCCATAACATTCACCCAGTATCGCAAGCCTATCCATTGCGCCATAGGTCTCTAGCCCAGCAGAAACATTTAACTGGGTCGAACAAATTGCAGTACTGCGTAGCAACTCTTGCCCAGCTGGTGTTTGAGACCATTCTTGGACACGCCTATAAGATGCCGCATTAGGATCTGCAGCTATAAGCTGAACACCATTCATGCTCTTGTATCCTGTAGTTTCCAGCTGTACACCTAGGTGCTTTATAGTCGCATTAATACTGGCAATCTTATCTATTATATATTCTATAGCTTCTTGGGGCGAGTCAAGTACAGGGGTTTTCACCTCTAGCTGGCAGCTTAGCAGCTCTGGGCTTATGGAATCATCTTTCTTGCCTAGTATCTCTTCCCACATATTAGAAATTACCAAATATGCCGATTTACCCTGGAGTTCAGCCACCGGATTGCCAGTTTGCAGGTCACTAATCCAGCACTCTTGTTCAAGTCCATATCCATATTTTTGTTGGTTTTGCACTAATTTACTCATTGTATTTGTGATTAATAAATAAAAAACACCTAGGAGATCCCAGGTGCATTTGAAAGTTATGAAAAGAGCGCCTAGAATCTTCTAAGTTTTTTACCAAAGAAAAAAAAGTAAAACCTAGACGCTAAATTCATAACTTATATTAAATTTAACTCAATTATACACCATAAACGTCTAATGTCAACAATCTGTTCTTGCCTCAACCACCATAATATTCAAAAACAGCATTGCAGCCCCCTCAACCTGCTCCAGCAGCCACACCAAAAGATACAGAATTAGCACTATAGTAACAAACCAGGAGGCAGCCGAGTCGCTTGCCTAAGGTCTATCAGAAACTAAGACGCTTGGGGAACCAAAGCAGACATGCTACTACCACACATTATCCAGCAAAGAGCTGAGACTGAAATCTATCATATTCTCATGCACTTCTAATATCTTAGCAAGCGAGTCAGTCAGGTTGGGTTTGGCGTCTGGCCAGCGGTGCTCTATACAAACTAAATCTGGGATTTTATCTGTTGCCTGCATTGGTGCCAGTTTGCCTTTGACTAGTAACCCATGGGCATCTTTATCATTAATTTTATCAAGCTCTAAGACCCCAGAGTGCGCCATGTACCAATCCAGCAGATTAGAGCCATCTGGTCGAGTAATCCAAGTTTCATCCCTACCTGTAGAGCCTCCAATTAGTCCAGCTTTAGAGAAGTTGTCTTTCTTTACAGTTATAATTAGGTGATCAACAATCTCAAGCCTCGGAGAATTATTATTGATCTGCTGCAAATATAGATAGTTATCAGACAAATACTTGTAGCAGCTGCTCAAGATTTTAAGTTTTTGCTCGGGGGAGTAACTCTCTAGCCCAGCAGAGACACAAAGCTGAGTCGAGCAAATTGCAGTGCTTCGCAGCAACTCTACTCCCTCAGGTGTTTTGGACCACTCTTGGACTCTATCGTAAGATGCTGCATTGGGATCTGCAGCTAAAAGCGGCACACCACCCATATTCTTATGTCCTACAGTTTCAAATTGTACCCCCAAACACTTGATGCGATCATTAATATAGGCCATTTTATCTTTTATATATTCAATAGCTTCTTTGGGTGAGCCAAGTACAGGCGTTTTGAGTTCTAGCTGACAGCTGAGTAGTTCTGCACTAATTTCCGGATCCTTAAAACCATCTAAATCCGACATTAGCTGAGAAATTGCCAAGTAAGACGAGACTCCATTAATTTCAGCAACTGGTTTTCCAGTTGCTGGGTTAACAATCCAACACTCTTGTTCAATTCCATACCCTACGTTCTCTAAGTCTAAGTTGTTCAGATTCAGATCCAGATGCAGATTGCCTGCCACTTTCGAGCCTGCCTTTGAGCTCATAGTTGCCGGCATAGCTGAATCCACGTTCAAGTTTTCAGTCGAGTTCACATTTGAGTGCATGTTGAGTTGGTTAATATATATAAAAAAAAACCTAGGTCGGCCTAGGAATGTTTTAAAAGTGATGATGATAGCTCGTAGAAACTTTTGGGTTTCGATTCAAGAGGAAAAAAGCAAAATCTCCAAGCTAAATTCATAATCTATGATTAATCAACCATATAATAATCTCAAACCTTACAATGTCAAGAATTTCCCCTTGCCAACCTCCTCCAGCCAACCTCCTCCAGGCAATCCCCGCCAGCCCGGCTGCCCAGCCTGCCACATGGCAGCCCCAACCACAACAACTCTCTTGCCTCAGCCACTCCAGCAGCCATCAGCTACTCCAACAAAGCAGCAATCATAAAGCATAAAAAAACCTGGCAGAGAATCTGCCAGGTTTTGAGTTTTCAATTGTTGCTATAGCTAAGATTCTCAAAAGTTAATAGCACTTATTAAATTAAATCTTCTTCTTGTAGCTTTTCTAAGGTTTTAGTGAGTGCATTTTTGGCAGTTTCAGTGTCAACTTGCATTTTTTCGTGTTGGAATAGGTCTAAGTTGTAGCTTTCTATATCTTTATTAAAGATTGTAATTGAATACTGGATTTTACTAGGGTCTTTGAGGATTTGATCTTCTAGTGAGCTTAATGCTTTGTATAAGTAATCTTTGGATTGGAATTGGTTTTCTAGCTCTTTGATTAGGTTTGCTGGAAGATAGTTTTCTAGTAAGTTACCTTTTTTTATATTAAATTCTAGAAACTCTTGAGGGCTTGCGAATTGAAAGTTTTTTTGGCCTTTTCTAGGTTCTGTGATTTCAACATTGGGATTGATCTCCATGGCAATATCGGTCAAGTTAGAGTTTAAGCTTAATCTTTTATGTTGGAGATTGAACCAGTTGAGTTTTTGAATGTCTAGTATAGCACCTGATTTTTGGACTCTTTTTAAATCAAATTCTTTGATTAGTTCTTGAGTTGTGAATAACTCTTGTTTGGTTCCTGGGTTCCAGCCAAGTAGGGCTAGGAAGTTGAATAGTGCGTTTTTGGTGTAGCCTTGCTTGATATAGTCTTCCATGGAGGCGTTTCCATCTCTTTTGGACAGTTTCTTTCTCCCATCTTCTTTCAATACAGGTGGAACGTGTGCAAATTGAGGTACTTTGTATTTAAAGTCTTGGTAGAGGAGTATGTGTTTGGGGGTTGAAGGTAGCCACTCGTCAGCTCTGATGACATGGGAAATTTGCATGTGGTTATCATCAACTACTACTGCAAAGTGGTAGGTTGGAAAACCATCGGATTTCATTAGTACATGGTCATCCAGAGTGTTGGACTCAAAGCGCATTTTACCTTTGATGCTGTCATTAAATTCAATTACTTGATCTTTGGGTATTTTTTGGCGAATAACATAATTGGGATTGATTTTTTCTTGCTCTTTAACTTGTTCAGCTGTGAGGTTTCGGCAGTGTTCGTCGTACTTAGGAGCTTGTTTGTTGGCCATTTGAGTTTCTCTTACCTTATCCAACCTTTCTTTGGAACATAAATTCCACGAGTGGTACAATGTCGAAGTTG
>CAYVIV010000041.1:0-4418 GCA_964451705.1 uncultured Candidatus Peribacteria bacterium | reverse complement strand
GACGGGTGTGATGAAGTTGTCGATTAAGTTGTTTATGAATTATTTGATGATGGTGATGATGCAGGTTTTGATGTTGATGCTGGTCCAGATCAGGATGTTGATGAAGGTATGGTTTTAGCAGATACTGATCATGATGGCATTCCTGATGCTGTTGACAATTGTATAGTTGAAGCAAACCGAGATCAAAGAGATAGAGATGGTGATCTAGAAGGTGATGTCTGTGACTCCGATGATGACAACGATGGTGTTGATGATGAAAATGATGCCTTTCCACTTGACCTTAATGAATCAGTAGATACTGATGGTGATGGTATTGGTGATAATGCAGATACCGATGATGACAACGATGGTTTTTCAGATGCAGACGAAGTAGCTGGCTGTAATACAGATCCTTTGGATGCTATTGATGTGCCAGCAGACTTTGATGGTGATGAAATTTGTGATGCACTAGACCCTGATGATGACAATGACGGTGTTGATGATGAAAATGATATTTGTGCTGGTACTAACAATGTAGCAGAAGTGGAAATTAGCAATAATGGCTGTTGTGTAGCGCCTTTCATGAACTCTGAGCGTTTAGCGCGGATTGGGTTGGACTGGCAAGCTTTTCTTAATGTGTCAGTTGCTAGCCCGATAGCAAGTAGACATATCTTGGACCCTAATATCCAGTATGCTTTCCCAAATTATTGTGCCACTAATGACTATGGTGTGTTGAATTTGATTAATATATATGCTGTTGCTTCTGGTTTTCAGAATCAAGCATGTCAATGGGATACAGCGTATGTAATGATTATGCTTGGTCGTCATGATAATGTGAGTAAGTTTGGTTTAATCTATAACCCTAGAACTCATGTTATGGAATTTTTATCTGTTTTAGATCGGAGTGAATTGACTAATTTAGGTTTTACTTTTCACTCATCTAGTCAGGCGCCTGTAGTTTACAATTTATCAAATCCTAATCTGCAAATACCTGGTTGTGGTAGTGTGGATCCAGCAGAAATTATAGGCTTGGATCAAGCTCTTACAAGAATCTTCGAAGAGTAGTTATATACAAAAGCAAGCCAGAGTCTCTCTGGCTTTTTTGTTTTGGGCTTGCAAACCACTGGGTTTTTGTTAGATAGTAGCTTTATGTATATACTATTAGATAATATTCGTTCTGCTCATAACGTTGGAGCTATACTGCGCACTGCAGATGCTCTGGGTAATACTACTGTGGTTTTAAGTGGTTATACACCAAGATTAAAAGATAAATATGGTTTGCCCAATAATAAAGTTTTGAAGGTTTCACTTGGGGCAGAAGATCAGCTGCCAATTTTGAACTACGAATCTGCCGAAGCCTTTTTGGCAGACTTTGCAAATCTGCAGAATAAGCAATTCGCCAAATCTTCGAATTTGTCTAGTTTGACAAAAGTAAATTTATTAAGCCTTGAGCTGCATAAATCAGCTATAAATTACACTGACTATAGATTTTCTAAGAGGCAAACTCTGGATAATACAGTTTTGGTGGTAGGCAACGAAGTTACAGGGGTAGCGGGGGATTTGCTAGAGCTCTCAGACTCCATTTTAGAAATTCCAATGGCAGGCAATAAGGAGAGTTTGAATGTGGCCATCAGTTTAGCAGTGGTTGGCTTTTATTTACGAGACAACTTGTAGTTTTTTTAATTTTGCTCTGAGTTTATGATTAGAGGGGTGCTCTTCGAGGAGGGGGTTATTCTGCTGCTATTGTTAGCTATGGTTTTTGTTTTTTAAGTTTGTTAGGATGTATGAGTTTAGATAATAAGTTGCTATGTTAAGTATTGAAGAATTTTGTGAGCTGTGCTGCAAGCCCGATGTACAGGTGGTTGACCTGCGAAGAGATAATGAGCGCTCAAAAGAGGGTTTTTTGGAATTTGCTAAGCATATACCACTGGATGTTTTGGTAGATATGGATTTGCAGAAGGACTTAGATGTTTCCAAGCAAATAATATTTCACTGCAAGGCAGGTGGTCGTGCGGCACGTGCTGCTAAAATGCTCAGGGAGTCAGGTATAGAAAATGTTGACTATGTACGTGGTGATTTTTTGAAAATAAAAGAACAGTTGAAATAAATTGCACACAGGTTAATAGAGTCCTTGCTTCATATTATCTGTGTGGTAGTTTGTTGGCGCTCATAAGTTGTGCTAAAAATTAGAACATGCCAGGTTTAGACTTTGGGTTGCCCAACTTCCAACTATGTGTATATTTTTTTTGTACATGTAAGAGCGCTGCAAAAATCTCCATATAAATACCTGCCTAGTCAATTTAAGACTTGATTAGCTTGTCATTTGTAGCTTGGATAGTTGGTTTTGATTAAGCAGGTCTGTGCTTGTTGGCCATAAACTACTCCGTACAATTATTTTGTTCATCCCAATTCAGATTTCATCGAACGCTATGTTTGCGTTTGATAAGTCATACCAAAGTAGTTGTGTTTAAATAAGTTGTACAAAAAAACAGCTCCCCACGAGCTGTTTGATTGATTTTAAATTTGGCTTGTAACTACAAGATTATTTTAAGACGTATAATCTATCTACAAGTTTTAGAGGGCTTTCGTGATTAAAGGTTCCAATTATTAATTCTGTTTTTTCGTGAAGGTGTTTTGGGAGTTTTTCCCAAAGTAGTTTTTTCATGTTTTTAGGTACAAAAATTCTCATGAGCGAGAACATATTTTGAGAGTCCATTAGTTTGATTCTGTCAATCACCTCATTCAGGAAGACTCTTTCCATGTGGTCTTTTAAGTGGTTGTTTTCGGCTCCGTTTTTTATCATGCGGCTACCTTGTTTGCTGGCCCCCTCGTTATCAGAGTAGTGTAGCCTGTCTGTAAGTTCTATATGTATGTCTTCTAGTTGTCCTAGGGTGTCTTTGTGACCCAAGAAAACGCGTCCATTATAGTGGGTGAGTTGGAGCATGAGTGTTGTTTGCTCAAATTCTTGGTGGTAGTTTTCTAGTTTCCATTGGTGTTTAAGCATTCTAAAGAGGGGTTAGCTTATGACTGTTGTTTGTAGGACGGCGCTAATGGCAAAGCTCAGCAGTAGTATTAGTGTAGAAACTATAACTACAGAATACTTTTGTAATGACTTGCGAAACTGATTTTTTAGGCGACCCATATGTGATTGTTAAATCTCTATATTATATTCCAATTTACAGCGTTTGTCAAGGCTTGAATCTGCTACTGCCATAGTCTTTAGGACACAGGGCCCTAGCTGGGATTGCAATATTTTGCTGCAGGAGTTAAATTTATTGTATATAAATTAGAATATGTCAGTATTTGCCCAGAATAAAAAAGCTCACTTTAACTATGAGATCTTAGAGCGCCTAGAAGCCGGAATTGTCTTGAGTGGTGCCGAGGTCAAAAGCATTAGGGCTGGTAAGGTTAGTTTTACTAACACTTTTGTAACTTTTATAGAAAATAAGCCAATTCTTAAGAATTTGCATATTTCTGCATATAACTTTGCCGAGAATACAGCTTATAATCCAGATGCCGATAGACTATTGCTTTTAAAGGCGAGTGAGGTTAAGCGATTGCAAAACCAAATTGATAGTAAATCTTTAACTTTGGTGCCTTTAAATCTGCATTCTAAAAAGGGGCTAATAAAAATTGAAATTGCCTTAGCAAAAGGTAAAAAATTACATGATAAAAGACATAGCTTAAAAAAGAAGGTTCAAGACCGCGATACGCAAAGGGCCTTAAAGAATTTTAATAGATAAGTTGTTTGAAATTATGTATGAGTTTGTGCAGATAGCTATGCAGTAATCTGTTACTGATTGCCAAATCACTACTGTGCTATCTTTGAGCTCTGGTATTAGAGTAGCTATTTAAAGCAATGGCAAGGTGCTGTTAGCTAACAAGAGGGCATTTTGAAACGACCCTATAGCCCGCCCTAATATATCTAATCAGTGTCAAGTCCAAAGTCTTGAATTATATCACATGTGATATAAAATCTACTAACTTAAGGTTATTCTTTAATTATAAATTTATGACTAACAATAATCTAATTGATAAATATGTTTTTAGAGCTAATGATATTCGAGGTATCGCAATGGGGGAGAATCCTCAGCTCACGCCAGAGTTCGCCAATTTGCTAGGGAAGGCTTTGGGGACATATTTTTTGGCAAAAAACTGCAAACATTTTTTGCTCGGCAGAGATGGTAGACATACTTCCGAAGATTTACACGAGGCACTATCACAAGGGGTTATGTCGACTGGTTTGGCTGTCACGAGCATTGGCTTAACCCCTTCGCCTATGCACTACTATACTTTGTCTAAAGGGGAGTATGACTGTGGTGCTGTTATAACAGCTTCGCATAATCCAAAGCAGTATAATGGTTTCAAGATTGTGATTGGTAACGCCCATTCGGTTTATGGAGAAGAATTGCAAAAAATTTATGAACTAATGCTCAAGC
>CAYVIV010000040.1:0-4934 GCA_964451705.1 uncultured Candidatus Peribacteria bacterium | reverse complement strand
CCTTGTACGCCTGGATACTAGGCATTCCCCGTGCTGTATTAACACGCACAATAGAGCGCCACTTAGCAAAACTTGCGCCTTGTGCTTTATAAATCTCCAAACGTTCAGCCAGACCATCTAGACCCTGCGTAACAACCTCTGGTGTGAGAGTCTGCTGTGGATCATTTGCAGATTCATCGAGCAAGACTCCAGAATCCACAGACAATGGCACGACCCCTTGGTCGACCTTAATACCAACCAAAACTCCTTTGTCCAAAAGTGTTGAAACCAAAGGTTTAGCTGCAGAATTAATATCTAACAAAGTTTCTTCGAAAACAATCACCCCCGAAATAAATTTCTCTAAACCAGGAGTTGTAAACAACAATTCTCTGTAATTACGTCTATTTTCCTGATTATTTTCTACATTAATACTACTAAAGCGCTTGCCAATAGTACCAACACTTTCATCGGCTGCTAAAATCCCCTTGTCATCTGCCAAAAGTCTTTCTGCAATCGCATGCAATTGCTCTTCTTGCTGGACTGTAAATTTATATTGGGTCATAGACATATAAAAATAATTATTTGCTTGTATCTTACGACAAAACCATCCAAGGTCTATCTTTTCAACTTGACCAAAAAATTTAAAGGGCCTTAATAATGCCGCCTTACTTAGCTTGACTGTCTAAACATCCTCAATCTTTTTTTCCAGATCTTTAAGCATCTCTTGCTCTTGCTTAAAATCCGCTTGTTTCTCTTTCTTTTGTGCAAGACTCTGAGATATTTCTAAGATCAATTCTAGAGCCTCTTTTTGTGTTTTCAAATCCATAATTATATAAATTAATGAAAATTAATAAAAATTGAAGAGTAAACTAAAAATAACATACTTAAAGTTTTTTTTCAAGTTTGAAAACTTCCCCAAACTCCCATTCTCAAACCCTGACCATATCATTACACAAAACCTCCAAAACCACGATTCTCAAACCCTAATAGCAGGATGCAACAAAACAACCCACTCTTCTCCAAACCCTAATAGCAGGATGTAACAAAGCCACCCATTGCACTCCAACCCCTAGTAGCAGGACGCAACAAAACAACCCATTGCACTCTAAACCATAGTAGCAGGATGCAACAAAACAACCCATTGCACTTTTAGCGCAGCTACATACCAGTAAGTATACAGCAAGGACAGGCTAAACAACACCTTATTAAAAGCATGCATTAATTACAAAGCAAACACAGCCACAAACCTTATTCAAAAGTCACGATCACCTTGGGCCCCCCCACTGCCTTAATATCCCATTTAATGTCCTTTACACGCAATTGCTTACCAGCCAAACCTTTACCTAGATTATCTGGTAAAGCTTGCTCGAGCCTTCTTTTTAGAACGACCGCATGCTTGTTTTGTAACTCCTGCACTTTCTTTTGACCATCTCTCGCAACAGTCACGCTTCCTGATTTATAACCAATATAATATGTAGCTTTCGTACCATCCAGTTTAAGACCAACAGTTAACCATCCCAAAACCTTAGCTTTTCCCATCGCACCCAACATCTGCTGCCTAAAGTGTCCCCTTAATTTGTTTTGCTGAACTTCAGACAATTCATCAAGGTTCAACCCAGCGCTTAACTTAGGAGCTGGCTTAGGAGCTGGCTTAGGAGCTCTGGTTGGCTTAGGTGGAGCTGGCTTGCGAGTCGGTGCTGTGGGTGAAGTCGGTGGCTTAGGAGTTGGCTTGCGAGCTGGAACTATCACAGATGCCTCTTTCTCCTCAACACTTAATCCCTGAGATTTAGTAGGTGCCACAGTACTTGAGGGCTGAATAGTTGTCCTGTTAGTGCTAGACTTGCTCGTCCGACGCCGCTTGGGCTTCGGATTTACATTTGCTTTCAACCAGTCTTCATATTTAATTACAGTCACATTACCGTCTGTATCTTTTATATAAAGATAATTACCAACAGGTGGCTGATAATAAGAGTAACCAGATTGTAAAGTTACTTGAGAATAACTCCTAATCAAAACACCTATAATCACTCCAAAAGCGTCATTACATCGAATTTCAATATTATCTCTAGCGTTCAGCTGAAAAATCCTTTTTTTTGTTTGACTTGTACTCAAATAATGCTTATATAACTTAGACCTAAAATCAGTCTGCCCTCGCTCATGCTTCCGAGCAAGAGTGTTTAAATAATCAATATTTGATTTGTTGAAATCAATCCAAGGTCCTTGATAGTAAATCTGGAACTTTTTGCCGTCTTCATGCAAATTAAAAAACTTAGTAACATTAATAAAATTAAATTTAAGATCTGAAATCGGATTCTGAGCAAAATACTGTATAGCATTCTTAGAAATGATTAAACTATGCAAAGAAGCATCTCGAATAGCGATATGTGTTCTCAAATGTTTACTACCTAACTGATGTGTAAAGTGTAAGGAGTGTAAAGTCATCTTCAATTTAGAATGCGAAGCTACATTAGACTTGGGCAAATTAGGGTTTCTAAAATGCTTGAACAACCCAGCTACGACCTGAAGCCTTACAACCATACCAGTCCCATCTGGAGCTATAACCCTTGCTACAACCTCCGAACGACCATTCACCGATTCACCTACAGACTCAATATAAACTTTAGACCCAGGCTTAAATTTCAACTCTGTTGGGGCCTTTAAGCTGGAACCCAAAACCCGCACCTTTTGAGCATACATTGGATTAAACACCAATGAACCTTCTGAATTAATCAACAAGTTTTGCGGATCATATTCAAGCTCCCGATTTACATGCGTTCTCATAGCACGAATCGTGTCTCTAAACACTCGCCAGTCTATAACCTGACTATTACTAAATTTAATTTTTTTCAAAACAATCTTGCCTTCATTATTAAAATACCTAACCTTTAAAAAATTTTGTAACCATGAACCTTTGTGGTCAAGCTTAAAAGACACATACGCCATAGCAGGTATTTTAAAAGGTGTTTTCAAAGCTTTACCAGCAATCTTGGTTAGCAACCCTTTTGAATTGAATTGAAAAAACATACTACTTTTACCATATCGTAAAGTTTTTAAATAATTAAGAGCACTATGTTCTTTTTCAGACAAGGGTTCCACAGAGCTTAGATTAGCATCTTCTACATTATACTCAGTAGCTGTCAACAAAATAGCAGCTGGCAAATGAGTAATTATCTTTGCATATTGTGGGTCAGTTAAAAAAGTTTTCACTAGCTCATAGTAGACACTACGCTGATCAGCATTTAAATGTGCTAACCTTTTAGTCGGGTTTTGATACAACAAGTCCATTTTAAAGTCCAAATTGATAACACCAAACCTTTCAAACCAAACTTGCTTTAATTGATTATATTTACTTTCATTCAAAGCTTTTGGCATTGGCAAGTGATCAACTGCTAATCGTAAAATATCCATACCTTGCCCATCAGGTCTATATGAGTATTGCATATGGCTAACAAATATACTCTCATCTTGTGGACTACGTTTATACAGACTTAATCCTAAATTTAGCTCCTCTACATCCCTACCACTCAATCCTTTTAACGGTAAGTCTGGAAATAAATCCCCATTAGACAGTTGAGCTAAACTATTAGCATCTATTTCATAATCAATCCTCCTTAAAGCTTTGTTAGATTTCAAACCAACACTCAAACTCCCCCTAGCTCCAACAACTTTGACATAAGGAAATCGATTTCTTTTAGCGTCATTTAAAAACAGAATATTAATAAAGTATTGATAAGCAAGAGGCAGCTGAGTTAAAGTATCATCTTTGCTTAACTGACTTAGTGGTAATAATTGCTTGATGCGCACCTGATTTGTAGAATACCAGCCATGCAATTCTGCCTGATCAAAACTATAATTCATATACTCTTTATGTTTAAACAAAGATGCATAATAGTGCTCCCTATTCTTAGAAATAACAAAATTCACCTTATAATTGCCTTTAGGCTCTGTATATTGAAAAACTGAACTCTTATTCTTAAAATAAATCAATTCAAATCCTTCAAGATCTTGCTCTGAAGTCTCATAACTCTTAATATAAATATTCTTTTCCTCCACTTCATAACCATGAGTATCCTTTAAAATAATTAGTGGTTTTGGTTCTAAAACTTTAGCAGTACTCTCCAAACTAAACCAATTACTGCAATTAGACCCATCATCATTTAACTGCTTACCATCAATAAATCTGTATTTTTTCTTACCATCAATAGTTTTCACCTCTAGTTGGTAACCTGCCAACAAAAACTTTTCTGCAAACTTAATCTCATTAGGTATGGGGTTCGCAAGAATAGTATCACTGGGTATCATAGCATTACCACCAAACCGTGCCTGCAAAGTACTTAAGTTATATACCCCATTGTAATCATTCGTATTGTGACCACTCTCATTAGACTGCTTAGTTCTTGTAATAACCTTCTGATCAATAAGCCCTACGACTATATAGTCCTTTTTTTTAAAATCTATATCCCCTGTTTTTACCCCATCAGCATTTTTATAAACATTCGATAGAGTCCTAAGGGACGTAATTTTTTTAAAATTAGTTATCTTAATCATCAAAGCATTGTGCTTCAATTGAGCTTCTGCCAAATCCATGAGCTCTATCTTTGGTAATTCTTGATTCTGCTTAGACCCTTGCTGAGAGCCAGGAGGAAGCAGCTCCATAGAACCGCTTGCACCAGGCTCACGAAATCTAAGATAGTTAGAATAAAATCCTGGCACTATACCAGGCAACAAAGGTCCTGTACCCCCCTGTAATGAAGTGGATTCTGCTACTGAAACTTCACGTTGCTTTGGTGGCGCTGCATTCACTGGTGATTCTGGCTTTGATTGATCTGGCTTTGATTGCTCTGCTTTCACTGGGGATGCCTGTACTTGAGATGACTTTTCAGAAGATTGCTTTGCAGTTGATAATTTTGCAGGGGTTGGCTTTACAGGAGGTGGCGTTTCAATCTTCTGTGGTG
>CAYVIV010000039.1:0-5171 GCA_964451705.1 uncultured Candidatus Peribacteria bacterium | reverse complement strand
TAAATTATGAAGAAACTAAGTGCTCATACAGGTGTATTAGCTAAATATAACTCGCCAAAGGCCAAAAGCCAGCTGATGACTGATTTAATCTCGGAGGCCTCAGACATGTTATGGCAGGTTACTTATGGCACTGACATACAAATACAGGTTGAAGAATTATTGAATCCAAGTTCTAGGCTCAAACTCGCTCACGCAATTCAAGCCAAATCTGCTGCGACATTGGATCAAGACACACTAGATAGTCAAGAAATTAATTTTGCTCTCAAAGTTTTAACAAATTCTGCCATTATCAATCGTCAATTAGATTACAATCCAGCCATAGATGATATTTGTATACTATCTGCATTGTCTTCTGCAATTGTAAAGGGTGAATCTGAGGGCCTTGATTCTAAGGTTTTAATTGTAGATATACTGCATAAATTATTAGAAGAGGCACAGGATCACGGGTTGGAGATTATCCTCAATCAAGTACTTATTCTTGGGCGATCTGATGATCAGTTACATCGAAAGTTATCAGTGGACATTCTAGCATTCCTAGCAGATCATTTTCTTAAATATGAAGATCATGCTACTCTAGAAGTTAGAATAAATAGACAGTGTGTTTACGGTATATATAAACGGATTGCCTCTTTAACTTTGCCAGAAATTGGATGTGCCACAGTTAATCCAGAGTCGAGTATTGGAGCAATTATTCGAGATAATATCTTGTTATCAAGTGTTATCGCTCACGGAGGTCTGTCTTTTGAAAACCTATCTATTATTAGAGGTATTTGTAAACGAATAGAAATCAAGCCATTATTTGAGGCAATAGATGAGATCAGGCTTAACTTGTTTGCAAGTTTAAAAATTTTCAAGTAGATCTAGGACTGCCAATTTGCGTGGAGTATATTTTGGTCGGATGATACTTGCAGAGGTAGACTTTTCGACACTTAATACTCAGTTAGTTGATACGAATTGTGTTTGGGCACAATAGCCTAGTTCATTTGCTATTTTTAGTTATTATATGATGGAAGTAAATTGTATGTGCTTTGTAAAAGACTTGACATTTTTATTCTTCTGTGTACTATTCAATCTTATAATAATTTAGCTTTATGTCTAAAACTGAAAGTTCAGATTTAGAATTATCATGCAATACTTCAAATACATCTGAAATACGTGAGCAACCTAACTCGCATGAGTTAAAGATAGGGGCTCTAGCGTCTGATGCTAGAAATCAACTTGTATTTGATGAGAATGGATTGGTAGAGGTTACTCCTCAAATTATATCTCATGATAAGGAAGAATTTGTATTGAGTAATGGTTTGGAAGTTAAAGATATGAACTTTGAAAACAATGATCTTTCAGAAGTAGAGTTCGATATGCCAACAAAGTTTGTTAATTGTAATTTTACAAATGCAAACCTATATGGATGTGATTTATCACAAGTAGAGTTTGTTGACTGTGATTTTTCTGGAGCTTGTATGAATTATGTAACAATTGGAATTTTTACAAGATGTACTTTGGGAGGAGTTTCTTTGCTAGATTTTGATTTCACTGAAGATTCTGTCTTAATTTTATGTGATTTTGAGGGGGCAACTATGGGTATATCATTAACTGATGTTGAGATTGTAATTATTGATTGTGTATTTAAAAATATAAAATCTTTTGTGGATGGTGTAGTGCCTTTTATTCAAGCTTTTGTGAATTTAGATCGTAAATTTTCTTTAAAGGATGATGGAACTTTTGATATAGATTTTACTGGTTGTACCTTAAAAAAAGGCATTGAGTTAAAGAAATTTGATTTAAAGGGAGTTGAATTTAGAGTTATGGATTTGAAAGGAGCTGATCTGAGGTCTGTGGATTTGAGGGGTATGGATTTGAGGGGTATGGATTTGAGCCGAGCTAAATTGAATTTTACTGATTTGAGAGGAGCTGATTTGAGAGGAGCTGATTTGAGCGAAGTAAATTTTTACTCTTTATTTTTGGAAGGCGCTTTGGTAGATGAAACAACCCAAATAGATTTTCTTGAAGAAGAGGTTTATTATATTGTAGATTGTAAAGATGGAATAAAGCGAATATCTAGGCATTTTTGGGAGGTGCTTTAGTAAATGAAACAACCCAAATAGATTTTCCGGAACGTTCTGGATACTATATTTCAGATTGTGAGGATGGAATCAAACGCATATTCAAAAAAGACTAAAATTAATTTTAATTTATATATCTGTTTTGTTTCGGTTGTGTATATTAAAGGCTTCAAGGCAGTGTAAATTGCGATCAAATTTGCAGATAAAACTGAGAAATAGTTTATTAAAGGTATGTGGGGGGGGATTTAATGTCTTTTGTAATTTGTGATATAGTTTTGATATCTAAAGTGTAAATATGTTCTCCAAAAATCAAAAGTTGTTAGCCTTTTCAATGTTATCAAGTGATGCAAGTTTTTCGATTGGGGTTTTTGTAGTTTTTATGCTTTCTTTGGGGTTGAGTTTGGCCCAAGTTTCTGTGGTTGTGGCAGCTTACCTAATCTCTTCGGCGTTATTTGAAATTCCAGCTGGAGTTTTTGCTGATAGATTTGGTAATAAGGTTAGTATTCTGATTGGTAGTATTTTAATGTCAGTGGGTTTTGGTTTGTTTGCGTTTGCACAGGGGTTCTATTGGTTTTTGGCCGGCTATAGTCTAATGGGTGCTGGTTCAGCTATGAAAAACGGTGCCGATGTAGCGTTTTTGTATAATGATTTAGGGATTCAAGAACGAGCTTCGGAATTTAAGAAAATTTATGGTTCTTTGCAATTTAAGTTAAATTTGTTTTGGGTTCTGGCTTCTGTAAGTGGTGGTTTTTTGTATGTGTTAGATCCAAGAATGCCATTTTTAATTGAGTTTGCTCTCTCTATTCTGACTTTGCTGAGTGTATGTTTTTTATCCGAAAAGGTCGATAATTCTGACTCTGTGACAGTGATTGAGCATCTAAAACAAAGTTTTCGATATGCAATTGGGACCCCAGTGTTTTCGAAAATTTTTGTTTTTTCGGCTTTGATTGGTTCGGTGGCTGTAGCTGCTTTTCAGTATTTGCAGCCATTGTATTTAAATTTGGGAATCGATCCTCGGTATTTTGGAATGATTGCAGCTATGACTTTTGTATTTAGAGCTTTAGGATCTTTATTTGCTAATCAAATAGGTAAGTGGTTTAGTGTCGATAAATATTTGGTTTTGCATTCGTTGATTTTTACTTTGTTTTTAATTTTGTTTGCGAAAATAGAGGTGGGGGCCATAATATTTGTAATTGTAGCTTGTTTATACTTTTTGAGAGGTTTGTACGCACCCACGATTACTACTTTTATCAACGAGCGAGTTACGGATTCCAATCGATCGACTATGCTGTCTGTGAATAGCCAGTTTTTAACAATTTTTTCATCTCTACTTGTGTTTGTATCTGGGTTTGTATCTGTGAGATATGATTTATCTGTGGTCTTTTTTGTACTAGCTTGTTTGAGTAATGTCTTTTTGATATTATACGTGCTAAGTTTACGGAATGTGGAGGCTGGGTAATTAAATCAAAATGATTTTTTATATCCCAAAGTCTATGATAGATAATGTTATATGTAGTTGACCACCTTGTTATAAATTAAATATTCCTTCAACTAAAGACATGTTGACTTGAGGTTCTGACTTATTATGAATTTCTAGACTAGGATAATTATATTTCTTTATTTCTTTGATAATATATTTCGCAAAGATACTGTCTCTCTTAAGTAAGTTTTCAAGCGATTGTTTACCACCAACCTCTCTTATCATTTCTTGTGCATAATCGCGCTTAATATACTGTTCTCTGACAAAATCATCATCAGTCAACAGATAACATACTTTTGTATTATATTGTTCCTCTAATAGTGATACAAATTTTGGTGTCAGAATTGCTCCTTCTAATATTATTTTTTGACTATCTAAATTACTAAGCATATCTAAAAAAAATGGTGTCATTTCATCATATGCATTTAAGTACGTATCAAATAATACTTCTGGTGATTGACTCATAGCTTGAGTGAGACTTATTCCTTTCCAACTAAATATATTTGGTGTTTTTGGAGTCGAGTTATCAATAAGTTCTTGAGCATAGACATCTAAATATTTTACGTCTATATTATACTTTTGCCCTAATTTATAGGCGATTGTGGTTTTGCCTGAGCATGGTCTTCCACCAAGGCAGTAGATTTTCATTATAATTTAAGTTGTTAGTTAGACTAATATCTAAAAAAAGATGCTTTTTCTAAGTTTAGATCGGAAGACAAATAATTGCTAATTTCAAAGTTTTATTTTGGCAGAATCTAAGCGTGTGCGAGAGGCTTCTGTGTGTATCAATATACATGGAAAACTTGTCACAGAAACTGAGCTTGTCGATGATTCCAAGCGCCAGGATGGCCGCAAGTCTGTGCGGATGGTGACCAAGTTTGTGGAGGGGAGTTGAGTGAGGGTGTATTAAAGGTTGGTTGGGGTGGGTATTTAGTATTTACAGGTCATTATAAATGAATTATCAGTTTTTTGGGTTACAGTAAATCCCATGCGTTCATAGAGCGTTTGTGCTTTTGTGTTGCTATGTAATACCTTTAAGGAAAGTGTTTTTGAATTTTTTCTAGCCTCTTGTTTTAGTTTTTTAATGATGTCTGTTCCAATGCCTAAACCCTGAAAACTAGGCAGGATAAGAAGTCTTTCTATTTGGATGTTTAAATCATCTTTTGATACAGCAATGCACCCAATATCTTGTTTATCAACAATGATGATTTTATGTTTATTTGCATCAAAGCCGTTTTTACAATAGCTCAACTGAAACTCATCATCCCATTTTCCATAAATTTTTGTAATATGGTCTTTCATTGTTGATTTGATCAGGTCGAATACAAATTTAAGGTCGTTTGATCGTGCTTGTCTGAATGTATATTTTTTCATTTTAATTGAATTAACAGTTTAGTTAATCTTGGAAAAAGATGCTTTTTTTAAGTTTAGGACTGAATGCTAGTAATTACAAATGTCAAAGTTTTATTTTGGGTGCCATAAAGTGGAGCCATTATCGGGAATTGAACCCGAGACCTCACCCTTACCATGGGTGCGCTCTACCAACTGAGCTATAATGGCACTTTGATCTATGTTTGTATTTGGATTTTATTAAATACTATTGTTTTTGGCAAGTCGAATCTGTTGTG
>CAYVIV010000038.1:0-5307 GCA_964451705.1 uncultured Candidatus Peribacteria bacterium | reverse complement strand
CCGATGACCTCTACGCTGCCAGCGTAGCGCTCTAGCCAGCTGAGCTAATGCCCCAAAACATAGCTATTGTATAGAGTAAATATACAAAACTCAAACTTAATTTATCAACACAATGAAAATTCGCCCATACCAACCATCCGACTACCCCATAGTTAAAAATTGGATGCAAGACCTGGGACAATTCTACGATGAACACAACACTCACAAACCATTAATAGACCAACTCGTCACAGGTATTAATCACGATGCTAATGGGTATTTTACAAAAGAAAAACAAATCTACCTTGCACAAGACCAAGCTCAAACTCCATTAGCAGCTGTTTGCTTAAATCTTAAAAGAGGCGGCAGCTGTAAAATTGGTCCACTAATAACTGCCCCACATGCACGTAAAAAAGGAGTCAGCAAACCTCTAGTGAGTTACATACATACCCTCAGCCAACAACAAGGTTACAGAAAAACATATGCCAGCACATCTCACCTCAACACACCTGTTATTAACATGCTACAACAAAACGGCTACCAACTCGAAGCCAGTTATCCAGACCAGTACAAAGTGGGCAGTAACGAACAAGTCTGGGGCAAGCACCTCGTAGCTACTCTACCACCAGCATCCACAGTACAAGCAAACTTTGTATCTCTAGTCTTGCCGTCGAAAGACCCAGTATCTATCTGTCAGTGGACCCAAGCAAACCCAGAGGTATTAGCAACAATCAGCCAAATCTATAGTCAGTGGCATAACGACATTGGCCTAGATTTTCAGCAAGCCCTAGCTGCCGCAGTCAACAGAGGCCGTGAAACACAAGAGTTCTATCAATCCAAAGCCAAAATTATCCTCGAGGCCAAAACATCTAGCACTCACATGCACACTGGCCTTGGAGTCTTCTCCCCCAAAAGAGGTAGAAGCGTAAAACTTTATCCATTCTATGGCAGCGTCCAAGCTCAAGCACAAATTCTCCAAACAGCCTTCACTCACACCCAGTTATGCCAATATAGAAAATTCTACACATTCTGCAGCCCCCTAGATACCGCTCAAACACAAATTCTAAACAAACTCGGCTTCCAACACCGCGGCACCCTCCAAAGTCCCTACAAACCAGGCTACGACCTCGCAACCTACGACATCTTCCTCTAAGCTATATGCATTACCAATAAATCTTCTAATTGCATGCCTCCAAGTTAAAATATACAATACAACAAAGGTTACTAACATTAAAAAGCATGCAGAAATCTAAAAAAATAAGCCTGGCAATAATAGCCATAATTATAGCAACCATCATAGGCATAAACTCAAATACTCAGCAATTAAAAGGTAGCCTACGGATCAACAGCAATCAAAGTCAATTATCTCCCCCCCCCTCTGACTCTCGCTTTCAAGCAAAGAACTCAGGAATAAATAAAAAAAACACCCCCTGTAACGGCCAATGGAGAAAAGCAGTTGAGTTTATTATCAACTTTGACCAAGATAGAGAAAGCACCAACCTTGTTTTCAATAAAATCAAAAACTATGTTGCAAAAGGCTGCGACATCAAAGTTCAAAAGGCAGGATTTGTTGACCGGAATGCTGAATATATACCACCACAAGAGGCCAGTCAGTATAAAACGTTCCATTGCAACAGCACACTCACTAGTAATGGAGGGAATTTTATGTGTGATTTTTCAGGGTATAGCTCACAATCTGGAACCTCTTCAATCGCCTTTGCTGCTATAAATTACAACCCAGGACTATCAGAATATAGACAAATAAGACTTATACACAGAAGCCAAAATTTCATGAATGAAGACGGCCTGCATGATGATGTGCCGCAAACAATAGACGCAGAGCTCACACCTTGGGTTTTTAATATATTTGTCAAATAACCACCAACAAACATGGCTGCTAGCAGCCATGTTTGTAAGACTCAAATTTACATTAAACTAATGTGATTTTGAGCGCTCAGAGTAGCCACCAAAAAGATCATAACCATAAGTCATAGATCTAACTTCTGGATCTGTATTACCAACTACACAGGCAAGAGCAGAATTAACTGCTGCTTGCACTTCTGTAGTTTCTGTACCAGCTGCAGAAGAAGTCCCTCCCTCTGCTTCAACAGTATTAGCTGTCTGATCAACTCCACCTTCTAGAGCTGAGGGTTCTGGAGTACCTAAAGAAGTATCTCCACCTGGTCTACCATATAAGTCTATGTTACCGCTTGGCATAATGCTAAGGTTAATATTAAAAAAACCCCAATGTGATGAGGCAAGTAACTTCGCTTTTTTGAATACACAAACTACCTCATCAAAATTGAGTTAAAGTAAAATCCAAAAAAGAAAAAGTTTGCTGTGTAAAGCATAAAACAAAATTACATGGTAATTATAAACTATTTGCCAGAAACAGCAAACCACTTTCATCTTTTACATTGACACAGTTTATAACATATAAGCAAACAACACATTGAGACACCTAAGCCTTCCACAAGCTCTAACAGCCCGAAGAAAGCCACAATAACTAAAAAATAGTATTAGTCCTCGAGAGTAAACAGCTCAGGCTCTAGTGAGTTTACGTAGTTCTCAAAATTCTTAAAGTCTTGTTGCCAGTCATCATTGTAATCAGCTAAGACATATTCATATCCAGCTTTTTGCTGGTTGTATCCTAAACATTTATTAATAGACCTTTGGGGCGACTCTCTTTTTACAAATTCAAATGAATCTAAATCAAAGACAAACAATTCGTTACCAAGCATTCCAGGCTCAATACAACCCCACATCATATTGTCTTTGATAGTCACCTTCTCTTCTTCGATCAAGAAAATATAATCGCTTATAATTTTGCCCGTCTCTAAATTTAGCAAATAAACATTATATCCCTCGTAGCCTTGCTTTCGGAAAGAAAAAACTTGATCTGTTAACATTTCAAAATCATCAAAGCTCACCAAACTACAAAATCTGTCATCCATCCCCTCTTCACAACTAGCAGTAACAAACTGATCATCAAACAAGATCATATCTTGGCCATCTTTGATCTTATAAACAATTCGTGCATTGGCATAAGTATCAATTTCATAATCTTTTAAAGTTTCCTTAGAGAGTATTTCAAGCTTAACGCCGTCTAGCTTTAAATTAAATTTATAAAAATCATATTCTCCTTTTAAGCTGACCCACTTAACTATAGCAGTATATACATCTTCAGAGACAAGACTGACCTTAATCAGATCCAAATGTCCATATTCATTAACTTCGGCAAGAAAACTATCTTGATCTACTGAAGGGTTGATTAACATCTTATATGCATGTTTGGGGCCCCTGCTTAAATAATGAAAATATCTCCAAATCAAATCTTCCTTAGATAAATCTTCATCCAAGAGATAGTGTCTAGAATCCAAGCTATAACCTAAATTCACCGCTCTCTTGGAAACCCTTGGCGCAAACCAATCAATCTCCTTCCAGTCACCCTCTAAAGCCCCATGAGCATTAATATAGGGTTTGCCTAACTTGGGTATCAAAACTTCATCCTCAAATGTCATAAAACCATCTTCCTTAGATACATTTTTCAAAGCAGCTAGTTCATTTTGCATAATTGCTGCAAATTCATATTGCTTTGTATCCTCACTAAAACCACTACAGTCAACCAAATAAGCATTCTGCTGTCTACTAAAGTACTGATCAACTTCATTTAGTCGTAAATCCACCACATCTAAATTACCAAAACCATCTTGTTTATATGTATCACAGGCAACTAATTTATTAACCAAGTCATCGTAGTAAATATTAGCAATAGATCTCACCTTATAAAACCTCTTTAATTCAGTATCAAATAATTTATAAAAACTCACAATTCGATCTTTAACCTCGTAGGTCACAAACCGCCCATAGTGCTCTTGCAAATTAAAAACATCTGCTGCTTTCGCATCGAACTTTTCAATTACCTTCGAGTCAAAATAAACAAAAATCTTACCCTCCTGCTCTTTTGCCTGGAACCTCCCATCCAAAACACTCAGATCCACAGGCTGCTTTCGTTTAACTACAAAGTTATCAGCAAACAGTTCTTGGACTTGATCTTCAGACAATTGCTGTATAACCACATCTTGAACTTCGTCAGAATCTCCAGCCATAAACCCACAACCAGAAATTAGGAACATTAAAGACAATACAAAAAATCTTTTCATTTAAAGCGCTTAAATCACTTTCAGAGTCTAAAACATTCACAATTTTTATCAAGCCCAAAACACTCACACACGCATAGAACCACCTACCAATAGTTCTCTTGACCAAAACACCTTAAAACCTCTCACATTTATAAGATTTTTTATAATTAGAAACATCCAGCTCTTGCCATAGTTAAGTTTTTATGTTAAACTATAAAGATTTATCATTTAACAAAAAATATGAAAAAATCAAAAGACAACTTTAAAAGAATAATTTTAATTATTGCAGCACTGCTCATAGCATATGCTGGAGCAGTTTATGGAGTTAACACAGAAGAGTTAAAAGGATTTACAGGATTCACAGGAGTTGGACAACAAGATTTAAAACCAATAAAACCGGATACATTAACAGTCGACACAACACTCCTAAGATACGAAGCAGCAAGAGATACAGTTAATTACTCCCCTGTCGATGAAGTATGTAACACAGGCGTTTGGAAAAAAACAGGTAGGTTCATTCTTAATACAGAACAAAGCATAGAGTCTACAGTAAAACTTCGCGATAAGATGAGCTATATGATAAACAAGGGTTGTGACATCAGAATGAATATCTCAACTCTAGGCAGTAGAATGACAGATAGTAATAAAACACCATTCCCTGGACACATGAAACAAAGATATAATTGTAACTACTTATATCACAACAATCTCAGTCTTGGAAACATGCGTTGCGGAGTGCAACATGAAGATAATTTAGTAACTCTGGATTTTGATCTTGAACTTAATGATAATGCTAGTTTTATTAGAGCAAAACTTAATGCAGAAAATTCCCAAGCTAATAATTATTTGACATCAGATGAAGAGAAACTACTAGAAATATTCACTAGATAAAGTTTTCTACATACCAAATCAACCCCTCTACAAATATAGCAGGGGTTTTTTTATTATTATAGACACTCCATTCTTGGCAAAAGTGCTTTTATGTTAAGATACAAAAATAACAAAAAGCTTATGATCTTTCAACGATCTAAAACATTCACAATTTTTATCAAGCCCAAAACAAGCCCCCCCCAACATAAACTAGGCACCCAAAACGAGCACCTCGCATAAACTAGGCACCCAAAACGAGCACCTCGCATAAACTAGCGAGTGAGGAACAAGGGAGACTCTCGAAGATCCGCTAGGA
>CAYVIV010000037.1:0-5339 GCA_964451705.1 uncultured Candidatus Peribacteria bacterium | reverse complement strand
GGCGATGAAGCAGATACCGATGACGATGGTGATGGCATCTTAGATGATGATGACAACTGTCCCGATGACGAAAATGCAGATCAATTAGATATCGATGGTGATGGGCTGGGTGATGTGTGTGATAATGCGAATGATGATAACGATGCAGATGGTGTGGCAGATGCAGACGATAATTGTCCTGCAGTGTTCAATCCTTTACAGGGAGATTATGATGTCGATGCAGATGGTGATGCTTGTGACAATGATATCGATAATGATGGTGTAGAAGATATTGTGGCTGGTGTGGATGGCGCAGTTGATACAGTCCAGGATTACTGTCCTACTAGTCCTTTGGAGACAGAAGAAGCGAATAGATTCTATGTACATGGGTGTCTAGATGAGGATAATGATAGTTTTTATGCTAATGATATTCCACTTCGTGAGTTCCTGAATGCAGACCCAGGTGTAAGCTTAGACAACTGTCCCGCTGTTGCAAATGATGATCAGGTCGATACAGATGCTGATGGGCTGGGTGACGCCTGTGGTGATTTTAATGCAAGTTATACTTTGGATATAACTGTACCAGATGTTAGTTTGGCGTGCACGGTTGTATCGATGGGTAAATTTGTAGTAGATGTATCTGCTAACAACGGTGAGCGTGGTTTGGATGGGTTGAGTTTATCTATTAGGAGCTTAGCTTTTACTCCAGATGCTGCAAATTTACCTTATTTAAATGAAAGGTTAGCTTTATTAAAGTTTAGTTTAAAGCAAGAAGGGGATGAAAAGGCTGTTGGTACTTACAATAGTGAAACAGAGAAATTTGAATTTGTGTTCGGAGAAGCTTTAGAGGTTGACACTTTTAATGAAGGAGGAGAAAGTCAACATGAGTTTGATTTATTCTTTGAATTAAATTTAGATGATTTGGATGATGTTGATGTAGATGTAGATGAGGGTTTTTGGTTGTTAGATACTGATGCAATTAAATTGGACTTAAGTTTAGAGCACTCTAGGATTGAATCTACTTTGATTGCTAGCCCATTAGAAGCTGATGCACTCCCAACAGCGATTACGCTTGCTTCGGAAACTTATTTCCAGCTAGCTGAAAACCAGGAGAATGGCTGTACTGAATTGAATCCTATATCACTGGTTAATTTGGTGCCTGATGACCATGCTAGTTGTACTGGTAATACCTTTAAGGCTTACGGATATACTATCACCAATCTTGTAACTCGTCCTATTTCTTTAGATAAGACACTATTTGAGGATATGTTACTAGTGGTGGACCCAATTTCTCCTATTCAGTTTACTTTGGAACAGGATAATGTTGAGAGCATATTTGCACCCCCAGCTGAAGATGGGAAGATAAACTTGGCAGAAGCTGGTGAAGCTACTCTTACTCTTAATTATACTTTTGATCAAGGTGATGTTAATCAATTAGAAGGTCTTATTACTCCGCAGACTAAGTTTAAGGTGGGAGCATCACCTGCAAGGCATGTGGACCAAGCCTTGCAAATTAGTGAAGGTCGGTGTGGTGATATTCCTGAAAACTTTGCATATGAGAACTTATCTAATAAAGCCTGTTTAGCTTTGAACCCACTGGAAGAGCTTGCAGGCACTAGAAATGTTCGAAATTTGGGAGCCTTTAATAATCTGAGACAGTTTTTATTTTTGGGTGATGAGGAGTTGGAGTCTGATTTCAACTTTAACGATTTAACTTATGTACCTGTTAAATCTATGATTACTGAGTACTCTGGGGAGCAAGAGCAAGAGCAGGCAAATCTAGGCCCGGTCTATAATATATTTGAGACTAACACAGCATATGCTACAGATCTTCCTCTCGGCCTAGATCCAACATTAAATAACTTTGAATTTACTCCGTCTATTTTGAGAACTTTTAATAGCTCTCAGCATTTAAGTGTAGATCATCAAAAGTGCATGAAGAGTGGTGACGACTTAAGCTTAGAGATAGCAGGTGATTATATAAGTCCAAAACTCACTCCAGTTTCGGGATATATTGAATTTTCCTATGGGTATGGTTTCACTGGAAGAAACGCTAGTTATAAATCTAGGAAACTCTTTTTTAACAACTTCTTGAACGACGCTTATATATCACGAACTGACTATGATCCGGAGGGAGGCGATCTAACCTTGAAGATTCCAACTTATTTAAATATGCCTGAGACCGTGGATGTAGAAGTATTTACTAAGGAGAGCTCCGGCCATGCTCCGCTAACTACACATGAAAATGTGGAAGTTACTGCAGTGCACGGGAGGGCAGTGCACCGGAGGTCTTTTTTAACCTTTAATGTCGGACGATCTGTTGGAATAGATATAGCAGTGCTGATGGGTATCTTTTTTGAAGATGAGAATAAACAATTGTTAAAGAATGATGTTGTTTTAATTGGTGATGAAGACTCCGATGGGGATGGAATTGAGGATTGGCTTGATAACTGCCCCTTTGTAGCAAATCCTCAGCAACAAAACTCAGATATTATTAGTTATAATGGTCTGACCTATAGCGATGGATTTGGTGATGCCTGTGATGACTCTGATGATGATGGATATTTGCATAATGATGATAATTGTCCAAATACTACAAATCCAAATCAAGATGACTTCGATGGGGATGAGTTAGGTGATGTCTGTGACTACGATGATGACGACGATGGTGTTTTGGATACACTTGATATATGTCCTTTCACCAACTCCTGGAATAAAGAAAAAGTAATCAGTGTTGATGCAATCCTGGATGCTTGTGGACCGAATGCTTTGAACAATGTTAACTGTCCAAATTTTTACTATAGACATGCAGTTGACTACCAAGGATGTTATGATGAAGATACTGATGGTGTGCCATATGAGGATTGGTATGATAGTGATGATGATGGGAGCTTTGATAATTCGCTTCAAATTGATAACTGTCCAGATGTTCATAATCCACTCCAATTTGACTGGAATGAAGATGGTGTAGGTTTTGCTTGTGACGCAGATGGTCGTGCTGCATATCAGCACTACAGGGATGCTGAGGCATCATACTACGAACAGCAAGGACAGCGATCGCCACAAGATCAAGAATATGGGCAAGGTGGCCAGGGTGGTTCCGATTACAACGATTCTGACTCGCAAGAAACCGATGACGGTGAGTTTGTTTTTGACGGCAACCCTGATACTAACGGCGGCCAGGCTGGAGGGTGGGATGACCAGGCTTTTGAGTTGCAGTTAGAGTCTGATAAAGAAGGTGGAGGGTTTGGACTTGATTTACCTGATAAAGAAGGGTTTGGGTTCAATTTAGAGTCTGATGTGAAACTTGAATGGGGCCGTTCCTACTAATCGTGCCCCCGGACCTAACGAGTATTACGATCCAAATACAGAGTCTACGCGGAAACTACCCTCAAGTTTTTTGCGCTCTCAGTAAAGGTTTATTTTTTCATTCATAGGCTAATTGTTGGTGATTTGACTTGAACTTTGTTATAGTTGAGCTGTTGTTATGTTTCTTTCATGTTTAGGAGTGCTTCTATCTTTTCACTGACTGCTACTAGAGTTTTTTTAAGGCAATTTTTCAATGCTCTGTTGAACTCTGGTGCTATGAAAGCTAGGTCGGTAGAGGGTTGGAATTTAAGAGAGTCTATGCTTTTTTCTGAGTATGATTTTGAGAACTTATATTCATCTACACCACTTAAGGTTTCTACAGTCAGAAAACCTAATGGTACTAATAGAATGATATATAACTATAACTACAGAGATAGACTTTTGTCTGCTAAGTTATGTTCTAGTTTGTCTCCAGAGCAGATAAGAAGCATTGTCAGCAAAAATTCTTATGGTATTTCTAAGCAACCTGTTTACTATGCTTTAAAAAATAAAGTAAAAAAATACAAACGAGCTATCAAGAATGATACTAATTTGTTTTATATTGTTGGTGATTTTAAAAACTTTGCTGATTCCATTCCTAAGTCAGAGATTCTTACTCAACTGGAGAATGTGGATTTTTTAAGTTCGCAGCAAAAGCAGGATTTTAGTTATTTTGTATCCAAAAGCATGTTTTTGGAAGGTGTTTGGTCTACTAGTTTGAGGGGGTTGCACTCTGGTGTTTCTGCAATTAATTTATTGTGGAATTTTTTCCTGCGGGATTTTGACAGTTTTGTAGACAAGTCTAGCCAGTTTTTTGTGCGGGTGGGGGATGATTTTTTTGTTGTCTGTGATAATAAAGCAAGTCGAGATTTGCTTAAAAACTATATACAAAGTTTTACTGCTCAATATGGTATGCAGGTTAAAATTCAAGATGGAGATTTATCTAAACCACATCATTATGAGTTTTTATCTTATGTTTTTAATGGGAATCCTTTAGAGTTAAGGCCAAAATCTGTAGCTAGGTTTTTGCATAAAATTTGTACTTTGCTACAACCAATCAACGCAAGTTTGGACAGGAAACAAAAAAAATTGAAAACTATTTATTATAAAACTAATGGGCTTAAGGATACTATTTTAGACTTCCTATATGCCTATCCATATTTGGAATCAGATAAGCAAGCAAAATTTATATCCAATTATGTTAAAGCTAGAATAAACTACTACCTATTTGCCTATAAAGGCAAAGCTAATTCTAGCGAGCTTGAAGATATTCTAAAAGAACTTGGAATTATATCTTTATACAGTTATTTTTGGAGATTAAAGACAGGTAGGTTAAAATATAACAGAAAAATTTTAAACAGATTTGATGAGAAATAAGTTGAAATCTTTGGTTGAATATGTGGATTTAAAAACTTCTGTCGAAAGAGAGTTTTTTAAGTGGAGCTGTATTAGAAATTTTATTAACTGGCTTCTATGTAAAGAATTCTATTTAGTGACGTCTGTTTTATTTTTGGTTTCAGTACTAGAGCTAGTTTTACCATTTGTCTTAAACAGATATGTGAGTTTTGATATTTTGTTGGATAAAACACAATTTTTAAAAACTTTTATTTTTGTAGTTGTGGCTTTATTAATTTTTTTATGCATTCGCACATGGTTTGAATATATGCTCAATAGTTTTGTGTATAAGAAGGTTGCCGAAAAGCGCATGCATGAAATGCGACACATTTTGACAACTGCAACTCAGAGCTTTTCTAAGAATTTTTTGGCAACAGCTAGGATTTTGAATTTCTCTGAGATGATTTCTTTATCTTTGATAAATGTGGTTTTCAACTTTGTTAATGTTGTCTTTTTGTTAATTGCAACTTTGGTTCTGCTTTTAATTTTTAAAGCAGAGTTTTTAGCTATGTTTTTTATTATTTTGGGTTTAAATATGCTTGTTTTGTTGGTGGCCTTTGGTTTTTCAAGAAAATTAGTAAATAAGAACCAAACCTTTAAATCTAAACTTTTTTCAG
>CAYVIV010000036.1:0-5367 GCA_964451705.1 uncultured Candidatus Peribacteria bacterium | reverse complement strand
GTAGTTTATGAAAATTCTGTAACGCCGATGGCTACTTACTTATTCTTTTTGGGCGTTGGGACTTATAGAACATTTGTGCGAGAATTTGAGTATCCAAATGGCGATAGTTTTAATTTGGAGTTGCTAGTGCCACCAGACTCAGATGAAGCTGCAGCTAATCAAGCTCTGGAGGTTTTGCATGACTGTGTAATGTGGGTTTATTTGTTTACCGGGAAAGATCGTTACCGAAACATGGATACTAGTTTGCAAATTAAGGATTTGATAGATAAAAGAGAAGAACTCAAAAAACAAGCTGCAGATTTAAGCGAGATTAGACAGCAAATTCAGGAATTAGCAGCTGATTTGCACTTTGGTTACAAATATACAGGTACTGTTTATAGAGAAATTGGCATGCAAAATAGTGACTTTGGTGGCATGGAAAATGTAGGTAACACTACGATTACTATGAATAGGATTATGCCTTTTAAAGACATGACAGATGGGGGTTTTGAATACCTGATTGCTGTTAAGGTGCATGAGTTTTATCATAATTTAAATGGTAGTGAAGTTACAGGACGTTCACCCTTTGAGATTTGGTTAAACGAAGCTGTGACTGTTTTTATAGAGCAGGAGTACTCCAACTTTTTGTTAGGCCAGGACTACAATAGGCTCTCTTGTGTACTTGGCTTTTTGGCACCGACAACCGGTACGTTTGCTGGTGATGATTCTGTGACTGCTATGCCAATTGAGCCGGTTGGTTTTAATGACCCAAACGAGTTGATTACCGGTGTAACTTATGTAAAAGCTCCAGAATTTGTGCGTATGGTCGAAACTAGACTGGGTAAAGAAAAATTTGTAGAAGCGCTAGAGCTATATCATACTAGATTCAAGCACTCGAATGCTTCGCGAAGTCAGTGGGTGGAGTGCATGAGTGAGATTTTGGGGGAAGACTTGTCGGATATGGCAGAGGCATGGTTAAAGCAGGCTTCGTACCCTAAAATTTCTGTAAGTAGTACTTACGATGCAGAAAAGAAACTTTTGATAATTAAAGGTTCCCAAAGCGGATTTAAGCAGTCTTCGTGGCAGTTTCCATTTACAATTGGCTTGTTGAATGAGCAAGGGGAAGATATTGCAGAGAAAACCTTTTGGATAGATACAGAAAATTTTGAGCTGAGTTTTGAAGATGTTCCGGAACCTAGAGTGGTGTCTTATAATAGAAATTTTTCTGTATTTGCGCGTGTGCACAGTACTTATACAGTCGAGCAATTGGAGTTTTTGGCCCGTAATGATAATGATGTTTGTTCACGATATATGGCTTTTTATACTTTGAGCGAAAATTTGAAATTAAAGTTACTCAAAGATGAAAATGCCGAGGTCGATCCTGAATATATAGATTTATATATGGACCTGCTTGCGAATGATGATTTAAGAGTAGAGCTTGGAACAGTTGATTTGGTAAACTTTGAATCTGTAGAGGATTTAGACTATAAGTTTAAGTTTGATAAACTTTATTTTTTAAATAAAAAAATACGCAAGGCAATTGCCAGCAAGTATACAGATAGACTCAGAGAAATTTACTTGCGTTATAGTACTAAAACATTTGGCGGTGCTTTGGTTGAGAAAAAAGCAGCAGAAATTAAGGCCCGTGCTGTTGCAAATTTAGCTTTGGGGATTTTGGCAGAACTGGATTGTGATTGGGTTTGGGATTTAATTAGAGATCAGTATTTAACTGCTGCTTCGGCTTCTGGACGCTTGAGGGCATTTAGTCTGTATTTAAACTCAACTGCCCCAGACAAGATGCAAATTTTAGATAAGGAATATGAATATGCCAAAGATAACTTGGTGGCCTGGGAGACATTTTTGTATGCTGTGGCAGCAAATAATTCAGTAGATCACTTGCAGATTATTAAGAAGATTGAGGCTTGTGAATATTTTAGAATCGACCAAGCTAACGACCAAAGAGGTTTGTTGGTAGCCTTTGCTTATAACCAAAAAAACTCCTTATTAACAAAGGAAGGTCGCGAATATTTGGCAGAGAAAATTTTGCAACTAGCTAAAATTAATGAGCACTCTACTGGTAGATTGCTAAAGGTATTTGGCAATATAGACAAGGTCGAGTTGGAACATGCAAGTGAGCTGATTAAAGTGCTTTTGGATGTACAGAAACACTTAGAGCAAGCTAAGCATCCAAGCGTTTACAATACTATTACGCGAATTATCAAAGGATCCCCGAATGCTATGCGAGAATACGAAAGACTTTATTTGTAGTCAAAAATGTAGTATAATACTAAGATTTAAAGTTTTAGTTTGGATATTACATACATTCAAAGTCAGATTGGACTGCAGAAGATTTCTATTCCTATAGTAAAATTTAAAGGCAGCAAGCCAGGTAAAACCCTGTGTTTAACTGGGGGAGTACATGGTAATGAAGTTTTTGGAATGGTCTTTCTGAATGAGTTTATAGAGTATGCTAAGCTTTTGAGTTTAGAAACCAACTTGGCTGGCGAGATTATTGTGATTCCTGTTTTAAACACTTTGGGTGCTAGATTTTTAGAGCGTAACTGTGGCGATAACGACTTGAATAGATCTTTTAAGGTCAAGAATCAAAGTCCAGAGCTACGTGATTTGTTTAGCAAACTAGAAAAGCAGGTTTTTTCTAAGGTAGATTATTTGATCGATTTTCATGACTCCGGTAAGCAAGTTATGTTAATGCCGCATGCGAGACTAGATGCCCAAAATTCTAAGGCGATGGATTTGCTTAAGGCCTATGGTGCTGACTTTGCTTACTTTCGTAAACCCATGAGTGGAATGTTATCTGACTTTTTAAATAAGAAGTATAACATTCCGGTAATCACTGTAGAGTCTGGTGGCAAGCAGGTTGCTAACCGAGAGCATTTAGATACTGCTTTAAATGGTGTTATGCAAACTCTGAGATACTATAAAATGTATCCAGGTGTCTGCCATTTAAAAAAGCCAGATGTGTTGCAATCTAGAGTAGCTGTGAAATCCAGAGTGACTGGAATTCTCAAGTTTCATGTTGCACTTGGTGCTAGCATTAAAAAGGGTCAGCTTTTGGCCTCTGTCATTAACCCTAGGACTTTAAAGCAAACTCAGTTTCACTCTATTATGGATGGTTGGGTTTTAGGAAGGCTGGAGTCGAGTATGGCAGTTAAAGGCGAGAAATTTATGCATTTAGTTGGTGCCAAACCGCTAGAGGAATCTTTAGATTTAGAAAAAGAAGCTCTAAGCAATAAGAAATTTGAGCTTGTGAAAATCAAAATGTAGGTTCTTGTTTTAGTTTTAGCTTTTATTTATTAGCTTATTTTATATAATTGTTTATATATAATTTGCAATATGAAAAAGGGTTTTTTAACTAAAGTTTACAACTTGCAAAGCTTGTGGCTTTGCTTGGTTGTGTTGATAGTTTTTGTAATTTTCGCTGGTCAGCCAGTGGGACATGCTGCTATTCCTAGGTTTCTACAGTTAACACAGGCTTCCCAGGCTGTGGTTTTAAACCCTTCTAGTTTGAATGAAAATTTAGATTTTATTGGCCTAGAAATTGACTGTTTTAATGTAGATTCAACTATAGAGGAAATTTCTTTTAAGGCTTATGGAGACTATTTAAGTAGTTACTTTGCATCTTTTGAGTTGATTGATTTAAATACTGACTTGGTATTGTCTAGAGGAGTGCTAGCAAATGGCTGGGTTAATTTTACTGAGAATTTTGCTTGTACTAGCAATCAAACCATAGATGTTTTAGTAGTTGCGAAACTGACCAATTTAGTGGATAGAGATTTTAGTTTTGGCTTAAAGATGTTAGAGCAGACAAATGTTGAGTTGTTAGAAGATTTACTGATTTATGCTGAGTATCCTATTTTGGGTCCTTTAGTAGAGGTGTCATATCAGGCTCCAGATCTTGTGGAACCCGAAGTTGTAGTAGAACCAGTCTTGGTTGAACCACTGCCAGATGTTGTCTCGCAAGAGGATCTCGCAATGAACATGCAAGAGGTGATTGAGAAAATGCAAACCATCTTGGACTCCCAGTCCGAGGCTCAGTTAGATGTGAATGAGTTTTTTGTGGATTCACTAGGACAGATTCAAAGAGAAGCACAAGAAATTCAAGAGGCAGTTGTACAGCGCGATGAAGGTTTGCAGCAACAAATAGATTCTGTTTTGGAACTGGTTGAGCCTTCTAATTCTCAGGTTGATTTAAGCCAAATGGTTGAGTTTTTGCAAGAGTCTGTGAGTACTAAGATAGATCAGGCTCAGCTGACATCTACAGTGGTTAAGCAGATTAATAAACTCCTGCCTAAATCTCAGGAGGTAGTTATGTTAGATAAGAATAATCTAGATTTAAGTCATGTAGATGCCGAACAAATCGATAAGGTTTTAGAGTCGGTAGCCGATCTTATGCAAAAACAAGTTAAACTTGAACAACAAATTCAAAAAAATAATCAACTCATTGAGTCTCAAAAAGACCCTAAGATTGGAGATATTGAATTTGCTGAAGAAGTGCTTGAGATTGGGGTGTATAGTTTTTTACCTTTTGTGGATTTAAGTCCTGGTACACATTTGTTTTTTGCAGTTGCAGAACTTTATAGACGAGCTGTAGTAAAGGGTTTTACAAATAATTTCTTTTTAGCAGACAAACAGATTTCGCGCGCTGAGACTTTGAAGATTTTACTAAGTTTACGCTTTGGAGAAGTTGGTTTATTGCCTGTAGGTATAGACTTTGTCGATGTGAAGGAGTCTGACTGGTTTTACAAATATGTAGTAATGGCTGTGAATATGGATGTAGTTACAGGTTTTGAGGGTAATGAGTTTATGCCAGAAAAAGCAGTTTCTATGGGAGAGTTTTTAAAAATGATGACTTTAATCTTTAACCTAGCTTTAGATTCAGACTCTACTTTAGTATCTAATTTTGCTGGCGACTGGTTTTCCCCCTATTTATCTACTATAGAATCCTTTAACTTATTGGAGAACACGCAAATAATCGATTTAGACCCAAAAGCAAACCTCACTAGAGCTGAGGTTTGCATAATTTTGTTTAACTACTTATCTAATCGCTAAAAGCTTGGGGGGGCTGTAAGACTGTAAGTCTATAAGGATTAGATTATTCGCTAGTAGTACTTGCTGGATTATTAGCCGGTTGGTTGTTGGCTGCTGGTTGGTTGTTGTTAGCAGGTTGATTAGATGAGCCAGAGCCACCAGAGCTAGCTGGTTGAGCAGTTTCGGTAGTTGCTTGGTTTGGTGCTGTTTGGGTTTGAGCAGCTGCTGGAGGTGTAGGCTCTTGTGTAGGTGCTGGTGGTTGAGTGACTGGAGCAGCTGCTGGAGTTGGAGCAGTTGTGGGAGGTTGAGATTGAGTTACTGGAGCTGCTGGCGGGGGAG
>CAYVIV010000035.1:0-6020 GCA_964451705.1 uncultured Candidatus Peribacteria bacterium | reverse complement strand
TTTTTAATGCCAGACCAGGCCAGACTAGATATTAGCAAGGCAAGAGAAACGCAGACAAAACTCAGAACAGTTAGGCTTGCAATCTGCAGCGGAAATCCGTAAAATCAGACTATCTTTAGATATATCATTTTAGATATCTGAATTGAAATGTATGTGCACTCATAGCTCAACTGGATAGAGCATCGGTCTTCGGAACCGAGGGTTGGGGGTTCGAATCCCTCTGGGTGTACCATTTTTAAAGCTACCTGTGAAAGCTAAACGGCTAAAAAGAAAAAGCCTTATTCTCTGGCGAAATAGCATAATTAAAACCATCTCCAGTTAGTAAAAACTGCCGACTGTAGTTTGTTTTGTAAACATAGGAAATACCAGTATCTAAAAACAAAACTTCCAAGGGTAATTTAGGCACAGCTGTTAAATTCTCAAGCTTTAACTCGTCTACAACACTATGTCCAACAACCATTCTATTGGCACCATAGATTGAAAGCAAGTCTGCTAAAATAACTCTCCCATATTTATCGTGTGGTAAATCCACCTTCGATGTCCATAGAGGACCAGGGATATCTTCTATACTACCACCACGGGAGTGAGGTGCTGCTGTAAAAGTTTTAAAATCATCAAAATCTCCAATCCAGGCCTCACGCACAGCTATTTGAAATCTCTTTTTAGATAGGTGAAACCAAGAGTCAGTAGCTATATTATTGTTAATAATAAACTCTGATGTAAGACCACCATGCACATAAAAATCCTTCCCACTGAAAGCATATAACTCTAGTGAATTAATAAAGCTTCGCATGATTGGACTACGAGCAAGCTCAGACAGATAAATCCTTAAATAATCTTCAGCAGCTTTGTTGTCTTGCAAATATCTAGCAACATTATGCCTAGATTGTTTTAAATTATCTGGGAGCAAACACGATTCTAAATCCTCAAAAACATCTACATTCATGGTGACATCTCTTAATTGCTGTAAAGATTCCAAGGTCTGCACCCCTCCTTGCACCAACCAACCTGCCACAACTCCTAAGTTATAAGGAGCACACATAGCCTCGAACAAGCAAGCCTCGTGGTTACCCCACAGTGTAGTTAGTTTGAAATCTAAACCTTCAATCCCATTTATTTCATTTCGCAGTTGCACAATAGAGTCTATAACCTCAAAACTTTCAACACCTCTATCTACATAATCTCCTAAAAAAATTAATTCATAAATCCATAAACCCTCATGCTGAGCAATTTCGACAGCTGCTTTCAAACTTGCTAACAAGGCATCGTAGTCAGCATGAATATCTGCGATTACCAAACGAGCCTTGCGACCAAAATTTAAAGATTCTCTAGTCGTGACAACAGGATGCAAAATATCATATAGGGATTGACTTGGTTGCGAACTCTCAACAAAAGACTCTGGTAAATTACCATGACCTGACATAAACATATTTTAAGATTCAAACAAAATCTTAAAACATACAAACCTTTTTGTAAAGACAGTTGTACTTTTAATTTATAGATTCAACTTTCACCTTCGATTTACGACGTTTGTAAAGACAGTAGAAATAGTAAACAGCAGCAATAGCAACTGTAATCGATAAAAGCTTCTCTAACACATCAAATTTAGACATAAAATCAAACCAAACACTACTAGCACTATAACCGATCAGGACATATATAAAGTCTCTAACAATGCAACCAATCAAGCTGTACCAAAAATAGATTTTAAAATCTACTTTAAAGACTCCAGACAGCAAGCTAACTACAGCACTAGGGGCCAAAGGGAAAGCTCTGACTCCCAAAATCCAATATTTTAGATTTTTACTTTCCGAAAGTTTAGCACCATATTTCTCGAAATGATGAGGCTTTACCCCAAAAAATGGTCCCAAGGTTTTAGTAAAGAAATCTTCAAATTTATCAGCCAAAAAATATAAAACACTAGCCCCAAGAGTTTTACCAATCCCTCCTAAAACCCCATATAGCAAAAGAGTCCAAATTGGCAGCTGCATAGTTTTTAGAGCCGCTCCAACAAAGGTCATAATGACTGGGGATGGAATTGGGGCAATAAGCTCCTCCAAAAAACCACCTAAAAATGTAAACAAGGGCAAGGGCACTACATTCGACAAATTCATTACTAAATCTGTAAAAAAAGACATTTAAAAACCAGTCATTAAAACATAATTATTGATAGTATAGGCCTTTATACTAAATTAACAAGTCGACAACTCGACAATTACTATCGTTATAAGATTTTTGGTCCATTTCGTCAAAAAACTCCTGGGAAAAACTCCAACGTCCATTTTGAATATCTGCTATAATCCCCTGCTGCTTTGAATCCAAATCTAAATTTTTTTGAATAAGCTGAGTTGGTTGAAAATTTAAAAAACTAATGACCTCTATATTTGTTGTCAAAAACTTAAACTGCTGTAAGGCGTCTTGCATTAAGCTGTAAATTTGCATTAACTCAGAGTTCTCTCCAAAAGATCTTTGAATCCCAGCTATTTGAAATCTTCTGAGAGTTTGCAGATGAGCATCAATTTCTTCAAAGGCTTGTTTATGCATGGGTGACAAACTTTGAATTCGTAAGTTGAACATTTTTGGAGAGTTTAGCTCACTACTCAGTAATTTCAATTCTTGCAAAACAAAACTATGGGCCTTCAAAAATGCCTTGTAACTCAAGAAATACTCACCAGAATAAAACAACTGCTTAGCTTTTGCTACCGCCCAGACTATAGCATCTTCGGCTACAAATAATTCTATAGCCAAACAATCTAACAAGTAAGCCTGATATAGATCCCAGTTGTCTGCATTCGCCTGAATTTTTTCTAAACAATCTGCTTTGATAACAAAAGGTTGAAAATTTTGCTGTCCATAGGATTGATACACAAAATATTCTGGCATTTGCTCAAAAACATGTTCATAGTTAAAATCTAAAATAGCTTGTATTTTTTGGTAAACACCTGACTTTGCAAAAAAATTTGGACAAAAAGGGTTACCCATAATAAAGGCTTCGGCTTTGGGAATGATTTTCTCTAAGAACTTTAAGAGTTCATCTATTTCTAGATCGTCTGCTAAGGTTTCAAATTCAGCCTTTAAAAACTCAGCTTGATCTATAGAAACTAAAAAATTGTAATCACTCGATCTGATAAACATTAGAAATGCATATTTACCTGTGGCTTTAATATAATTTCGTATAATTCTCAGTTCTGCATGATGTAGATTGAAATCGTTAAAATACTCCTGTAAATTTTCCACAATATCGCTTGCAGTTTGATCTAATTCAAATAAAAGTGCTTCTGACAAATCAGAATAATAATTGCAAAATATCTCCTGAAAAACATCTATTAATTCACTGTGCTCCTGAGGATTTTTGACAACAGGGTCTATGACAGCAATGCTAAAAGTTTCGACCGGCATATCAGCTATATCCTGAGTACTCACAGACAAAGACTCTAAGTACTCAACCTTTCTTGTTCGTAATAAATTAGCACACAGTTGTGGCATTAATTTTAAAAGTTTCGGTGAGATTGACCCAGTTATTAAAGTACGCATTAGCTCGTGCTAAGTTTGACAAATTAAAATACCCTTGATAAGTGCGAAAAAAATCGCTTTGAGTACAAATATTTTAACACAAAAAACAAAGTATATTTTACAATATTCTGCTGTGTCTTATGAAAAACCTATAATTCTAGGAGCCCATGTATTAATTCTTGTCTTTCTTCAGTCTTATTTTTCGAAAATAAATATGACCCAGAAATCAAAGCATCTATAAAATTAAGATTGACAGACTCAAGGCTTTTTGGATTGACTCCACCATCTAAATAGATTTTGAGTTCAGGTGCCTTGATTTTTAAGTATTCAGCCTTTGAGATCACACCAGGAATCAATTTTTGTCCACAAAAGCCAGGATTCACACCCATAATCACAACCGAATCCAAACAATCTAAAACATCGTCTAACTGCTGGACTGGTGTTGATGGATTTACAGCAATCGCAAACTTATGGCCATTTGCCCTTAGTTCCCTAGAAAGTTCCGTGATTTGAGCAGTCTCCAAAACTTCCGCATGAAAAACAAACTCACAGTGCAAAAACTTAGACTTTAAATGCTCAGCAAAGACTTGATATACCTTGAGAGGATCCAAAACCATAAAATGAATCTGCACGGGGATAGTTTCTGGCAAAGCATCTAAAATTGGCAAACCAACAGTAAAGTTAGGCACATAGTTGCCATCCATTACATCTAAATGCCAAAAATCAACGCCAGCATGCAAGATAGATTTTAAATCATGATCTAGATTTTTAAAATCAGCTGCCATTACCGATGCTCCGATTTTAAATTTTCTTTTTTCTAAATTCATATTGTATTGTTTATGAGTCACTTGGTTTAGTTGAATCAGGGACTTGCTTATGATCGTTTCTATAATGAATCAATTTACGCACAGCCAACAGCGAGTCTGGATAGTCCATGCAACTTTGGTTTAAACAAAGTGTATTACAATTTTGAGTATCATACTCAATCTCTTTAGCTCTTAAACAAACTGTAGAGTGCACATCTGCCATTTTATCGGCAATTATGCACATATCGAGTCCTTTTTCTTGAATAAGAATACCAATAGACTCAGGATCCTGGGAAACTTTCTCGCCTACCTCGCGACCTAAAACCTCTAGAGACGCTTGCTCTTCAATCTTGTAAACTCCTAAATCCACCAAAACTAAACCATCTTGCTTTAAATCACGTATTAAGTGCTTTTTAAACTTATAACCATGGTTATCCGATCCTATGTAAACTGTTTTTATCATAAAAAATTTTTTAATGCTTAGAGTGCTTGCTTAGAATGCTTACTTAGAGTACTGAGAGTACTTGCTTAGAACAGTTGCTTAAAGTACTTGCTTAGAGTACTCGCTTGCCATACTGAGAAATTTTGAGTCTGTTTAGTTCCTCTTATTATAGCATAAAAATACCATCTAAAAAAGGTCTTCTAAAAATCTTGTGTTAGTAAATCCATAACCTTAGTTAAATCTAACTCCTGGTAATCTGCCAAAGCATCTAAAATGACATTAATTGCTTTGTGCAAATCATCTTTCGATTGAGATTCAAAACGAAAAGTTAACTGAGGTGCAGTATTAGAACATCGACAAACAGCCCAGGTTGTAGAATTTAACTCAAAAAAGACTCCATCTAAAGTCGATATTTTTAAATTTTGAGCCTTTAGTTTTTCAATTACAGAGTCAATCACCTGAAACTTAATAGCATCTGCACAAGGGATTCTAACCTCTGGAGTCACAAACACCTTAGGTAAATTCGCAAAGAATTGACTCACTGGAAATTCAGCCTGAGAAACAATCGATAACAAGCGCATAGCAGCTACCATAGCATCGTCGAAACCGTAGTAATCCTCATGGAAAAAATAATGACCAGAGAGTTCACCACCAAACTTGATATTTTTGGCTTCCATTTCGGCCTCTATAAAAGAATGGCCAGTTTTAAATCGATAGGGTTTGCCACCAAGCTCAGCAATTCGGTTTTCGACGACCTTAGAAATTTTAGGATCAAAGATGATAGTCTCCCCAGGATTTCTCGATAAAAAATCTTCAGCAAGTAACATTAATAGCAAATCACAACCATGAAATTTTCCCTTTTCATCGACCATACCCAACCTATCGGCATCTGCATCGAAACCTAAACCAATATCCGCCTTGCGCTCCACTACCGCTTCTGCCAAATCCTGCATGTTTTCAGCCTTTTCTGGATTTGCAGGATGGTTTGGAAATTCTGGATCCAAATCTTGAAACAAAACCTCTACATCTAACATAGGGTGTTTAAATATAGCATCCATAAATGGACCACCAACACCATTACCAGTATCTATAATTACCTTTAGAGGTCGTTTTAAGTTTAAAAAACTATGCAGTTTAGTCACATAGTCATCGATAGCAGTAACTTCCCGGTATGCACCTGGAAAATCTGCCTGCACAAAATCTTGCTTGAGCATTAGTTCATAAATTTTTTGCAATTCTTCTCCATAAACCGAATGGGC
>CAYVIV010000034.1:0-6329 GCA_964451705.1 uncultured Candidatus Peribacteria bacterium | reverse complement strand
CAGCTCGTGCCTTGAGGTGTTCGGTTAAGTCCGTAAACGAGCGCAACCCTAGTCGTATGTTGTATTTCTCATACGAGACTGCCGGTTACAAATCGGAGGAAGGTTAGGATGATGTCAAATCAGCATGGCCCTTATGCCCAGGGCTACAAAGGTGCTACAATGGTAGGTACAACGGGCAGCGAAAGAGCAATCTGGAGCCAATCCCTTAAAGCCTATCTTAGTTCGGATTAAGGTCTGCAACTCGACCTTATGAAGTTGGAATCGCTAGTAACCGCATATCAGCTATGGTGCGGTGAATATGTTCCTGGGTCTTGTACTCACCGCCCGTCAAGGCACGAAAGGTGGGGGTGCCCGAAGTCCCTCGTTTCTGGGGGCCTAAGGCAAAACCACTGATTGGGCTTAAGTCGTAACAAGGTATCCGTAGGAGAACCTGCGGATGGAATACCTCCTTTCTATTATAGGAGATGCCTAGACTGGTAACAGTCTTGTAGGTATGATTGAACACTCATTTATTTGAGTGCGAACAACAAAAAAATCAATCTGGCATTCTCTGTTGAATCTTAACTGCTAAGGCAGTAAAAACCACTACTCAGGTAGTGGTTTTTTTAAATAACATGTTTATAATTTGTAAAGGGTAAATCCTGCTAGAGCTTGAAAGGATCCCAAATACTTGCTAGTGTTAGCTACTTTAACACAACACAATGCCAGAAAAAATACCAGGGCCTCCAACACAAAGAGCACAGGGGGCAAAGCAGGGTCCAATTACAAAAACAGCATACATGCGTGGGGGCAAATGTGAACTACGTCCCTATTTAGATAGGCATGGAACACAGAGCAGTCAACCAGTAGGTGGCATAACTAATGAAGTACATGACGAGGCAATTCTGAGAGCAAGGCCACAAGACCCAACTCATTTTAGATCAGATGGTTATCTAGTAGAAGCTCTAGCTGAGCAGCACCTATTGTTTCGTGATGGCATTAAGGTCCCAAGTTTCGGTTTTGAGGGGTTATTGGCAACACATAAAGCAATTAGAGAAGTAGTTAAGACAATTTTTCAGTCATCATTTCAGGCCATGGGCCTTTATGCACGCCCAGATATTTTGACTACAGGTAAATCTCAATTAACTCCTGATGAATTAGAGCTTTTAAAAACCATCTATGGAGGCGAGTACGGCAGAGCTAGAGCACTGTATGAGGTTAAATCTACAGCATCTGTCAAACCAGAACATATTAGAGATATAGCATTTCAATTTCATACATTAAGACTGGCAGGTGTGAATCTAAAATCTGCATACCTGATGCATGTTAACAAAGACTTTGTGCGCCTAACACAGGATATAAATCCCAAAGACTATTTTATTATAGAGAATGTAACATCACAGGTTCTTGAATTACTACCTTCTATTACATCTGAAATCACACAGCTACATGATATCTTAGTTTCCAGTACTCCACCTACAGTAGTACCGACTACTACTCGCTGTGGTTATAGAGATCCCAGCAGGGCCTGTCCACACATTTCTGATTGTTGGAGCCAGTTGCCAAAAGAGGGGCCTATTCAACTACTGCCCCGCCTGGGAGCAAAAAAATTCGCAGAATATCAAGAGGAGCAAAAATTTGCTATAGCAGATTTAGATCCAACTGATAAAAGAATCACAGCAAATCAGCTGCCAGTTGTGCAGGCATTTGAAAGTGGGCAACCTGTAATTAACCTACCTGGAATCAAATCTTTCTTAGAGAATATCCAAACAGGTGAAGCAATTACGTTTATTGATTTTGAAACATATTCCTCAGCAATTCCATTAATTGGAAGCCAGCCATTTGTGGATGTACCTATTCAGTTTGCTTCTTGCATCAAACATAGTTCTGGCTTTCTGGAGGGTAAAGAATTTCTATCACAAGTCAAGCAAGATCAATCAAGGTTATTTGCCGAGAACTTATTAGAGAGTGTTGCTGACTCCGGGCCTATAGTAGTTTGGTATAAATCTTTTGAGGCTGGGGTGATAAAAGGTTTGGCAGAAAGGTTTGCCGATTTAAGCACGGATCTGCTAGCCTTGAACACAAGAATGGTAGATTTAATGGTGCCCTTCAAAAGGGATTATGTTGATAGTAGGTTTGAAGGTAGTACATCCCTTAAAAATGTACTACCAGCAATTGCACCAGATATGGCATATGACCAAATGGCTATTACTAGCGGTAGCATGGTCGCATCTAAATGGGTTCAAATGTTAGAAACTCAGGACCCTGATCAAAAGATGCAGATAATGATGGAGCTCAAGAAATACTGTATGCACGATGTAAACGCCATGCTCAGAATCTACAATTTTCTAGACACGCTAGTAAAGCAAAGCTCGCAGCAAAGTTAGTCAATATTTCTAGTTTGCCCAGGGGTTGACAAAATCAGCCTGGTACTGTATGCTGGCTCGGAATTATTAATATTAACATAAAATAATTATGCATGGTCCAAATGATCTTTCAAAGGTCAATCTAAGACACAAGGGAACAGAGTTAACAGCCTATTATCACGTAGCATATGATGAAATTTCGGGTCCAGATGGCACCCGAGGCCTTTCTGGGGGGTACTTAGCAGGTCTAGAGGTGGAGACTAGTGGTATAGGAACACCAGTGGAGCTCACAAAGAGCATACAAGCTAAAGTTCTAACGGTCATAAACGAGCAACGCGAAGCAGAGGATCGCACATATGGTATTGATTCAGATCGTACTGTGTATGCTAATGCGCTTCTTGCGCGCAATTCTTTTAACCCTTACTAGCCTAAATACAAGGAGCAAAGGAGTGAAAGCGAGTAGACAGAAGATGAGACCCCATTAGACAAGGGGTCTTTTTTCTTCTGTCTATTCGGCTACCTCTTACAACATTATACCCCTATTAAAAAGGCTTTGCATTGGAGACACTTGCACGGAAAACAAGTTTACATATGTATACCGTGACACTACAATACAGGTGGGTAGGGCGTAGTTAATGTCTTATGCATAAGATGCTTCTATCAAAATTAACATAAATCACTCTTACGTATGAGATTTAGAAGATTCCAAAACAGCGATATCAAGCAGATTGCAGAAATCAAACTAGCTGTTTACTCAACTTTCAACAAGTCTGAGTGTTTTGATAAAAAAGCTGCTTCTAAATATTTAGCCTTTACTCATCCTCAAAAATCAGAACAAGAGTTGCTCGAGGCCTTTAAAGTTAGAGGGGCAATTTGTTATGTTGCCGAAGATAAGAATCAGATTCTTGGGTACATATTAGGGCGAACAAATAGAATTGTAAATTTATTTGTGCTTGGCCGGGTACATAACAAGGGGGTTGGCAGAGGCCTAGTCGAGTTATTTGAACAAGCAGCAAAAAAACAAAACACAAGTGTTATCAAAATTCGATCTTCTCTTTATGCCACGCCTTTCTACCAAAAGATGGGCTACAAGAAAACTACTGGAGTGAGAAGCTTCCGAGGTTTAAAGGTCCAACCTATGCAAAAAATCATCAAGACTTAGTGTCTTAAAGTCACACTAGCAGACAGCTAGATATGTAATGATGGGTAGGAGTATAGGTAGATAAGACAAAGGTTTTTGTATGAATCTACAACAAAAAATCCAAAGCTTGCTAAGCCAAGATTCATGGTGGGCAATGGAGGACTTGAACCTCCGACCTCGTCATTATCAGTGACGCGCTCTAACCAGCTGAGCTAATCGCCCGAGAATCAATATATAAATGGTGGAGCATATCGGAGTCGAACCGATGACCTCCTGCGTGCAAAGCAGGCGCTCTAGCCAGCTGAGCTAATGCCCCACAGCTGTGCTTTAACCTGTGTTAACTAGATCAAAGTAGCTATATATTACTTATATTAAATTAAAATTCAAGAGTTTTTTTAGTTTTTACATTACTCTGTCAAGTATAAACACTTGAATTATATCATATATGATATATATTCATTGGGAACATTAATGATTATTATGAATCAAGCGCTACAGACTACTCAAAAAATAGGTGAGTTAATTCAGTACCATCGTGAAAAACAGGGTTTAACACAGTCAGAATTTGCTAGTTTGCTGGCAACTAGTCAGTCAGCAGTTGCCCGTATGGAAAAAGGAGAGCAGAACTTTACTGCTGAAACATTAGTTAAAGTGGGCAGTATTCTGAAAAGAGATATCATTACATTGTCTGGAGATTCCTTGAACTTTAGGATTCATGGTGGGCGGCAGCTTTCTGGGGAGGTGCAAATTAATTCTTCCAAAAATGCTACTGTTGCAATTCTGTGCGCTAGCTTATTAAACAAAGGTAAAACTATATTGCACAAAGTTCCTCAAATTGCAGAGATTGAGCGCTTGATTGAGGTTTTAGAAAGTATGAATGTAAAGGTGAGGTGGTTTAATAATTCCTCCTTAGAAATAACACCACCAGCAACTATAGATATAGCAAACCTAGATTTTGCTGCTGCTAAGAAAACGCGTTCAGCAATTTTACTTATGGGTGTGCTCTCACATTTCTTTCCAGAGTTTCAGTTGCCTGCTGCAGGGGGTTGTCATTTAGGTCTCAGAAGTATCCAGCCGCATGTCTATGCTCTAAATCACTTTGGGGTCAATGTCCAAAGAGATAAAGGTCTGTATAATATTATCAAAACAGATACCAAAGACTCTGAAGTTATATTATATGAGTCTGGGGACACAGTTACAGAAAATGCTATTCTGGCAGCTGCCCTATCACCTAAGGTCACACAAATTAAATACGCCAGTGCTAACTACATGGTTCAAGACTTGTGTAAATTTCTAGAGGTCCTGGGAGTAGAGTTTCGAGGTATCGGTACAACTACATTGCAGGTCAAAGGACTCGAGACTATTAATAAAACAGTTGAGTATACAATTTCACCAGATCCTATAGAGGCTATGTTTTTCTTGGCCGCAGCAGTCGTCACAAAATCAACACTTAGCTTAAAGGGCTGTCCGATAGAATTTTTAGAGCTCGAGCTTTATAAATTATCCAAGATGGGGCTTCGTTACGACAAGTCTGAGACCTATCTTGGTGATAACAACTTTATCAAATTAGTAGATCTCACTATTCACCCATCAAATTTATGTGCTCCCTCAGAGAAGTTAGAGTGCCGACCATATCCTGGTGTAAATATGGATAATTTGCCATTTTTTGCCTTACTTGCCACTCAAGCACAGGGTACAACTCTAATCCACGACTGGCCATATGAGCATAGAGCTATTTACTACACAGAATTAAACAAGCTTGGTGCCACAGTCAGGCAGGCCGATATTCATAGGGTCTATATACAAGGTGGTACTACATTTGTAGCCAATGATATCAAGTGCCCACCAGCACTAAGACCAGCTGCCTTGTTGTTGATTGCATTATTATCTGCAGATGGAATTTCTACATTAAAAGATGTATACTCTATTAACAGGGGTTATGAAGATTTAGTAAATAGACTCAACAAGCTAGGTGCTAAAATAGAATTCCTGCAAGGAATCTAAACAAAACAAATGAAAAGATTTATCTTATCAATACTATTTGCAGCAGTGGGGTTTGCGATCATCAAGTATCGCGAGCCTCTTTATAGATTTACTGGTAAAAACGCCTGGGCCGAAAAATGGCTACTAACAGGGGGGACAATTAACTTATATATTATTATAGGTGGCCTATGTGTAATAGGTTCAATTCTGTACCTATTTGGGGTTTTAGATACATTAACAGTTAAGGTCTTTGGGCGTTTCTTTTAAGAAAGCGAAAAAAAAGCTAAAAAAGGTTTGACTTCAAAATCGATATGAGTATAATAAATTCACAGTTAAGAGATGGAAACGGAAAATGCTCCTTTACATAGCGAAAAACAAGCAATCATCGTAATCAGCAGAAATGCTGATTAAAGAATAAAAAGAATAAAGAATAAGTTACGTAATGTATATAGTGGATGCCTCGACTCTAGATTCCGATGAAGGACGTGGTAAGCTGCGATAAGCCTCGGGAAGCTGCTAACAAGCTTTGCACCGGGGATTTCCGAATGGGGAAACCCTGCTAGGGTAATGCCTAGCAACTAACGTAAGTTAGAGGACACTCAGTGAACTGAAACATCTTAGTAACTGAGGACAAGAAATCAAACGAGATTCCCAGAGTAGTGGCGAGCGAAATGGGAGAAGCCCAAACCTGGCTACGGCCAGGGGTTGTAGGACTCCAATATAGATTGTATATTCATAGCAAAATAAACTGGAAAGTTTAACCAAAGAGAGTGATAGTCTCGTATGCGAAATGTATATACCGTCTTAGGATGTTCCTGAGTAGGGTCGGACACGTGAAATCCGGCTTGAATCTGGGAGGA
>CAYVIV010000033.1:6565-8194 GCA_964451705.1 uncultured Candidatus Peribacteria bacterium | reverse complement strand
TGGAACTGTTGGAGCTAGATCTACCACTGTCGCAGCTGGATCTACCACTGTCGGGGCTTGTTTTACTACTGTCGGGGCTTGCTTTACCACTGTTGCAGAAGCAACAGGTGGGGTACTAAACTCCTTAATTAGTTCCTGCGTTATACCTTCTAACCTAACCATGAAATCTGATTTACTTGCTTCCATAATATCCGTAGCCTGCTTCGCGATAAGATTGGCTCGCACTATAACATCCTGTTGTGCAGTAGTTAATTTAGACAAGTCTCCTCCTATCCGATGTCCAATAAACTGTTCAAGTGCAATCCCCTGTCCACGAATATCATGAGCTTTAGCAATCCTAGTCTGAATCTCATAGTTACTATACATAGGCTGCAATTGTAGATTTACATCATGTTTAAATTGAGTAGAATAAAAAGTTCTTGCTTTTTTTATTGCAGGCCCACGAAATGCGTATGTATGAGGCCAAACACCCCTCTCTACTCCATGTTTATCAATAAACGTCTGAATAGATTTAAAAACACGAGTTGGTAAAAGATCAATAATTTTAACCACTCTTTCTCCATTATTATTCACAAAAGTCAACACATTTGCTGCTTTCATATCACCATGAAAAAAACCATTTTTCCAAAACGTTTTATTTACTTGCAATTGCTTCATGTACAAACTGAACCATTCAACAGGTTGTAATTTATCCATAGCACTAAACATATCTAAAGCATTACCACCGGTCTCCGAAATTAAAAAGTTATGCCCATGCTCCAAAAGCTTGATAATACCTGAATCATTCCAAGCATTAGCCTCAACAAAACCTTGAATTTCTTTATCCACTTGCTGCGGGGAAATCTTCTGATGCCACGTTTTATGACATGCTATAGTAACGTCTCCAGTTTGAGGTGACTTATATAAGACATATTCCTGAATTCCAAAACCACCACTACCTGCCGTCTTACCAAAGTACGCATTAAATGGTCCATTCTGAGAGGTTAATCTTTTAACTGGCCTGCGTTCTAAAACATCCTGAAATAATTGAGTCTCAACCAATAACTTTTTATCTTGAACCTGACTAATCAACTCAAAAGCCTCAGGGTTATCCTTTCTTAAATCAACTAAGATATTCACAAGAACATTAGAGGAAACCTCTTGAGGTTTCAGAACAGCAAATAATTTTAAAGCATCTTGAAAATCACTTACAACCTGCTCGCTAGTTTTATTTTGTAACCATTTTTTGTATACAGATTCAAAATATGCTCGATAAGTCTTGTCCTCAATCTTAATAATTTGACTGAAAACACCCTTGGTCGTCAGTAAACCACTATCTCTCTTAACAACTGAAAACCCTCTGTTTTCCAAAGCTTTTATTATCGCACCCACATAGCCAGCATCCTTAATCACATAGTCAATTCCATCAATTTCTAAACCATCAATATTATCCGCATATGGCTTAAAATCAAATGTCAATGCTTGAGTTTTATCGGGACCAAATGAATCTACATTTGTATCTTGTCCCAGTACTACAGGCATCGCAGGCAAGGCTTTGTCCACATGAGAATGAGATGCTAAGTGAAAGCTTATTTGAGTATCTTGATAAGAAGCTACAAATCCAGTTTCAGAAAACTCACTGATTTTGTA
>CAYVIV010000033.1:0-6465 GCA_964451705.1 uncultured Candidatus Peribacteria bacterium | reverse complement strand
GAGTATCTTGATAAGAAGCTACAAATCCAGTTTCAGAAAACTCACTGATTTTGTATCCATTAACCTGTAAATAACCTAATAAAGAAAGTTCTCCTGCTCGTGGAGGGCCTAAAGATTTATAACTAAAATCTGAATTTGCCTGCTGAGATAAGTCTAAACCATAGGCTTTAATGTACTCAGGTGTTAAGTCCGATAAAAAGTTGACATTTGCAGCAGAAGATCGAAACTTCATAATATGCACCTTCTTTCCAGTTTTAGTCACTACCGATTGAGACACTACAAAACATCCATTTGGATCAACTCCTATAATAGACCCCTCAAACTTTTGCTGCAAATATTCCTGTGTAATATGTTCATTTACATCATAAATAAATTCAGAATTCATAGTATTACCGTCTTTAAAAGATGACAGTAAGTTAACCTGTTTGCCATCTAAATGTGTGCGCATATTTTTAGAATTTGTGCATAAAACTAAAGTTACCAAAAAACCAAGTCTCTTATCTACAGCAGCTGCCAATGCCTCAGCAGTTTCATCTCCAACTTCTTCAAGAACTTCAGTAAAATATCTCTTAATAAACTCTCCTCGACCCGTCGCTTGACTTAAATCCACCTTGGTATAACCAATTCTTGGCACCTTAGCTAAAGATCTTGCTACCTGCCCTTTCAAACTATCCGACATGGTATTATTCCCAATGAATTTAGTCAACTGTGCACCAGCCAAACGACCAAGTCCCATTAAAGCAAAGGTCGAAACCCACTGCACTGCAAATTGCTGACCATAAGCCGATACAATTTCTTGCCAGTTATCTGCTTTTAAAAAAATTGGCAGATTATCATAATCCTGCCCATAAACCTTTTCTCCAACAAGATCAGATACTAAATAGCCAAGCTCTGAACCAACTAAGCTACCCCCTGCAATCACAGCAGAAACTCCTAACAAACTCAAACTAGTTCCTCCACTTGGTACTGCCAACAATACTGCTGCTACTGCAACAATAATTGACGATAAGATAACTATCCCATCCTTTATAAACCAACTTGTTAAGGTGTCAGCTGTTAAGTTGTCATCCAAAAACACATTGCAAAGCTTATCAAGTTGCCTTGATTCTAAAAGCTTAAGACTTTGTTCCACTTGGTCTAACCTAGACTCTATTTGAATTAAAGAGTCATTTTTAGGGCTAACATCTCGAATCCACGCAAACTCTTTTACAAAGTCCTTCATATCAGGAATCATCAGCTTCAACTGCTCTAAACTTTGCTTTAAGTTACCACCTTTCTCCTTTACATAATCAACCAAGGCTTGGGTTTTAGCACCAGTAATCATCTGTTGAGATCCATCAAACCCACTCTCAAATAAAAAATTCTGCAAATCGTTAAGACCATCATTTAAATTAATAAACCCTGCAGTAAAAAAATCTAATTGATGATTCTCATTAAACAATTCTAACAAAACACTCTCACGCACTCTAAAATCTTGAACATCTACAAGTAAATTATCAATAGCAACAGTCTCCAAATTTGATTGACTAATCAATCTAAAACCCGGTTGTGACTTGCTACGCTCTTGACCTACTACAAAGTACTCAATCTTCTGACCAGCTTTTCTATACAAAACACTATGTAAAGTCTCCTGCATTGGGTTTAACTGATTGCTAACAAGGTTCGAAGAAATTTTTCTGTGCTTATAACCCTGAGCCAGTAAGCCTCGTACTTCTGGACAAAACCTAGCATAACGCTTCGAAGGTCCAGCTACACTACCCTCTTTCACTTGCACCACTGATCCTAAATCAGCATGGCTAGCTAAAAACTCAGCATCAACAATTTCTGCATGAATAGCAGCCTTACTCAAAGTTAAACTCCCTCCTCGTCCTTGCTTCTCGACTGCAGTTACGGATTTCATATACTGAGATAATTTACCAGAAAAACCCTCTGTGTGCTCCAAACTAATAAAGTCAATAAAGTCCCTATGCTTAGGGTCTACTGCAGTTGAAATATATTCTGGTGTCAAGTCCCTAAATTGCGAAGAAACCTTAAAAGCTTGATCTGCGACTGGGATTCCAACCAAGCTCTTAAAATTAAATTCCGCAATTGCCAATTTCTGCGACAAGTAAAATTTTCTTCGTTTAAGCTCACCAAGAGCTAAATTCGCATCTTTAATCTTTAAATCGATTAAATTAATTCGCTCTAATATTGAATTTAACTTTGTGAGTACATCTGGCTCATGAATATCTCCAATTAAACTGACCAAACCCAGGGTTGGAATATTAACATAAGTATCAAAATCCTTCCAAATACTATGATTCTTTGTCTCAGCCTTCATTTCAGAAATAGCATCAGTTCTATTCAGAACTAGAGCTTCTAAAAATTCATCTTTAAAACTGATCTCATTACTTAAATGACCAATCTTATCCTCTAAATCTAAGCGCTGCTGGTTTAAATTATGAATATCTAACAAAGTTAGCTTATCTGGTTGAGAGCTAATCTGCTCCAATGTATCCTGGATACCTATTGCCAAAGTACGCAGCTCCGATTTAGTATCAATTTGTGTACTAGCTAACTCCATGCGATATTCTGAAACTAAATCAATCAACATAAATATTGCCTTGTGCCTCTGCTTTTCTTCTAATCCTTGTAAAGAATCATAAACACTAGAAAGTAGCTCAAAAACACGCTGTTCATCCACCAACTCTTCTTTGTTGGATTCTTGCTCCTGCACTTGACGTTCCTTAGCAGCTAAATCATCTTTAAACTGAGAAAAGTTCTCTAAACTCATAGTTTTACTTAAATCATATTATTATACCATAAAAATCACTACCTATCAACTAGTGTATCTATATTAATTGACAGTCAAAACCTAATTCTAAAAAGCCTAGTAATCAGGCCTAAAAAGCAGTAGAATTTTGGTAACTTAACTGATTTCAATCAATGTCCGACTACAATTTCGCGGAAATAGAAAGCAAATGGCAAAAGACATGGTCTCAAAATCAAGCAAAACCTGATTCCAAAGACCCAAATCTCTTCTACAATCTGACAATGTTCCCCTACCCATCTGGCTCCAAGTTACACCTTGGACACTGGTATGTTTATGGAGGTACAGACACTTTTGGACGCTACAAAAAGCTTAATGGCTATAATGTCTTTCAACCCTTTGGCTTTGATAGCTTTGGGCTACCTGCAGAAAATTATGCTATTAAAACCGGGATTCACCCATCAGAAAGCATAAATACCAATGTAGAAGTCATGGCAACCCAAATTCAAAAAATTGGAGGCATGTATAACATAGATCCAAAAGTTACCACCTCAACCCCAGAGTATTACAAGTGGACCCAATGGGTATTTTTAGAACTTTTTAAAAAAGGTCTCGCTTACAAAAAAGAGGCATTGGTCAACTGGGATCCAGTCGATCAAACTGTACTGGCCAACGAACAAGTACTTCCAGATGGAACCGCAGAGCGCTCTGGAGCCAAGGTTATCCAAAAAAGCATTTCTCAATGGTTTCTCAAAATCACTGACTATGCCGAAGAACTACTAGATTTTTCTGATTGCGACTGGCCAGACAACACAAAGCTTATGCAAACTAACTGGATAGGCAAATCTAGCGGTGCCCTTGTGAAATTTCCTATAGAAAACAATCCTCAAGAGTCTATAGAAGTCTTCACCACCCGCCCAGACACACTCATGGGAACAAGTTATTTAGTAATAGCCCCAGAACATAAAATCTTACAAAAACTGATTACGCCACAACAGGCAGCTGCAGTAAAAGACTATCAAGAGCAAGCTGCTCTCAAATCTGAAATAGATAGATCCAACACTCAAAGTATTAAAACCGGAGTTTTTACAGGTAGTTATTGTCTTCATCCTCTAAGTAAAGAAAAATTAGAGATTTGGGTAGCCGACTACGTAATAGCCTCCTACGGTACTGGTTGTGTTATGGCTGTACCGGCGCACGATCAACGTGATTATGAATTTGCCCAAAAATATAAGCTGGCAATCCCTCAGGTTATCAAATCCGAAAAAGATTCTCCAGACCTCACAAAACAAGCTATTACTCACGAAGGAACCTTAATAAACTCAGGAGAATTCGATGGGCTTAGTACTCAAGAAGCTACAGAACAAATTGTCGCTAAACTAGAAAGTGACAATCTTGGTAAAAAACAAACTACTTACCGCCTTCGCGACTGGAGCATTACCCGGCAAAGATATTGGGGTTGTCCAACACCAATTGTTTACGACCCACAGGGTAATCCTGTGGCAGTTCCCCAAGAACACTTGCCATGGCTACTACCAACCGATGTTGAATTTAAGCCTACAGGCACCGCGCCTCTAGCCCAATCCCAAGAACTCAAGCAACGTACAGAAAAAATCTTTGGTAAAGGCTACACCCCAGAAGTAGATACCCTCGACACCTTTATGTGTTCTAGTTGGTACCAAATGCGCTTTCCTTTTAGTGATTTAGACGACCAAGCTTTTGATGCCTCGCAAATAGACAACTGGCTACCAATCGACTGCTATACTGGAGGACCAGAGCATGCCTGCATGCACTTACTTTATGCCAGGTTTATTCACAAAGTTATGCGCGATTTAGGCCATCTAAATTCCAATGAACCCTTTGCCCGGCTCATTCACCAGGGACTCATTACTAAGGACGGAGCCAAAATGAGCAAATCCAAAGGTAACGTGGTCTCCCCAGACGAATATGTTAATAAATTTGGAGCAGATATCTTCCGCATGCATCTAGCTTTCCAAGGACCCTTTGAAGACGGAGGTGACTTTCAAGAAAAAGGTATTGTCGGTATTCTACGCTTCCGCGACAAACTCCTGAGCCTCTACCAAAAACCAACCCCACTCAAAGGCGATCAACAACAAGAGTACGACTACAATCTCAACAAACTAATAGACAAGGCTCACAAAGACTATGAGAACTTTCAGTTCAACACAGTGGTCTCAGCTCTTATGGAGTTCTACAACACAATCAACCAAACCGGCATAGACCAGACTGGCCTAGAAATTCTCGCCCAAATTTTAGCCCCACTCTGCCCACACTTGGCCGAAGAACTCTGGCACAATAATCTCGGCCACAGTACTAGCATCTTTGAATCCAAGCTACCACAAGCCGACCCCAGCAAACTTGTTCGTAATACAATCAATTTAGCCGTCCAAGTAAATGGCAAACTCAGAGACACAGTCCAAATCGCTAAAGATGCAACGCAGCAAGAGGCTCAAACTCTAGCAGAAAATTCAGAAGCTGCAAAATTTCTGAAAGATGCTACAATACATAAGGTAATATACGTAGCAGGAAGAATTATTAATTATGTAGTTAGCTAATTGCAAACCGAAACCACACAAATTCTAACTCTCAAAGTTAGCGAGCTTACAAAAACAAAATTAAAAACCTTTAGTCAATAAAAAGCCTCCAACGCGGAGGCTTTTATTAGTTTAACTCTAAGTCATCAAAACCATTACTTTACAACACAAGCATACTTATGTCCAAGAACTGGTATTGAAGCTGTACCTTCTCCATCTAATTCTCGAATTATAAATTCAAGATGCACACGTCCTCTATAATCAACGACAAGTTGAAGTGCAGTCTCATTGTCTTCTAACTGATTTAAAGCTTTCAAAAGACAAGCCTGATTTTCAGAAATTATCCTTCTTATTTTAGTTTGTGTTGAAAACACTTGCTTACCTGTAGGAAAAACAACTGGAATCATACCTGCCTCTAAAGCAGCTTGCATAGCGTCATTATCATCACCTACCAAGACTAATTTAAATTTATTAATAGTAATCACATTATTAGTCTCAACAACAGATAAATTCACATTAGGTCTACAAGTGGTGGTAGCTACTGCTTCCACTCCTGATGCTTCTGCGTTAGGCTCAGTCACCGTTATCTTATCACCACACTTAATACAAAGAGTTAATGTAAGTAAAATAGAGACAATTTGCTCTGGTCTTAATCCAAAAATTCTTTGTATCAATTCAGCAAACTCTGCAAGGCTATTAAATGCTTGCAAGATATCTTTGAAAGTTAAATCTTCAAAAAATTCATATGCCTGCTTAGCATTTTCTTCTTCTTGTATTGTTAGCTCTTCTTTGTCAGGAGAATATTCTAAAAGCCTACTACAATCATAAGGTCTGTAAACTCCTGACCCACAAGGTTCTCGTGTAGCCTGCGTAGTAGAACTGGTATCGACACTAGCAATCAACTTATCAAGTAAACACTTTTTGTCCTCAGATATTGCCTGTAATTCCTTTAATTCCTCTACAGAAATTGATGGCATATATTCAAGCAAACGATTTGGATCTTTAATTAAATTATTATTATTAGGGGTATCCATAATTTAAAATTATAATTAATTACCTTAATTTTACAACGGATTTTAAATTTGTCAACCATTTGCAACAAAAAGCCTTTGTTATTCAGAAGAAAAAGGCTATAATAAGCCAAACTTAACCCATGTAAAA
>CAYVIV010000032.1:0-8578 GCA_964451705.1 uncultured Candidatus Peribacteria bacterium | reverse complement strand
TTGAAGACGCTGGTAATTTTACAAACTTTACTGCTGGTCTAACAATTGCTGCCAGTAATGTGGACTTTACAGACTGTAAGTTTGCTAGCACAGTTGCCGTAAACGATATCAATTCGTCGTTTACCAATGGTAGCATAACTGGAGCCCTAACAATAAGCGCTGCAACAACATTAGTAAATAATGTGGCGGTTGGCTCTACAATAGCAATTAATGCAGCAAGTGCTACCATTCAAAATTCAACTGTTACAGGAGCCACAACAGTTAATGGAGCTAATGCTATCTTAGAAGCAACCACCTTCAACTCCCCTATCGATGTTAAAGCAAATAATGCAATCATTAGAAATAATACAGCCATTAAAGCTGATAATAATCAAACTGCAATTAGCTCAAGCGGAGCTGGGCCATACACTACATTAACTATCACCAATAATACTATTCAGGCAGTAGATGCTGCCAACGATAGCTATAAAGGTATTGACCTAGCCGGTAAATTTACTGGCACAGTCACTATCTCTGACAATACACTCACAAATAAACTAACACATGGTCTCATAATCACTGCAGCTACAGATCTTGTTATGGAACTTAATGCAATCACAAGTTCTGCCGGTGGTGTAATTGGTCTAGATATTAGTGGAGTTACCAACAGTACAACTATCGGTAACCCTGCTAATGACGCTAAAGTTAATACCATAGATGGCTTTGCCACAGGTATTAATCTCGCAAACTCTGCCGCATTGCATGACACTGTTATCAAAAATGCAAGTACTGTCGGTCTAAAGGTCAACAGTGCCACAGCAACCGTTACTATCGACGATCACACTTCGCACAATACAAATGCACTTGGCATAGACATTAATGCCCATGCAGCTACAACCATTACAGGCTCTACCTTTAATCTAGTGGATGGCCAAACTGCTATCCAAGTGGCAGCTGATGCCAATGATTTAAACGTTTCAACCAGCAAATTTGTAGATAATAACAATGCTACCAATACAGAGGTCGCCATCCAAAATAACGATGCTACAAATAAGGTAATTGCTGCTAGCAACTGGTATAATCATGCAGATGGGCCCGTCCACGATGACGATGCTGCAGTTGGTGGTAGAATCAAAGTCAATGGTAAATTAAACTTCTCTCCTTTCTACACTACAGATGCATTAGATAACAACCTTATAGATTACAGGTTAAAGGCCACCAAAAATGGAGGTGCTATCACTTATCATACTTATTTAAGCAATGCACTTACAGAAGTTGGCAATAGTTCAGCTTTAGATATTAAACGAAACATAAACATTGATGCTCTAAACATTACAAATCAAACTATAAATGTCACATGTTCCAATGCTGCAACAACCATAGATACAGGTGATAATAGTTTAACTCTAAGCGGTTCGGACATTACTCTAGACAGTTGTCGAGTAAACGATCCTATCGTAGTAACTGGCGCCAATGCCACAATCTCAAACTCCACCCTACCAAGTGCAATAGTTACAGGAGCTAACTCAACATTTAATACAAATACAATAAACAGTACTACAGCCGAAAATATTTACTTTAAAGATGCTACAAGTAGCACCCTTACCAACAACACCTTTAGCGGTGATACTACCACAGCAATTAAAACCTATGGTACAAGTCCAAGTTTAACAGGCAACAATATAACTGGAGATTACGCAATTGATATTCATACAATTGCCTCCGAACTTTCTAATGATAACTACACTGTGAGTCTTGGAAATTCTAATATCTTAAGGTCAGACACTGCAGCAACAGGTATTGGTATTAAAGCTGAAGATGCCAAAACTCATATTAATCTAGCAGCTAGCTACGCTACACCGACAATTATAGATAAAAAACTAATAGGAGTAGACAATAAAAATGCTCGATTAACTGTCTCCAAAGCAGAACTTACAAACAACACTACAGCAGTTAAAAACCTGGCTACAAACAGTCAAGATGTAACTCTAGAAAAATCTGCCTTTACAGACAACACTATTGCGATTCATAACTTAGGTACATCTACATTTACAATCCAAAGAAACAAAATCACACACCAAACTCCTGTAGTAAACACTACATACTCTATTAAAAACGACCAAAATAGCATTATTTCCCTAACAGCCAACTGTCTTACACAACTACTAACACAAGGAGGTCTAATCCAAACTACTAACGAGATTAGTGATTGTACCAAAACAGTTGAGCAGATAGAGAGTGCAGCTACCAAAGATCCAGTCTTTGTCTCAGAAGAAAAAGCTGGTCTAGCTAAAGTTGCAACCAACAAAGTTATAGTAGACAAAAACGCTCCAGTAGTGAACTTCTTGAAAAAAGAAAACACCAAAGCTCTTGTTGGAAGCACATTTACTAAAGATAATGGATCAGCTATAGATCTCACAAGTGTGCAAATTACCAATCCCGATGGTAGTACTATGAATAAAAACTTAGATAGTTTCACTGTCCTTACCGAAAGAGCCAACTTTACTAAAGCTGTTGAGTTTAAACTTGATGATGCAGTTGCTGCCGAAAACAATAGTATAGAAATCCAAAACGACGAAGACCTTAACCTAACTCTAGAAATCCCTAAAGACACAGTTATTTTTGCCGAGGCTGCATACGACGGGTTTCAATTTGATAAACTTGGTGGTGTTAGTGGAACATACTCAAATCTAATAGATGCATCTAATGCAGTTAAAATTGGCTCTAATGTCTCTAAACTAGCATTTAGTAAAGCAATTACAATCTGTCTTGATAACAATCTAAGTGAATTCTGGGGAATTCAATTAAACCCAGGACAGAAATTCTACCCAATTAATAAATGTTCTGGTACCAAGTTAAGTGGTACTCAAAACCATTGTTTCTATCATGTAGGTAACAAAAGTTGTATCATTACAAATCATGCCACAGTCATTGCAGCTGCTAACCAGGCGATTCCTTTTGACACTGGAGGTGGTACCTCAACCAGCAATTACAGCAAATCAGGTACATTTAATAAATTTACTAGACAAGAAACATCCGACAAACAATTAACAGCAGAGTTCCAACGCCTAACCGACGTACAAGACTATAGCCAAGGTGGCTTAGACCTACTCAATGTACATGAAAAACACTTTGACAAAACTACTCTGCCAACTAAGTTTATTAAAACCTTTGAAATTGGATCAAGAGCACTACAGTCTTCTAAAGAAATTGGACTAACCTACATGATTCCAAGCCAGTACTTAGCTCAAACTCAAGATTTAGCTCTATACTCATACAGCCTTAAAACTAAAGACTATACTCTGCTTGACGCCGAGCCAGAAATAATCGAGAACAAAGCATACTTTAAAACAAATACCACAGGTAGAATGGTGATTATGGTCACAAATTACAAACGACCAGTGCTCAAATCTATTTCATCTATTTTTGAAATCACAGATGCAAGCTCACCTCAAGAACCTTGGTATACAGGCTACATACGTAAAGCTCGTGAAATAGGATTTATTAATAAAACAGACCAAGCCATGCAAGACGTGACTCGTGGAAAACTCAGTGATATGGTCACCAAAATTCTAGAAATAGAACCAAGCACCGTGGAAACTAGTCAATTCTCAGACATTCATGCTAATTCTATGTACTTTACACCGATTATGACTCTCAAAAACAAAGGTGTTGTAAAAGGCTATGAGGATGGAACCTTTAAACCATACCAATCTGTTAGCCGTGCAGAAGCACTTAAAATAATTCTAATGACAGCCAACATTCCTGGTAACCTCAAGATCAGTACATATAAAGACGTACCAAACGATGCATGGTTTAAAAACTTTGTCATGGCAGCTAGCAAACTTGGAATAGTAAAAGGTTACAGTGATGGTGAATTTAAACCAGGCAAAACCATTACAATTTCTGAAATGACTAAAATTCTTATAAAAGTCAAACAATTAAAAGAAAACTCACTACTAAGTCAAAACTCACCATGGCAACAAAAACTCAAAAATATCCTCGATATATTTAGTTTTAGATAGTAAAAAGGGCCCGCTAGCGGGCCCTTTTTAAAACTCTTACTTAACTAAGCAGCTGTTTTCAAATTTTGAATATAATTAAAGGCTTGTACACTAGCATACACACCTTCTGCTGCTCCAATAATAGCTTGCTTAAAATGTGCATCTGTAACATCTCCTGCTGCATATAGTCCAGGTACAGATGTTTCTGCTTCTCTGTTAATAACTACCTCATTACGAGCATTTAATTCAGCTCCTAACTGCTTTGCAAGCTCACTTTTAGTATTCCATCCAATTGCTACGAAAAGACCATCTAAATCCATTTTAGAGCCATCCTTCAACATAACATGCGTCATTGTCTCTGCATTGCCTTCGATAGTAGAAACCTCTGTGTTATAAAGAATTTCTACCTTAGGATCATCCTCAATTCTCTTTAAGTTAATTGGCTCTGCTTTCATATAATCTTTACGCACAAGCACATATACCTTAGAACATTGTTGAGACAGTATATTGGCATCTATTGCGGAGGTATCTCCACCACCAACAATCGCAACTGTTTTCTCCTTAAAAAATCCTGCATCACACAACGCACAGTAAGAGACTCCCTTATTCTTATACTCTTGCTCTCCAGGAATATTTAAATGTTTGTGTTCAGTACCAGTTGCGAGCACCAAAGTTAAACAAAAATACTCATCTGATTTTGTAGCAACTCGAAAGCCATCTACCCCAGCATACTCGTGGCCTTGTGGAATTTTAACTTTTTGAGCTTCTACAATTGTCTCATACTTAAACTCTGCACCAGTTTCCTTGGCATGTTCCAAAAAGACCATCCCCATTTTAGGACCACTGATTGATTTAATTCCAGGATAGTTTTCTACCAAGTGCGTTGTAGTGATTAATCCACCTGGCTGTTCTGCAAAAACTAAAGTTTTTAAATTAAAACGTGCAGCATACATAGCAGCTGACGCTCCAGAGACTCCCCCACCTACAACTATAATTGGATAAAAATTCATGTAACTATTATTAAAAATTAAGTGTATTATAATCGTAAATAAACATTAATACAAAATGCGACACAAAAAAAGAATAACAAAAAAATCAATTCAAGTCTCAAAAAAGCATATAATTGGCATTTTTTGCATCCTAGTAACTACTTATGTCTTATTTTTCAGCCCAGTTTTCAAAATCCAGTCTGTAATCATTCTTGAATCTAATAAACAAATTCAAGACTCTATCATCAGCAAAATAACATTCGATATTAAAAAGCAAAATTTAATTCTCCTTAAGAAAAGACAGTTAATTAAACGTATAGTCACAAGCTACCCACAAATCCAAGAGTTAAAAATTATCAAAAAATTCCCCAAAAACCTGATCATCACTTATAAAAAATTTGAAGACCTAGCTTATTTTTCACAACAAGAGATCGAAGTAAATTATTTTGTAGTAAATCAAACAGGTGTTATAACAAGAGTGCAAGCCAAACCAATTGATTTACCAGAAATTCTCTTGCCTGGAATCAAGCTCGAAGAAGGCATGCAAATTATTACTCCAGAAAAAATTCAATTTACAGTAAATGCCCTTAATTACCTAGAAGAACAAACAAAACTCAATGTTAAAAACATTAAATATTTACCCAAAGCCCAAGAAATTCATTTTTTAATAGATTCCGGAACCTATATTTGGATAGATATGAGCTATGATTACAAAACTCAAATCCAAAAACTAAGTTATGCTCTTTCACAGCTCAAACCAGATAGTAATAATTACGAATATATCGATTTACGCATTAAGTCAGCAAATGGTGCCAAAATATTTTATAAATAAAACTCATATCTCTAGACAAATTAAAATTTTAGTGTTAAAAACAAGTATATAATTTTTAGAATGTTTCGCTGGAAAAACTGGATAAAAAATCACAAACCCATGATTCTACTAGCTCCCATGGAGGGGTATACGGATTCAGCATATAGACAACTAATTAAAGAGATAACTCCAGAGGTTATTTGCTATACGGAGTTCACATCTTCCGATGGGCTAAAATATGGCTCTAAAAAGAGCTTTCAAAAAGTAGAATATCAAGAAATCGAAAGACCTATTATAGCCCAAATATTTGGTAAAGACCCCGAAAACTTTGCAGAATGTGCAAAATTGCTAGAAAACATGGGCGTCGATGGGATAGACATTAATATGGGCTGCCCATCCTCTAAAGTAGTAAACTCCTGCCATGGCTCTGCACTCTTTAAAAACCCCGATTTGGCTGCCAGAATTGTCGAGGCCACAGCAAATGCAACCAAACTAGACGTTTCTGTAAAAATGCGTCTAGGATTTCATAAACTAGACTTAGAAACACTTAAAATATTCACAAAAAAACTCGAAGATGCTGGAGCTAAACATATTGCAATCCATGGTCGCACAACCAAACAAAAATACACTGGCACTGCTGATTTTGAACCAATCTACGAAATCAAAAAACATTTACAAATCCCAGTCTCTGGTAATGGAGATATCAAAACAGTCACAGATGCAGTTAACAAATTAAAGAATCTAGACGGTCTCATGATTGGCAGAGCCACATATGGGAACCCCTGGATATTAAAAGAGATAGTTGAACATTTTAAAGGTAATACATTTAAAGGACCTCAAACTCTGCTAGAAAAAATCCCAACAGTCAAAAAACAAATTGAGCTTGCTTGTGCTTTTAAAGGTGAACGCATAGGCATGATAGAAATGCGAAAGCATCTAGCAAATTACATCACAGGGATTCCAAATGCTGCTCATTTTCGATTTGACTTAGTTCGAGTTAATACAAAAAAAGAAGCTCTAGATCTCTTAGATAAAATTACTAGAGAATTATAAATTGTTTTAAGAGTTAAAAACTAGAATCAGACTGTTTTTTTAGTGTAATTTATGATATAATAATATGAACTAACCTAAAAAAACTTGGATAATTCAGCACCACAGTCACAGGGACAGTCAGAGCCACCAGTAAAACAACCGGCAGCCCAAAACAATCCAAACGATGTTATGGACCTACAAAAACTGCTACAAACAGCAGTAAAATACAAGGCATCAGACATTTATATTAGTGTAGGTATAAAACCTTCTCTCAGGATTCATGGTAAAATAGTTCCTATCCAACAGCATCCAATACTCTCAAAAACAATGGCCGAAAAGTACATTGGGGAGCTTATGAATGAAGAACAAAAACAAAGCTTTGCCAAATCTCTAGACATAGATTTTGCAATTAACATTAAAGGTCTTTCTCGTTTTAGGGTAAATGTCTTCATGCAGTCTAAGGGTATAGGTGCTGTATTACGTATTATAGAACAAGATATAAAATCTATAGATGAACTTAATTTGCCAAGCCAGCTAAAAAAACTCGCAAATCTAAAACAAGGAATAGTTCTAGTCACAGGCCCAACTGGACAAGGTAAATCTACAACATTAGCAGCCATCATAAATGAAATCAATGCCAACAAAGAACATAATATAATTACCATAGAAGACCCAATTGAATTTTTACATCCAAACAAAAAATCAATAATTCAACAAAGAGAAGTTGGCAAACACACAAAAGACTACCAATCAGCACTCAAGGGAGTACTTAGAGAGGCAGCAGATGTAATTTTAGTTGGTGAAATGCGTGATGCCGAAACAATCTCTCTAGCTCTTACAGCTGCTGAAACAGGTCACCTAGTCCTTTCAACCCTACACACTAGTGGTGCTGCGAAAACTGTAGATAGAATCATTGACACTTTTGCTAGTGATCAACAAAATCAAATTCGCAACCAACTCTCAGAAAGTCTCCAGGCCGTAGTTTGGCAACAACTCCTACCACTTGCAGACGACAAAGGGCGCACTGCAGGCTTAGAAATCATGCTAAAAAACAATGCAATCTCAAACCTAATCCGTGAGGGTAAAACCTTCCAAATCAAATCGGTTCTCGAGACAAATCAAGCAGAAGGTATGCAAACAATGCAAAGTGCCATTGAAAAACTGCATAGTCAGGGATTTATTACTGAAAAAACCAAAGATGATTACAACTTTGGTTTATCAATATAGTGTTGGAAAAGAATAACACAAAATTAAACTAATTCGTAAAGCCCTTGACGATTTTTACGGAATTTATTCTTTTTTGAACTCAAATTAATTTGAATAGTAATTGGTTTAACCTTTCTAAGCTTTAAAACCTCTTTCGTTAAGTCAGACAGATTCATAGCTCCTTTTTTACCTAAAACACTTTCAAGAACATCAGAAACAGTACCCTCCTTGTATCCCCAGGCTTTAAGTGCGTAAATACCTCGACCAATTAAAACAAAGGCCGGATTAGAGATAAGCTCATTATGCACAGCTTGCAAAGAGACCTTTTTCATATCAAAACTATGAGACGTAATGCTGTTTACTATATCCAAAAAATGCATTGGCTCTGTGATATCATTTAGAACAAAAACAATCTTATCATATAAAGTCCTAGGATTTACATGACGCCAAGATTCTAAACTATATTTAGCATTCTTGAATACTAACCTACGATCTAAAAGCAGGTTAGAAGCAATTGTCTGAGGTAAAAAATGCAAATAACTTTCCTTTGAATTCTT
>CAYVIV010000031.1:0-8662 GCA_964451705.1 uncultured Candidatus Peribacteria bacterium | reverse complement strand
TTTAAACGTACTGGTCCGACCTCTATACCAAGCAATTCTAAAACAAAGTCCTTATCCAGTGCTAAAATCTGATCTTTTGGCATACCCTTAACCTCTTCAGAAAGCATACTCATAGCAGCCTGACTAATTGCGCAACCCTTGCCCTGAAAGCTCACATCTTGCAAAACTCCATCTAACAATTGAACATAAACTGTAATTTCATCGCCACACGAGATGTTTTTAAGCTCAATGCAACTAGTTGCATTTAGCAAAACACCAGCATTTTCTGGCTCGTGGTAGTGGTCCAATATGTTTTGCATATTTGCATCCATCTATTTTCTATTAAAAAGCTTATAAATTTCTGGCAGAGCCTTTAAGAACTTATGACAATCTTCTAATTCATTATAAATACCAAAGCTCAATCTTAAACTTGCAACTATTCCCAATTTATCATGCAGTAACTGTGTACAGTGCTTGCCTGCTCGTAAACAAATAGCTTGCTGGCCCAACATAGCCGCAGCATCATGAGCATGCACACCTCGCAAGTTAAAACTAATCAAGTGTCTATTTAGTTCTGGATTGCCAACAAATTCAATGAAATCCATTTGCTTTAGTTTTGATACTGTATACTCAAGCAATTTTTGCTCATGCTCAATAACATTCTGCATGCCAATATCAGTCAAAAATTTCACAGCTGCAGCCAAACCAATTATTTGCGCAATTGCTAAGGTTCCAACTTCAAACCTGTTTGGTACTGGCACTAAATCAATTTTTACAGGCTCAGTTCCAGATGCATGAATATATTCAACCGCACCACCTCCAAAACTCACAGGCTCTAAATTCTCCAAAGCTTTTGTGGTTCCAAGTAAACAACCAACGCCAGTCGGACCATATAATTTATGACCAGAAAAAACCATAAAATCAGCTCCTAACTCTTTAAAATTCACATGCATATGGCCAACAGCTTGGCAGGCATCTATCAAAACCAAAGCTCCAAGACTGTGGGCTTTCTCAATGATTTTGCTTAAGTCCAAATCTCCACCTAGAACATTAGAAGCTAAACTCACAGACACCAAACGCGTATTGGCATTGATAGCATTGTAAATTCCATCCAAATCTACAGTTGCGTTAGCAGCCAGTTTAATTAAATTTAATTTGTGTCCATATTTTCGCCCGTAAGACATTAATGGTAATAAAACAGAGTGATGCTCACTCTCACTCATAACTAGCTCGCTAGCAGGCAAATCTTTAGCCAGAATCGATGTTACCAGCATGTTTATTGCAGCAGTTGCTCCAGAAGTAAAAACCAGGTTTTCCGAACTCGCTCCCGCAAACTCAGCCACTTGTTTTCGTGCATTGCGTACAGCCAAAGTAGCCCGGTCTGCAATGGGATAAAGTCCTCGCTCTGTATTGGCAGAAAAGTTTGTATAGTAATCCACAACCGCCTCAATAACACAGGCTGGTTTTAAGGCAGTCGCTGCTGTATCTAAATACACCAGGTCTGGTTGTTTCTCAAAAATAGGAAATTGATCTTTAAACATTGAATTCTAATTTATCAAAACTAAATAACTTATTCCTCATCGCTTGTTTATACAATTGTTTTGCTTGCAAAAAATCTAACCCTCGCGAAGCCATGTAAAACATAATCTCCTCAGACAGCTGAGCCACACTCACACTATGCGCAGCTTTGACATCATCTGTAAAAATTTCCAAAGCTGGAGTCACAAAGTTACGTGCTTTATCACCCAAAAGTAAAACCTCCTGACGCAATTCAGAATCGGTTTTATTGGCATCTGCACCAATATAAATGCATCCATTAACCTGAGCAATAGATTGCTCATCCATAATTCCATTAATCAAAATCTTGCCAGAGTTCGCTGACTGCAAAAATTTGTGTTTTACATCTAAATTAATCCTACTACTACCCTGCAAATCATAAACTATATTCAAATTACAATTAGCATTTGAATCCATTAGTAAGTTTAATACTTTCAAGTCCAAACAACTTTCCAAACTAGAATCCTCAACCAAAATATTTAATTCTAACTTAGCATCTTCCTGGAGCACAGTCTCAATTTGCATCTTAGAATCACGTAGACTATTAAGTCTCAAATTTACAAGCACATCGGAACCAGGGCTACACATAAGCATAAAATCCCGTTGCCTATTCAATTCTAAATTTAGATTAATCACATGTTTTTGCTCATCAAAAGACCAGAGTTGTTGGTCTTTTGTAGGCACAAATCCACAGCTAGGATTCCTCGAGTATTCAAACTCACTAAGCTGTCCTAAAAGTTGGCAGCCACTATTATCCACTCGCAACAAGTGGTCTTTGCTTAATAAATCTAATTTTTCAAGTTCTAACTGCATTTCGTGTTCAAATATTTTATACAAACATACTAGCCGACACTATCCTCCATTTCAAGCTCAATTAGCCGGTTCATCTCAACTGCGTACTCCAGTGGTAATTCCTTTATAATTGGTTCAATAAAACCATTGACTATCATAGACTCTGCCTGAGCCAAAGAAATCCCACGACTAGTTAAATAAAACAAGTCTTCCTGGTTAATCTTGCCAGCCGATGCCTCGTGGGCAATCACAACATCAGTCGAGTGAATATCCATTTTTGGAATAGTCACCGATTTAGATTCTGCGTCTAAAATCAAAGCATCACATTCTACCTTGGCAACAACAGATTTTAATCCAGGAGCCACGTGCAACAAACCTCGATAGGTTGATAACCCACCGCCCTTAGACAAAGACTTCATAACAATATTGCAACTAGTCTCATCTGCCAAACAAAAAACCTTGGCACCCGTATCCTGATTTTGACCAGCATTCGCAAAGGCAATTCCCAAGTGATCCGCTCGTGCCCCTTTACCCTTTAATAAACTGCAGGGGTATAACATAGTTGTGCCGCTACCCATATTGCCACCTACCCATTCCATGACAGCATGTGCATCCACCAAAGCACGTTTGGTGTTCAGGTTATAGGTATCCTTGCTCCAGTTCTCGACACTTGAGTATCTAACCCTAGAGTTCTTGCCACAATACACCTCCACACACCCAGCATGCAAAGCCGAAGAACCATATTTGGGAGCAGAGCAACCCTCAATATAGTGTGCCGAAGCATCGTCTTCTACAATAATAAGTGTATGTTCAAACTGCCCCTGATTTGGAGCATTCATTCTAAAGTAAGCCTGTAACGGCTGGTCCATCTTGACTCCCTTAGGAATAAACAAAAAGGTTCCCCCGCTCCAGACAGCACCATGCAAGGCAGCAAACTTGTGATCTGTATTTGGCACACATTTCATAAAGTATTTCTTAAACAACTCTGGGTATTTTTGCAAAGCCACATCGCAGTCCTCAAAAATAACCCCTAGCTTTTCCCATTGTTCTTTTAAAGAATGATAAACCACCTGCGACTCATATTGGGCACCAACCCCTGCTAGAACTGCTCTTTCTGCCTCTGGTATACCAAGCTTTTCAAAAGTGTTTTTAATATCTTCTGGAACATCGTCCCAGCTTTTAGAATTTTCTTGTGCTTTATCATAAGCGTAATAAACAATCTTCTCTAAATCCAAATCACTTAAATCTGGACCCCAAGTAGGCATTGGCATTTCTTGATACTTGGCCAAACTATCTAAACGAAAATCCAACATCCATGCCGGTTCGTTTTTATCCGCCGAAATATCTCGAACAATTTGCTCTGTTAAACCACGCTCAAAATCACTTTGATATGAATAGTCATTTTTGTGCTCAAAAGTCTTACGGTCTAAATTAGCAAAAATGTCTTGATTCATATAACTAGCTTATCCAATTATAACCCTTTTGCTCCAATTCCAAGGCAAATTCGGCGCCTCCAGACTGCACAATCTTCCCATCTTTAAGCACGTGCACAAAATCTGGTTTCACATAGTCTAAAATCCTCTGATAATGCGTGACAATCAAAATGCCGATATTATCTGACTTTAAAGAATTGATACCCTTAGAAACTATCGCCAAGGCATCTACGTCTAGTCCCGAGTCAGTTTCGTCTAGCAAAGCATATTTGGGACTAAACAATTTAAGCTGTAACACTTCTGATTTTTTTTTCTCACCACCAGAAAAGCCATGGTTAACATACCTATCCAAAAAATCAGCATCTATATCCAAATCCTTCAGCAATGGCTCTATCATACGCTTAAATTTAAAAGCCTTTAGTGGCTTAAAAGCACTATCACGCGCCTTCATTTGCGAGTTATAAGCGGCTAACAAAAAATTTAACATACTGACCCCACTAACCTCGTTTGGATACTGAAAAGCCAAAAACAAACCATTACAAGCTCTCTCAAAAACTTGCATACTCAAAAGGTCTTGCTCATCCATACTCACCTCCCCATCTACAATCTTATATTTCGGGTGTCCCATTAAAGAATTTACCAAAGTCGTCTTCCCAGCACCATTCGGTCCCATAATACAATGAACCTCGCCTGGTTTAATTTCCAAATTAATACCTTTCAAAATTTCCTGACCCTCAACAGCCACTTTGTAATCCTTGATTTTTAGCATCTACAAAACATAATTATTAAAAAAAGTATACTTTAAAAATTTAATATTGCAATCTAGTTTTTTCTTACCTACAATAAAAGTAGATTAGTCAAACTTATGATTATAATGTGGTGTTACTTTAGAATGATTATTTTAAACCCTTCAATGAAAGGTCAGTTTTAGGAAGCATAACCACTCCAATCTAAAACCTACATAACCTTTCACTCCAGAAAGGTTTTTTCTATCTTCATTTAATTATCTAAGTATGATAAAACCACAAAACAATCCAAACCTCCAGATAGTAATGAAGTCCAACAGTTAACTTAAATAAAATGTTAAATACAATAGAGCTTGCCAAAGAATTAATTCAATTCAAATCCACTCCTTATAATCTAGTGGAAATTAATAATGTCACACAATTTGTCTTAAAATATGTACAGAAACATAGTAAAACTAAACTTAAAACAAAAATTCTGGAAAAAAATGGCTACCCCACTCTTATTATTGCCACCCAATCAGTTAAAAAACCTGCACTCACATTCTATGCTCATCTAGATGTCGTACCAGCCAAAGACAAGGACTTTACACCAGTAGTCAAAGCTAACAAACTCTACGCTCGCGGCTCCGGCGACATGAAAGGCCCAGCAGCCAGCTTAATTAATGCTTTTATTACTTTAGTTAATGCAAGTCCCAACTACAACATTTGTCTTTTTCTCCCAACAGACGAAGAGGCAGGCGGACACAACTGCTGCAAACATGCTATAGAAAAATTTGGCTTTCAAACCAAGTGCGTAGTCATGCCAGATAGCGGTTCGGGACTCGACAAAATTATAACCAACCAGAAAGGCATCTTGTTTACCGAGGTCAAATCCACGGGTCTCTCCGCCCACGGCTCTAGGCCATGGGAGGGCTTGAATGCCATTGACCAACTTGTAGATTTTTACCAAAAGCTCAAGCAAAACTTTCCAAAACCAGAATCTCTAGAGTACTATTCAACCTGCAACTTGAGCCAAATCCAAGGCGGCGAAACCTTCAACTCAGTTGCCGGAAATGCTAGCTTAACTCTAGACATTAGAACTGCAAACAAAAAAGACAAAAAGGCTATTCTGGCATTTTTTAAACAAAACAATACTAAAGGCCTAAGCATTAAACCAAAGTTTAACGAAGAAGCCTTTGAAGTCTCTAGGCATAACAAGTTCCTGCAACTTGCAAAATCAGTCACAGAGTCCGTAATAAACAAAAAGGTCACCTTTGCAAAAGAGCATGGAGGCTCCGATGGTAGATTTTTTCAAAAAATTGGAGCTACCTGTATAGTAAATGGCATTGCAAAAAAGAATACCCATGCAGACAACGAGTATGCCGAAATCAAAGAAATACACCAGCTAGAAGAGTTTACAATAGAATTCACAAAACAATTCTTTGAATTAGGCTAAGCAAATCTACAAATCTAGATTGAATAACGCAACATAAAGCTTATATTATTTATAAGCTTTTTAAATTATTTTCCTCAATGCAAATTTTAACACTTGGACCCAAGTTTTCTGGCAGTTATAAAATTGCCGAAAAGTATTTCCCAAATAGCATCAAAACACCCACAGAAAACCCAGAGGACCTCCTAAACGAAATAAACAATAACAAAGAGCTCTTCGCCCTCGTTCCTATTAAAAACCCTGCGACTGGAGTTAGTACAAGCTGGCTACAGCGAATTATCAACCACCAAGCTTACATTTGGGATACCTTAACATATTCACCCAAGCTATGCCTGGCTAGCCAGTCTCGCGAAATAACCACCATAGTCACAACTCCAGAGTACTTTGAAATGTCCAAAACTGTTATTAATAAAGAGTTTAAAAAACTACGTATTTTTCAAGTACCAGATGTTAAAAACACTATAGAACACTGCCTATACAACAAACAAGTTGCTGGTATTTTACCAATTGAGTTATCACAACTCCTCAAACTAGAATCATTAGCCGAACATCTCAACAACCCACAAGAATCACAAATCACCTTTGCGCTTATTAATACAAGTCCAAATCATAAAATAAAAAACAAATCTCTCATAGGCATCACCTTCGAACAAAGCAAATCCACAAACCATCTGCTAAATATTCTACATCCATTTAAAGAACATAATGTAGAAATTTATAATGTCTACTCTCTGCCACAAAAAGACAAACAAGAAAACCAATCCTTTTGCTTTGAAATTCAAGGAGATCTACGCCAAGCTCGTTTTAGGCAAATTAAAGTCTTTCTCGAACGCGACCTTAAAATCTGCCAAATTCATGAATTGGGAGGTCAAACCAATATGTTTGGACAACAAAATTAAAGTTTTAAGGCAATCTGACCACCTGCTAAAAATGCCTTCACAAAATCGTTAATAGGGTAAATATACCGAGAATTTATATACATCCCAGAGTCCTTAGTTTCTACAACTTTAGAATCCACAGTCACCACCTCTGTTAAAACCTGCTCATCATTATTGTACATTGGACTATCCAAGACAGAATTATCTAAAACTACCAAAACCTTTTCACCTGTTTTAAGTAAATTTGCCAAATTGCTCAAACTCAAAGACTGCAAAACCTCATATTCAATTTCCAAATCTTGATTAGGCTCCACAAATTCCAAGTCATCGATTGCTAAGTCTGCCTGCTCCAAAAGCTCCTTATCTTCTGCAGTTAATTTTTGAGCTCCATCTAAACTAGAAACTATAGCAGAACCTCGTTCAGAATCATTTGCTGGGTCTTTCCCAGAGTCCATAAAGCTATCAAGTGCTGCATCTGCCTTAGCATATGCATAGTTAGATTTCTGCTCTGGGAGCTCAAGTTTATCTTCAAAATCTAAACCCAAATAAGAACTCATAACAAAAAAGCCCAAAGCTAACATGAATATACTAACTACAATTAAGCCCATTAATCTCGCCAAAAAATTTAACATAAGAATCTTTTATAATTATATTTTAACGCCTTTAGATCCAGATTGCCAAGGCATTTTAAGGTCAGAAAAATGAAAAACACCAAAATAAGAACTAAATCCAGCAAAACTAAGCACTCCCACTAATACTCTTAAAACAACAGACATAAAAACTGAAACCTGCAAACCACCAACCGCAAACACACAAACACCCATTAGCAAACCTGCCAACAAAATCTTCAAAGCATCCAACGAAACAAAAAATCTTCGTTTAAGTTGAAAAGATTTTAACAAATAAAGCAGTCCTAACATCTGTAAGAAGCTACCGACAATATAACCAATTGCAAAAGCTTTAACGCCTAAAATTGGTGCTAAGTAAAAAGCAGCTAGTAAGTTAGAGGCTAAAAATAGCAAGGCAATTAACACGGGTCGCAAGGTGTCTAAAAAGGCATAGTAGACTCTCACAAAAAATTGATTTATAGCTTCGAAAGGAATGCTAATTGCTAAAACAGAAAGCACAGAAACTGTTAAGGCCACGGCAGCTTCATCAAAAGCTCCTCTCATAAAGAGCACTTGCACCAAATCTTCTGCAACTAAAAACAATCCAATTGCTGATGGCCAGGCAAAAAATAAAATTTTTAAAAATGTTTTCTTCAACATTTTATTCAAACCACGCAAATCGTTTTTAACTCTTAAATCAATAAAATAAGGGAAAACCGCCTGGGCTATCGAAATTCCAAACAAACTCACTGCAAAACTCTGGACATTTTTAGCATAATTATATGCAGATAAACTCCCTTCACTCAAAGAAAAAGCCACATAACTAAATACCATCACCGAAATCTGGACCGTTAGGATACTTGCCACTTTAAAAACTGCTAATTTTAAAGACTCGAGTATATGCTTGTCCCAAAATCTAAACCGGAGTTTAAAATTTAAAGACTTGAAATCCCAAAGTCTCACACACAACATTAAAATCAAACCAAAAACGACTCCATACACAGCTGCCTTAATACCAAGGTCACCTGCAAATAAAAACAAAGAGGCTATAATTCCTACATTGTACAAAACAGGTCCTAGGCTATATGCAAAGTAGTGCTTATTATCCATTAGAAAACTCGAAAAAGTATTAGCCAAACTAAACAAAATGGGTGACCACAGCAAAACCCTACTCAATTCAACACTTAGTTCTCTAGTTTCCACAGAAGCCTGAGCCAAAAGCAAATCTAATATCTCT
>CAYVIV010000030.1:0-9804 GCA_964451705.1 uncultured Candidatus Peribacteria bacterium | reverse complement strand
TTTTCAAGAAAATTAGTAAATAAGAACCAAACCTTTAAATCTAAACTTTTTTCAGAAACCTATTACGCTGTATCTAGTTTAAAGTTTTTACGAGGGTTTTTTGCAGAAAAGTTTTTAGAGCGGTTTGCGGATCTAAATTTTTACGATGTTTTATTTCGTTCTAAAAGAAATGCCTCTTTGTTTTTTGCAAATCAACTTGTAGTTCTGGTTTTAACTTTATTTGTTTTATTCATGCCTTTTTTGGAGGTTGTTTTCCCTGAGATGTTTTTAATCTTGTCTCAAGATGTGGTGCTTTTGTCCTTAATGGTTTTGATTTTCACACATATGTTATTTATGTCTTTACGAGTAGGTTTGTATTTACCAGTCTTGTTGATTGTAACGCAGGTTTTGTTTAAGTCGGATAAAACATTCAAACCAAAAGCGTTAAAATTCAAAAAACTTAGAATTTTTACAAATAAAATTAAGTTTTTGGATGAGTACTATAAGAACTTAGATATAAAACTTGTTGCAGCTGAAACAGTGAATTTACAACAGCTGCCTGGATTTACAACTAGAGTTTTGAATTTAGAATACAAAAAACAATTTTTCCCTCTACGTGTGGATTTAGATGGTACTAGAATGTCATACCGCGCATTTGCGCATAAGTATTTTGGGGCAACTTATTGCTTCCGCGAGAAATCAGAGGAATTACAACCTTTGTTAGAGCTCTTTAGTCCATTTTATGATTTTCATGAGATGATTGAAGAATTAAGTGAATTTAATTTTTATAATCACCTATTTAAGGCCAATGCAATTTATCGCCAAAGTTACTTTGAGGCTCCACCGATTGATTTTCATTTAGCATTTCAATTTGTATATTTGTTTTATTTAAGACCTGCTATAGTTATCTTGCCTGAGGCAGTGAGTTTAAATAAGGACTTTATGAGTGATTTAAACAAAATGCAGTCTCAGTTTAAATTTTCTTTAGTATTAATTTAATTGTAAATGTTTTGTTTTTTTAGAAATTTATTCATTATAGGTCTAGCCTGTGTGTTGATTGGGGGTTTGTTTTTAAGGGATTTTAAGCCAGGCAATCAAAGCCATAGATCGACTCAAGCTGTATATTCTGTATCTTCTCAGGATAATTTGAGCTTGGACTTGTTTTTTAATGCTGTAAACACCAACCAGACAACTAATGAATCTTTTTTATTAACTGCGGTAGAGCAATCAATTCTTGGATCTAAAGAGTCAATAGAGATTTTTATGTACTCTATTGATAGTATGTACTTGGTTGATTTATTAAATGAGGCTACAGAAAGGGGAGTCAAGGTAGATGTGTATACTGACTGGAAGAAGCGCAAATATACAAATTTACACTTCCCTAAGAGCAGATCTAAGGTCAAGCTTCATTATTTAAATAAAGATGCACCTGAACTAGAGAATAGGAGTTTTTATATGCACCACAAAGCGGTCATCATTGATAATAAAGAACTGTATTGGGGCTCTAATAATTTAACATGGTTTCAAGATGAATTTGATCCAGGGTTTATGATACGCACTCAAGACAAGGACTTTCTGGCTGCTATCAATTTAGAATTAGATAATATTCGCAAGGGTGTATCTACTATAGACAAGCTTTCACTGTCAAAATATAATCCATATTTAGCAGAAATTGAGTATGCGGATTCTAAGATTGAATTTTGGAGGTCACCTGGTTATAAAAGCTACTCTGTTAGAAATAAGATTATTGAGATTATTAATGAATCTAAGGAGGATTTAAAGTTAATGATGTGGTATTTAACAGATTATAAAGTTTTCACTGCCCTTATGTCCAAAGTTAAGCAGGGTCTTAATGTTACAATTTTGATTGATAACTTTACTGTTGAAAATGAAAACTCAGTTTTTTATAAGAACCTGTCTTTTTTGTCGCAGTTTCCAAATGTTCAGATTTTGCAAGACTCTGTGAATCAGAATTTAATTGACTTTAGTCGAGTACCAGCTGATTTTAATTCTTTTTTTCATTTCCACACTTTAATTTCTGATAATAGTGTGATTGTGACAGGTTCAAATAACTGGAGCTATGGTGGTTTTTTTACCAACGATGAGTTAACATTGATAACTGATAACAAGTTAATTATATCTGAGTTTATAAATGTGTTTGAGTATTTTAAGGATTTATTTAGTTAGTTGTGCTATACTCTAGTTGCCTAGTTACATGTTTATATAACCTTTTTTAGGTACGGCGATAAAACCAAATTCACGATCTCTCATTGGACTTGCTACGGTGCAAGTAGTAACTAGGTATTTTTAATCTATTGAAATTGCAAAAGTTAGATTATTCTGCTATAATATAGAGAATAACTATATATTTATGCGTGGAGCACCAAGTAGTACACCAGATGGAGAACCCAAAAGAAAGATTTTTGATCAAGATAGCTTGATCGATAAATCTGAACAATTACTCCAGCAGGCTAGCGATAAGGAAGCTTTAAAGGAGGCTTTGTACAGTCAGTTTACGAAGGCAGTTGAGTATTTAGCTTCTGTGCCTGGTGATGTTAATCTACTTTTAGCAGAAACTCAGCAGACTATAATTGAGAACCATTTAGATACAGGGTTTTTTGGACCAGACAACCAAAAGCCAGTTGCGGAGCAATTTGATAGATTAGAAGTGTTGTCAGAAGTTTTTGAATATTTGCGTCAAGCAGTTTTTTATAAAAGATTGTTTCCTAGGGCTCAAGTTGATCTTCGCTTTTATCAAGCTGTACCAAAAATAGATTTCAATAAACTCACTGATAGTAATATTCATAAATTTTTTGAATTTACTGATGTCTGTAGAAGGTATGGATTTAAGTATGGAATTTACTTAGAGGGCTTCAAGCTTAATGTTAAGACTTTGAACTTTGTTAAAAAACATCAACTGTATGATTGGTCAGCTGTTATTGATACCCAAGTCGACCTAATGGGCAGACAAGATATTCTAAAAACAGATATGAATCCAGGTCAGATAATGGCACTTTTTAGGAAATACGGCCAAGTTTTGCAAGTTATCTTTAAAAACACCGAAGATCATAGTGGGGATGAGAAGCTTATTTGTACTGCTTTAGACCTTTATAATCGTGGTATTAAAGATTTTAAATTCAACGATATTGGAGAGCTTATGTTTAAAGGACCTTCGGATTCTAATTATAAAGCTGTCGAAGGTGCCAATCCTGAATGGTATCAAAATGTTTTGAAGAAGTTGGGAGGGGCACCCATGCAATCATGCCACCCGTTAACACTAGCACCAGTTGATTTTCAGCAGTATTTAGACATTTTAGAATCTCCCGAAGCACCCGAAGCACCTTCGTTAGACCCACTTGATGCTTTGATCGCAGAATCTCCCGAAGCACCTACTGAATATGGTGAATTTAACATACCACATGTACCCAAGCTAGCAGAGGATCCTGCGGGGATTTTAGCGGGTATTCGTATGTCTATGTTTAATTCTCCTTTGTCGATTAATGTTTGTGAAAATCTTAAATTTTTAATTGCTGAAATGGTTAAAAGTCCTAGTGATTTTACTGCATTTGAAGGTGATTTTGTTAACAGTCCAGTTATACATGATTACCTGAGTTATATTAATAATACAGACTTGATTGGGGCGACTTTTAAACTAAAGTGTATTGATGGAGAAATTAGGCTTGTCGGTAAAGCACTAGCTAATGTAGCTTCTTACGAAATGGGTCTGGTAGAAAGGCGATTGATTAGGATGGACCGCAAGTTTGTTGATATTGATGAAGTTGTTCACCTCTCTGATTTAGATATTAGCGCTAATTCAGTTGTTTATAAACAATTACATGGACATGGTGTTACTACCCCTGTGACAGCTTATGATGAACACAAGGGTGTAGACTCTGGCGCTCCAATCTCTGGGAAGCATAGAATGTTTGAGATGAAAAGAGAGAACCCAACTTTTAGTAGTGCTTTAAAGGAATTCAAGGCACCTCGTTATATTAAGGAATTAGGTGGAGTGATTCAGAAGACTTTTCTTTCTAAATTCCCAATTATCAAATTTAATGAACCTATGTTGTGCATGGCAGGAGGAAAAGCTGTTGTTTTACCAAATCTTTCTTTTAAGAATGTAGGAGTAGATGAATTTCTAAATGCTGATTTAGAAATAGGTAGATTCAAACTACGTGATATCTCTTACATGCCTATTTCGAAATTAAAACCTTACTTTAAAAAACTAGCCAGTACTACCACATCAGGAATCAAACCTACGGTTGATCCAGAGGTTGTTAGTATGTTGCATTCACTTCCAACTGAAGGGAGCAAAGAGAGGAGTGGTTCTGTGCTTGAAAGCTTTAACCCACCACGTGGTAAATTTAAAATACCATATGTACCAGAGTTCGATAATGAGCTAAAAGAAGAATTAGCAGAGGCTATTTATCCTATTGTAAAATCTCAACTAGAAAATAAAGATATTTTTGATGTAAATGAGGACGACTACCCATCTATTTTGAATAAATTTAAGGAATTATATCCAAATATAGTTTCTGCTCCTCCAGCCGTTAAACAAGAGTTTAATGTAGAGAAGTTTTTGAGTGATTCACCATTTGCGTTTACTCAAATTATTGAATGTCAAGAGGATGGTTATGTTTGGTATGAAGAAACCTCTACTGGGGCAGACTATGTGTTTGTTCCATATACATCGAAGCAAAAACAACCTTCTAATTTTCGAGCTATAGCAGTTCCAAACTCTATTAGAGAGAGATATAGTAAGTTGCATACTTTAGAAAATAAGACCTTACATTTAGCTGCTGAGAATTTAAAATTGCCGGGAGGTTTGGATTATAATTTTGGAGAACACACTTTAACTATTGCTACCCTTTTGGACACTGGCAATTTTGACCTAGCTACTATTAAAGACGCTTTTACACAAGCTGGATTTATGCCGCCACGTAGGTTGAAACTTGTTTTAGAAAGGACTAGCGTTGAGAGCTGGAGATTTGAGGCTATAAATAAAATTTTACTAGGGTTTCAGGCTGACCCGACAGTAAGTCTTGATTCAGTAGTAATACAAGCAGATCTAGCTTTAACAGCTGATAGTCTAAATCAGTTGCTAGAATTCACTAAAATGCCTAAGTTGAGGATTGAATCTGAAGATGCGTTTAGTCCGAATATACTCAGCGAGATTCCGGAGGGTCCGTTCCAGATGATCCCTGTTTTAAGTGATGATATGAAAACAATTACTATTTCGATCCCTGATGATGCAGCACCAGTTCCAGAAGCAGAACTTTCTACCCCTGTAACAGTTCCAGTGAAAACACATTCTCTGGAAGTAGATATGATAGACACGTCTCAACCTACCAGCCTGCCAAAGGCACTATCTAAAGATTTTATATTAGAGGGTAATCGTTTAACTTTAAACGACGGCGTGACAAGATTGACTGATGATCAAGCCAAGGCTCTTGCTACGATGAAGAATGTTAAACGCTTGGACATGAACGGGCTCACAGAGTTGTCTGAAGATGTAGCCACAGCTATTGCTACGATGGAGAATGTTGAATACTTGCAGTTGAGTGGGTTCACAAAGGGGACTAACTTATCTGCTGCCCTGGAGGGTAAACCTAAGTTAATAACTTTAGATTTAGGCAAGCTCCCTACTTTATCTCCAGCTGTAGTCACAGCTATTACTAAGATGGAGAGTTTAGAACACTTGAACCTGAGCGGGCTCAAAAATTTACCTTTAGGGATAGTCAATGCTCTTGCTAATAAGGAGAGTTTAGGGGACTTGTTCCTGAACGGGCTCACAGAGTTGTCTGAAGATGTAGCCACAGCTATTGCTCAGATGATAAGTTTAAAACACTTGGAACTGAGCGGGCTCACAAAGGGGACTAACTTAGCTGCTGCTCTGGCAGATAAACCTAAGTTAATAATTTTAGATTTAGACAAGCTCTCTACTTTATCTCCAGAGGCAGCCCAGGCTATTGCTAAGATGGAGAATTTAAAATCCTTGGGCCTAAAGATGATGACAAAGGATCAAGTTCAAAGAGCCTTTGCTGATATAAGCTGGGGAGGTGATATTACGATTTATTGTAAAGATGGTAATTTGGATTTGAAGAAGGCTAATCGACCGTCATCCGTGAATGAGACAGGTGCCCAAACACAAGAGCCAAAACTGGAAAGATTCGAACCGGATACTAATGAAGCAATTTTAAAAGCACCTAAAAACTTAAGTCTTAAAACATTAATATTAAAAGAACAACTAGATGATGCAACTGCAAAAAAAATAGTGGCAAATTACCCAAACCTTACAAGTTTAGATTTCCAAGGAATACACGGAGAATCAATTCCACCCTCAGTAATAAAGATTCTTAAAGGTTTGAAAAAACTTAAATATGTTGGCTACCCATGGGATGGCGCAGACAAATTGAATCTACTGAGAAATCCTTCTATTCTTCTAAATTATGACCCACAAGTACGTAGGCGGAAATTCGTTAAACCTATACAAATTACTAGTAAGTTGTTAGGTGAATTGCAAGGAGTATCTGGTATATCTATATCTAGGTTGAAAATTGCAAAAAATGTGCAAACTGAGGCAGAATTTACGCAGATTTTAGGGTATAAACCAGAAAGGTTAACTTTTGCGAATATAAGCGCTGAACAATCTAAAGCCTTTGCTGCTGCCTTATCGAAACTATCCGTAGAACGTCTTAATAAACTCAAGATTTGTTTCAACTGCAAATTGACTCAAGATATTTTATCGCCATTCAAGGTAGTAGCAAGCAAAAAGAATCTTAAGCATCTTGATTTTGTACTATACTCTAAATCTACTTTAGAAGGTAAGATCACTTTACCTCCCCAGCTAAGATTTCGAATATCTAAACCCAAATCTTTAGCTAATCTAGATCAAAAATCAAAGGTTTATTTATACACTGATAGACGGGGTTATGATAAAATTATACATGACTTAGGAGATAAATTTAGCCTCGTAGAGCTAAGCCCTAATCACTACATGATGATTAGAAAAGCGCCCTCCAAAACTGTGGAGAAATATCCACAAGCTACTTTTAATGCTAAACAGGTTGCCCAGCTAGACAGCAGGAGTAAGGATGAAATAACAAAATTACACTGTTCTGATTTGACACTCATGTGTGGAATATCCTATGAAGATGCTAATCGCTTAGAAAATATCATTTTATATAATAAAGACGAAAAGAGTGTAAGGATTCTGGGTCCGCTTACTCAAGCTCTTATTGATCAGGTTGACTCAGAGTATAATGTTATACACATAGGGGCTACAATAAAAGATTCTGCAATTAATTTTAAAAACAAAACATTGGTACTGAATGCAGCCAGGTTCACAAATGATTTTTTGGGCAAAATTCAGATAGGTAATATTACAAGGCTTATATTGTGGACTAGGGGTGATATATATATAGACAAATCTAATAAAGCTAATTTTATAAAGCTTGTTGAATCTGGGAAGGTTTTTAGCACCTCGTTATTGAGATTAACATCTGATGGTTTGAATACAGCTGCTAGACGACTGCTTAAATTCACTCTATTGAAGGGGGGGTTGTATAAAGTAAGCTTAAAAAAATAAAACTAAGTTTTCATAAAGAGTAATGCTGAGTCGTTAAGAAAATTTTAAGGTGATTTATCTTCATATGTCACTATGGAAGAGAGAAGCAAACTCACAGAAAGTAATTCTTATATTAGTCAAATTAGAGGTTAGCTCTGTAAAAACTGATTTTGGTCAATATAAGTCTTAGTATAAAGCTTCTGCAAGCAAATTAGGTATGACTATAGGACAATAGTGAACTGAGTTTTTACAGAAAAAAGAGAATGGCGCTTAGAGCACAATGGGTGGCTTTGTTGCATCCTGCTACTAGGGTTTAGAGGAGAGTGGGGGGCTTTGTTGCATCTTGCTACTAAGGTTAGAGAATCGTGGTTTTGGAGGTTTTGTTTAATCATATGGTCAGGGTTAGAGAATCGTTGTTTAATCATATTACTAGGGTTTTAGAATGGAAGTTTGGCTGGCCTTGCTATGAAATAAGAGCATTATTGAATCTAGAGGGCTGTTTTGGGCTAGGTATTGTGTTATAATAGCTATGTAGAGTTTGAGTTTAGAGTTTATTTATGCTATAATATAGGGAATAAAAACTAATATATGAATTCTAGAGAGCAGTTTGTTAATAAGCTAGAGACAGAGTTAAAGTCTAAGCTGGAAGGAGGGCAAGACTTAAGTCCTGCTGAATTACGGTCTTATATCAAAGCTTTACAAGCAGATTTAGATCTAGTATTTAGTAAGCATCCAGATTTACTTTTAGAGTCTTTTAATCAAGCTTATGAGCGCTTGTCGACTTTAGAGAAGACTACAGAGGCGGAGCGTTCTGTGTTGCGGGATTCTTTACATTATCTAAGAGCAATTGAATTACATTTTGTTTTAGAATTATTTTTTTCTAGCTCTAAGATGAAGAATTTCTCTATTGATAAAATCGTAAATGGTTTTCCAATCAAATTGACTATTAAAGATTTAAAGTTACTAACTGCTCAAGCTTCTAAATCTGGTTTAGTATCTAACTATTTGGAGATTCTTGCACAGCAAATCCGTTTGGGGTTTGTAGAGCTTGATTATACAGTGCAGACTCCGAAAGACTATGGCGTCGTTATGGTGTTAAAAAGCATATTTGACTTACCAGAACAACAAGTCACCCAGCCAGCTTCTTTAACGAACACAGATGTAGATAAGTTTTATGAGGGTTTGCTCTCTGTTGGAAACTTAAATTGGAATATTTATGAGAACTTGAATTTACCTAGCAGTGTTCCAAGCACCTTTCAGAATTTAGAGACCTTGCTTAAACAGGGACATAGATTTTTTAAATCTGGAAGCAAATATACTATATATATATCGGAAAACGCTTTGGACAGTTTTCGTAGTCAACCAAGATTTCAAACTGCTACATACAAACAGTTGCAGGGTTTACTAGGGTCTAATTCAACTTTGGTTTCTACTAGTTTATCAGGCTTATTGTCAAATAATTGTTTAGAGCTTTATAATGCTCATTCTAATATTAGTGTTGCTCCTAAGGATCTTATTCAAGTTTTAACCTTGCCAGGGCCATTTAATTTTACAAAGCTAGACATGAAGAACAAAGATGAATATGTGAGAGTTTTAAGAGAGAAGGTTGAGCAGAACAATTATTTTTTGACATCTCCTGGATCTATTAAAAGAACTTTTGGATTGTTACGATTTTTAGAAATTACTGAAGCTGAAAAGATTTACCAGGATGTTGTGCGAAAAGTTTACTACAATAATGAGCTTTTCTTAAAGCAACAATATAGGCGTTTTGGATTTGATGTTAGTTTGAATGATAACAGTACAAAGTTTTTAATTAAGGCCAAGCGAAACCAATTCATGTTTGTGAGTGAAGATGGTAAGACAGAAATATTGGAATTCGAAATGGATCCTGAGTTCGCATGCAATGTTGATTTGTTTGTTAATACTGCACAGGTTTTTAGGAATACGAATCGTCAAATTTCTATTGCGAAATTCATGCAATTTGACTCCACTGTGGCTGCTGCACTCAAAGAACCTAAAGTTACAGCACCTTCAGCACCTGTAGAAGAACCCAAACAACCAATTATACTATCAAGTCAGAAATCAAATACCCCTGTAGGTACGCCAGATTCCAAGTTGCGAGGTCCTATGACAAGTCCAGAACCAAGCTTATTTACTTATGATAAGGGTGGATTTCTTATGAACTGGAATCTATCACCACAGCAGGCTCAAGGTCCTTTAGCTTCACCACCACCATTGCTACAGCAGCAGCCAACACA
>CAYVIV010000029.1:0-12292 GCA_964451705.1 uncultured Candidatus Peribacteria bacterium | reverse complement strand
TGGAAAGCGTGTAAAGTGAAAGCTTTCGGGGGTTCGAATCCCCCTCTCTCCGCCAGCTAGCTCCTGTTGTATTAGAGATGGTGCAGATGGTAATTTTAGTATGGTTTATTTGATATATTGTATAGTAGCAGGTAAGCTTTTAAGGATTTAATTTTATTTGCTATGCACAAGATTAGATTTGTGAGAGGGAGTTAAAAGTCATATGCAAACTTTGTAATTTAAAATTGCATATTAGGTTGTTTTCTTGACGTGAGTTGCTATGTTAATGAGGTAAGCAGCTTGGATGTAATTAATTTATTCTGATGTTTAAAGAAATTGAAAAAAAAGTCTTTCGTTGTGAGTTGCAGAGTCCTGGCAAGGATTTGCTTGTGTTTGGTGGGATTCATGGGGATGAGCCGTGTGGAGTTTATGCTATTAAACGTTTTATGAAGGAAGTTGAAGATGGTGTTTGGAATATACAATGCGGGTCGATTACTTTTGCATTCGGTAATTTGGAAGCCTTGGAACAAAAGACCCGTTATGTTGACTATAATATGAATCGGATGTTTGGAATGCCTGGTATTGCAAGAGAAGCTGTGGAATATGATCGTGTGCGTCTGCTTGAGACTTTGTTTGAAGGACGGGATGCATTTTTAGATTTACATTCAGCTTCGAGTTTGGCGCCTGATTTTTTGATGGCTGAAAATATAGCGTTTCATATGGCAAAATATCTTGGGTCGAGTTTTTTGGTTTCTGGATGGGAGAAATTTTCTGAAGTGGGAGGCGATACAGAATCTTATTCAAATAGTTTGGGAGTTGCTGGAATGACCTATGAGGCTGGGCAGCATGATGACCCTCAAGCATTGGAAAATGCATATCAGATCTTACTTAGGTTTTTATCAATACATGGTTTGATTGAATATGAATTTGATGTTAAGCCTGTTCAGGAATTAGTTTTGTCAGAAGTTATTTTGAAAAAGTCTAAATCAGATAAATGGTTAATAGATATTGAAAATATGCAGTTTGTTAAAAAGGGTACTTGTATTTTAGATTTGGGTGGAGAGACTTTTAAAACTTCATTTGATTGTTTTTTAGTGTTTCCAACTGCATTAGACCGGATGAAAGTTGGAGAGGAAGCGGTTTTTTTTGCTAAAAAGATTGGTTAGATTCTTGTATGGTTAATAGATCTAAAAACCATATTGATTTTTAATCGAAGCTATTGATCTTTTGTTAATCTGTGTTATAAATAAACTGTCGTGGAATTTAATTGGGGTGTATGGTTGATCGAATAGAATTTTTTACTGGCGATATTGCTGATTCAGGTGTGAGGACAATAATTGCCCAGGGGCCTAAACCGGAATATAAAGGAGATGGAGATTGGGCTGATCAGTACTATTTGTCGGCACGATTTTTATCTGCTTGCACGCCAAATACCTTAACTGTTTTGCCCAGGCATGAATCCTTGGAGGAATTTGTGAATTGGTTTCATGAAAATATATTTTTTCCGAGATTTAACCAAGCTTTGAATGTTTTGTGGGTGAGTGATTCTGAGTACTTGCTAGACAGGAATATAGATGCAGAAGCTTTGGGAGTGATGAGAGATTTTACTAAGGGGCAGGATGCTGTTGCATTTCCATACTCTACTTATCCTGTTTTTTTTGAGTGGTTTAGACAACTAGATGGTTTGAGTGTGCTTGGAGAAAGTGCTGGTTTTTATGATAAATATGCTAATAAAACTATTTTACACCCTGGTTCTATGTCAGGCTTAGATTTATCAATGGTGCCAGGATTGAGAATTCCGGATGGAGTGAATTGTTTTTCTCAGAATGAATTGAGGAGCGAATCTGCAAGATTTGAAAGATCTGCACATTTAATCAAGGACCCTTATGGATCTGGAGGCAGTGGGATTAGATTGGTTAAGACTTATAAAGACCTAGATGTATCAAGCTACCCACAAATGCTAGAACGATGTTTGGATTTGCAAACTTTAGAAGATGGCTCAGAGCTTTCTTTAACTTTACAGTTTACCGGAGGTAAAGTTATGGGGCTGCCAACTAGGCAGATTGTTGATGGAACACACTCTGCTGGAAATGTAATTGGTGAAGAACGCTTTAGGCATTTATATGAGGATGTGATGTCTCAATCAAGAATTGTGTCGAATGTGCTTTGTCAGCATGGTATGCAAGGACTTGGTGGAGTAGATTTTTTATTTGAGAAGGATAAAGCTTGGCTTGTTGATGTTAATTTAGGACGACCAACTGCGGCCCATCCCGCCTGGTTTGCTCGAGATTCTTACTATGGGTCTAATTCAAGGGTACCATTTGCAACCTTGGATATCCCATTTGATAAGGGGATTTCTAGCGTGTGGGGGAAAGTTTCTGGTTTTCTTTCAGAGACTGCAAATTTTATGCCTTTATATCATTTGCAAGGTATGGAAGCTCGTTGGATTTGTTTTGCCGAGTCTGGTGAATTAGCCCTGAAGACTTTGGAAAGAGTTCGAGATGCTATTGCGTAACGGCTTTATTAAGAATAGTGAGTTTGAACTCTAGATTGAATTTTAAACTGCTACCAAGCCTACTCGAGTGATACAGCTGATTTAGGCAAATTGTAAACTATGTTTATTTCTAATTTTTCTTTAAGTTGCGTTATGTTCATCTGAAACTGTGTTGTTTAATAGGACTAAAGCTATTATCCGAGAATGATATTAGTTGTATTGTGCATGGGTACTGGTAGTCTTATTATTGCACTTGAGAAGGTGGTGTTTTGTAAACACTGTGTTAAGTAGAGAGCCAATGTTAGAGTAATTAGTCGAGCATGTCCCAGCACATATCGAAGATGGCTTCCATGGATTTGGCGGTTTTTTGGCTGTCTATAAGGATTCCAGTTAGGTTTTTTTCGAAATCGACTATGTAGAGCTTAGAGTTGGTGCAGTAAAAGGAGATGTTAAAGTTAAATTTTTTGTCTGGGACTACTTTGACAAATCTTTTTTTAGCATGGGCTTCGGCTTTAAGTTTGCTGGCAAGTGGGGTGTCGGGTATGATTGCGTGGACTATTTGGTTGGCTTGTACTCTTTTTTCTATAAATTTCTCCATAAAATCAACGCCCTGGTACAGACCATGTTCGGGGGAGATAAAACACTTGGTAATTTGTTTATTTTTAAAAATTAGTTTTTATAAGTTGAGCTACCTTGCTATTAAATCCTGACAATCTGTAGGTTGTTGGGATTTTTAGTTGAGATTTTGAATTTGCACTAGAACTTTTGTCTGTAGTAGTCTAGACTCAATGTATATTTTACAATAAGATTGACTATGTCTAAAGCTTTAGATGACAAGGGTTTTGTAGCAAAGAAGTTTGAAACAGCAATAGAACATGTTGTAGATATTTATGTTGAGTTAAGTCGAATGGATACTGCTAGAGATGTTCAGGGTTTGTCGGAGGAAATCACTGCTAATATTCAAGAAGTTATTTCAGAATTACAGCCTAAAGTTAGAAGCTATGTTAGCAAGTGTATCAAGGAAATAGATGTTGGTAGAGAAGCTCTGGAGTCTTTGACCCAGTGGGCCACAGAGCAAATGCCTGTGGATAATCCGGAGAAATGGGTTATGGATAATTTTATTGTGATAGATGGTAAGATGACTTGTAGACATAAGAATTTTAGCTTTGAAAAAAATGCAAAACTAAGTTGTTTGCCAGATAATACTGTTTTTTATGATGTGAGTATTGCTCACTGCCCACAGTTTAATGATTTAAATAATAGTCAACTGCACAATTTGTCTATAGTGGGTTGTGCTAATTTTTCTATAGTTCCGGCGGCTACTAAACTAGAAACTTTGCGTCTTTCAAAATGTGGTGCTTTGGAGATTAAAGAGGCTTGTAAAATTTGCTCTGTGTTTATTACAGATAATACAATTGCATCTTTGCCGGAAGCCTTGGCGGTCGAGAATTTTTGTTTAGTTGACTGTGAGGGGAATATAAGCTTGCCGGATTTTGGCAATGCTGTATTGCAGTCACTCACGTTGGAAAATATTCCGGAGCTACGATTTTCCACGTCACATGTGGCGGCGCAACAAAGCATGTTGTTTTTAAAGGCTGGTATTGTTGATGAAAATGGTCAATTACTAGCAGACCTATCTGCACCAAAAATTCGGTTTTTAGACATTGATATTAAAGATGTATCGAAGGCTACTGCGACTGAGCTAGTTTTAGATAATTGTTCAATTGAGGTTATAGCTACTTTAAGTGTTAAATCTCTCACAGTACTACGTTGTTTTAAGCTGGTGGAGGTAAGACAAGATTGTTTTGCGGAGCAAGTTTCTTTTAGGGATTGTCCGAATATTGAATTAATTCCTGCTGCTTTTCAAGTGCATATAGATAGGTATTTGAGAGTGTTATAGTTTTGAAAGATAGTTTTGACTCTTTGAATTTTGCTGTTAAGATTTAGCTAGATTTAGTTGCTGAGCTAAAGTTATGATGGAGTTTATATTAGAGTGTTTTTTATTTTTACTGCCAGCTGCAATAGCAAATATGGCGCCTGTAATTGTGAAGTCTTTGCCGATTTGCAATTGGGCTGTAGATTTTGGGTTAAGCTTTAGGGGGCAGAGAGTCTTTGGTGCTAATAAAACTTATCGAGGGTTTCTTTTTGGTGTCCTGGCTGCTGTTTTGACAATTTATCTCCAGCAAAAATTTAATTTGACTAGTCAGCTAATGCTGCCCTTGGCAGATACTGCTAACTGGTTGGTTTTAGGGCTTTTACTGGGATTTGGAGCTTTGTTTGGAGACTTAGTTAAAAGTTTTTTTAAGAGACAAAAGGGGATTGCTGCAGGAAAATCCTGGTGGTTTTTTGATCAGGTTGATTGGATTATTGGTGCTTTTGTGTTTGGAGCTTTTCATATTGATTTAGGATGGCAGCAGTTTTTTGTCTCTTTGACTATGTTTGGAGGTTTACATGTAATGGTGAACTACTTAGGTTATGTGCTAAAGTTAAAAACAAATAAGTTTTAATATTCGATGCGTCTTATTTTTGTTTGCTGCTATGAATATGATTCGGTTACAATTGTTTCAGAGAGAGTTTATTAACTTTTTTAAAAGTTTTTTATTATGTTGAAGGTTCACAGACTGTGGCAAGTGTTTGGGAGTAGGGAGCTGAATGAAATTTATGTTTCGATGGCTTTAAAAACCTTTGCTATATCGATGGTTAGTATTTTTGTACCGATATATTTGGTGAATTTGGGTTATAGTTTTGTTCAAGTTTTTATATATTATGCTGTAGTACGGATTGTACATGCTTTGTTTGTAGTGGCAGCGGCCAAGACTGTGGCAAAATTTGGGTTGAAACATGCTATTTTGTTTAGTATGTCCTTTTTAATCCTGTATTACTTGGCACTTTATTACTTGCCAGTCTTAAATATTTCAATTTATTGGATTGCGTGTTTGTTTGGGATTCATAATGCATTATATTGGGTTGGTTATCATGTGGATTTTGCTCGTTCTAGCCAGAAAATACATAGGGGCATGCAAATTGGAGCACTTTATGTGTTTTCTATGTTGTTTATGATTTTAGGGCCGGTGCTTGGAGGATTGATTTTGTTTGTGAGTGGTTTTAAGGTTTTATATTCTTTGGTCTTTTGTTTATTGTTGTTTTCGGTTTGGCCCTTGTTTTTGTCTAAAGAAATTTTTGAAAGTTTTGAATTAGGTTTCTCTAGGCTGTCTTTGCGTAAGAGATTTAGAACTTTGTTAACTTTTGTTGGATTTGGAATTGAACATACTGTGGCAACAGTGATATGGCCTATATTTTTGTATTTTCAGATTGTCAGCGATTTTTCTAAGCTAGGTTTGATTTCTTCACTATCTATCTTGTTCTCTGTGGTTTTTGTGTATTTTGCGGCCAAATTTGCAGATTATAAAAGGCGTCTGGCTTTGAGTTTTGGGGCAATTTTGAACTCTTTAGTTTGGATTGCTCGTTTGTTTGTGACAACTACCGGTCAGGTTTATTTGGTGGACTCGATATATGGTAGTACGCGTAGTTTTATGTACATTGGTTTTGAGGCTATATTTTATGACAAAGCCAACCATGTGGACTCAAAATCTGTGGCTAGTTTAGAGGAGAAAGGCTTAAAATTGATTGAATATGTAATTATACGCGAAATCACTATGCCGCTTGCAGGTGCCTTGGTTTTAGTTGTAATGTGTTTGTTTACGAATTTAAGTATTAGCTTTTTGGTGGCAGCTGGAGCTTCTTGGTTGTTTGTGCTTTTTTAAAATTCTTGATTGATTTGCTTGTTTGGATTATAGTTGGAGCGTATTAATCCGGATGTTCTATGCATTTTTTAGAGAGGGATTTAAGAACTTTTTCTACTGAGCCTTTTTTTCGGCAATGTTTTGAGAGAAAGCATAAACTATACTCTGTAAGTTTGGAGGAATCGATCTTGGCTAGTAGGTTAGATGCAGTGGTTCATGAGGTGAAAGCAGGTTTTGCAAAGGTAGTACAGGTATTAGAGCAGCGTCAGCTTGAATATTACAAATACACTGTCTGTTTAGATAAATTCACTAAACCCAAGGACGTGCAACAGCAAGATGTATCTTGGCAATCTATAGTAGCTTTGAATGAAAATTCAAAGCTATTTTTTTTAAGTGGTTTTGATTTGTCTGAACTGGAATCATGTTTTGGAGCTTACATTGATAGATCGACCTTGCAACAAAACTCATTACATTTTAAGCGAAGGTTTTTGATTGAGACTATATCTAGCGTTATTTTTGAATTTCAAACTAGATTTGTGCCGGCGGAACTATGCTTGTTGTATGATAATATAGTATCTACACACTTTGTTTTAGATGTCTGTTTAACTTTGGAGGCTTTGTATCAGCTTAAGGTGATTGCAGATAGTCAATTTTGTGACTATAAGGAGCTAGAAAGCCATTTAAATTCTTTTGGAGATATGCAAACTCCAGATGCACCAGAGCTTACAGTCAATCGGGGTTTGTATGAATTTTTTGGTAGGAGATTTTTGGAGTCCGACTTGAGATTGGGTGTTGCGAGTATTAAAAATTTTTCTAACTGGTTTGTGCAGCAAAGTTTAGTAGATGAGGTTCGGGAGTGATCTTATGCGAGCTTATAGTTGCTGAGTTTTTTTGGTTGTGGGTTAGCCCTTGGCATTGCGCTTGCGCTCGTGTTCTTTGAGGTATCTTTTGCGGAGTCTGATTTGACTTGGAGTAATTTCTGCATATTCATCGGCTTGAATGTACTCTATAGCTTTTTCGAGAGTAATGTCTATCGGTGGTATGAGGGCAATGGCATCGTCGGAGCCAGAGGCACGCACGTTGGTAAGTTTTTTACCTTTAAGTGGGTTAACTGTCAGGTCTGTACCTTGGTTGTGTTCACCTATAATCATGCCTTCGTAGACTTCGGTGCCTGGGTCTATAAAGATAGGACCTCTTGACTGTAGGTTATATAAGGCAAAGCCGACTGCAGTTCCAGACTCTTGGGAGATCATGGAGCCCACTTGGCGTTTTTCGATGGTTCCCATATAAGCTTCGAAATGAGAAAAAGAATGGTAAAAAGTGCCTTCGCCTCTGGTTAGGAGAATAAATAGGGATCTAAACCCTAATAAGCCACGAGTTGGGGCTATAAATTCTAAGGTAGTTTGACCATTTTCAGAGATCATGTTTTGCATGACACCTTTTCTTTTTGAGAGTGCTTCTATAATGCTGCCAGCCATTTCGTCTGGGACATTTATAACAACATTTTCTACTGGTTCTTGCTTCTTGCCATCTATTTCTTGCATGATAACTTCTGGCTGAGAGATTTGGAGTTCAAAGCCTTCGCGTCGCATGGATTCTATGAGTACTGCAATATGCATTTCGCCACGCCCATAAACTTTAATAGCATCACTATTAGCTTTACGCTCTATTTTGAGCCCTACATTTGTTTCGAGCTCGCGTTCTAACCTATCGAGAATATGCCTAGATGTTACAAATTTACCCTCGCGGCCTGCAAGTGGTGAATCATTGACCATAAATTCGATTGCCAAAGCTGGTGGGTCGACATTAATGGCCTTAAGAGGTTGTTGTTCTGGATTGTTTGTAATCGTTTCTGAAACAAAAATATCTTCAATACCTGCAATTGCTACAATGTCTCCTGCAGAAGCTTTGGGGCTTTCTACCTTTTGCATGCCTTGGAATGTAAAGATTTTACTGACTTTTCGGCTGCGTTTTTCGCCTTCTGGAGTTATGACTGTAACCTCTGAATTGGCTGTAAGCTCACCTGAGTACACTCTACCGACGGCAATTCTACCAAGGTAGTTGTCGTAGGCTAGGCTAGCTGGTTGCATTAAGAAGTCTGTGTCGATGTTTTGGGTTGCTGGTTGAACTTCTTCAAGTAGCATGTCTAATAGTGGAGTGATGTCTTTTTGCTCGTCGTCTAGGTTACGCACGGCAACGCCATCTCTGGCTACAGCGTATAAGTATGGAAAGTCTAACTGTTGTTCGCTGGCACCGAGTTTATCGAATAAATCGAATGTTAAATCGACAACTGTATCTGGGCGAGCCATGGGTTTGTCTATTTTATTTACGCAAACTATAACTTTGTGACCTAGCTCCAATGATTTCTTGAGCACAAACTTGGTTTGTGGCATTGGGCCTTCGAAAGCGTCGACAACTAACATGACAGCATCGACAGTTCTTAAAACACGTTCTACTTCGGAGCCAAAGTCGGCATGTCCTGGAGTATCGACAATATTGATTTTGTTGCCTTTGTATGTGATTGAGGCGTTTTTGGCGTAGATGGTAATTCCACGTTCTTTTTCCTGGTCAAATGAGTCCATAGCACGCTCCTCAAGCTCTCTATGTGCTTGGTAGTCATCTGAGGCTTTAAGTAAGGAGTCAACTAGGGTTGTTTTACCGTGGTCTACGTGGGCGACAATCGCAATGTTATATATTTGCATTCCTAAATATTAATTGTGCTGATTATACCCAAAATTACGGATATAGCAAGCCTTTTAGCTATTTTAGGGGGATTTTGGGTAGTTGGCTGTGGTGCTTTTATGTAAGAGCTTAAATGGATCTATTTTGCAGTTTTTGTGAGTTTTAATAATCTGTGGATATGATTTGATGCAATGCTTTGTTTGAGTTTGAGGTTTGGTCTGTTGTGATTTTCGCAGTTTTGTGAATTTGTATGAATGTTGTTGTATCCAGTTTGAAGATCCATAATTTGGCTGTCTGTTGACTCAGAGTTACAGATAGGTACTATTGTAAAATTAAAATTTCATATGTTTAAATTAGAGTAATACAAAAATGATCTGGCTAGGTGCTAGATCTAGAAGGTTTAAATAAGATATGCTAAAACACCGTGGTAAAAATGCTTAGAGCTTATGCGGCGAGTTTCGATTGTTTGTATTTTGTTTTGGATACCTCTATATTACTATCTATTGTTTATCACTTTTTTATATTTTGTCAAAACCCCTTTGTTTTCATGCTCTTGATTTATTCTAAAAGGGTGATATGGTTTTGCAGTTATGAAATTTAATTGAATTTTATGAATCAGAGAAAAGCAGACTGTCAGTTGGGATTAGACCTGCCTATGCAAGATGAAGCTAGCACCATAGATAACTCCCTTGGTACTCTAGATGAGTTTTTTGAACCGACCCCTGCTTCTGTATCAGATTTGCCACTAGGACTACATTTACGAAAAGATGGTCAAAATTCTGAATCGGAACTTTCGCTAAGTAGGGCCTTGTCTGAAGGTCAGAGCCTTAAAATATTTGAAACCTTAGAGGACTTGAGTGAGTTAAATCCTGTTTTGAATCAGGTTATCGACTTTATTGTTGTATATCGTACCAATCCAGAATCTTACTCGCAAGATGAGGTTTTGGAATGGGTCTTAGAATCTGTGCTTAAATCTAATGCAGATACTAACAATTACACACAAAAACTGGCGGTCTTTAGAATTACTTTGTTTTTAGAGATTGAGATAGGCAATGATGCAGTTTGTATATGTAGTGATAAGATTGTTTTTAGTCCTGTAGCAGTTAATCGTAGCTTTGCTGGAGTTTTTTTTAAATTAGATGCTGATAATCGCCTTGCCAGATACCGCCGTATTTCCACCCCATCTGCAAGGCGAGGTTATATAAACTTGAAATTGAAACCTCCTGTTAGTTTGTAGATAGTGCTTGAGAATCGCTAGAGAAAATGCTAATTTGCTTGTAGGTTTAATTTAATCTATGGGTAAGTTTTATGTGACGACGGCGATTCATTATGCTAATGCTAAGCCGCATATTGGGCACTGTTTTGAGAATTTATTAGCAGATGTATATGCGAGATATCATAGACTTAGAGGAGATAAGACCTTCTTTTTAACCGGTACAGATGAACATGGTCTTAAGGTTAAACAAAAGGCTCAAGCTAGTGATATGAGCGTGCAAGCATTTGTAGATGAGACATCGGAGTATTTTCGGAAAATGAATCTGGATTTTGATTATTCAAATGACTACTTTATAAGAACCACAGATGACTTGCATAAAAAATTTGCACAAGAGTGGTGGCTTAAGATGGTGGCTGCAGGCGATATTTACAAAGACTCTTATGAAGGCTTGTACTGTGTTGGATCAGAAAGCTTTATTTTAGAAAAGGACTTGGATGAGAATGGAAATGTGCCACATTATGGTGTGCCACCTGTGAAAGTTAAGGAAGATAATTATTTTTTTAAGTTATCAAAGTATCAAGATAAGCTACTTAAGCTATTGGAGTCTGGTGAGCTAAAGATATTGCCGGAGTACAGAGCTAAGGAAATTATTAATATAGTCAAAGATGGACTGCATGACGTGAGCTTTTCTAGACCGAAAGCTAGTTTGGATTGGGGGATACCCGTACCAAATGATCCAGAGCATGTAATGTATGTTTGGAGTGACGCCTTAACAAACTATCTCACTGGCTTGCAAATTAACTCTGTTTTAGATGATTACTGGTCGGCTAGTCATCATGTGATTGGCAAGGACATTCTGAAGTTTCATGCTATTTACTGGCCATGTATGCTTATGAGTATGGGTTTGTCTATTCCGAATAAAATTTTTGTTCATGGTATGATTACCAAGGATGGTGTCAAAATGAGTAAGTCATTAGGCAATATTGTCGACCCATATGAAGTTAAAGATATTTATGGTTTAGATGCTTTGCGTTACTTCTTATGCAGAGAGATTCCAACGGGAGAAGATGGCGATTTCGATCTGCAGCGTTTTCAAGTGGTTTATGAAAGCGAATTGGCTAACAATTTTGGTAATTTGCTTAACCGAACTGTCTCTATGACTAACCGATACCTAAATGGTAGTGTAGTGGCTTTAAAGGAGTTTGAGTTTGAAAATGAATTTGTGGATACTCAAAGAATTATAGCTGAGGCTTTTGATGACTTTGACTTAAAAAAAGTTACTGAAACAATTATGCACTTTGCGAGTAGCTTAAACCAATATGTAGAGGACAAAAAGCCTTGGGCTTTGAACAAGGAGTCTAAAACACAGGAGTTAGAGATAGTCCTAGCTAATTTATTAGAGGGTATTCGGAGGGTGAATATTCTATTAGCGCCTTTTATTCCAAATAAAAGTCAGCAGGTTTTGAAGATGTTGGGCCTCAAGGATTTTGATTCAAAATTTGAGAGTGGACATAAGCTATCAGATGCTACTGTGCTTTTTCCGCGGGTAGAAGTTTAAAATAAAAGACCCATATATGAGTCTTTTATTGATTGAACTAGAGCTTGAAATTCACTTAGATTTTGCCTATTAGGTCTACACCTGGTTTTAGGGTGCCTTTACCTGGTTTCCAACTGGCTGGGCAGACTAAACCTGGGTTTTCGTCTGTAAATTTGGTTGCTTGGAGTTTTCTGAGAAGCTCCATGGCACTTCTGCCAATAGAGTTGTCGTGCAGTTCGTAGCACTTGAGATTGCCCTGTGGGTCGAAAATAAAGCTACCACGCAATGAGAGCCCTTCTGACTCTATAAGCGTGCCCAATGCTCTACAGAGTTGTCCTGTTGGGTCTGCAAGCATAGGATATTTAATTTTTTTGATGGACTCAGAGTTATCATGCCAGGCTTTATGGACAAAGGCAGTATCTGTAGAGACGCTCATGAGTTCTGCTCCTTCCTTTTTGAAGTCTTCATATAAGTCTGCAGCCTCGGCAAGTTCTGTTGGGCAGATAAAAGTAAAGTCTGCCGGGTAGAAGATTAGTACTAGGTATTTACCCTTAGTGTCATCGAGATTAATTGTGTTAATTTGATTGTTTTGAAAGGCCTCTAGGCTTAAAGAGGGTAATTTTTCACCAATTTTTATCATT
>CAYVIV010000028.1:0-12468 GCA_964451705.1 uncultured Candidatus Peribacteria bacterium | reverse complement strand
AAACTCAATAAAATTTGGTCTAAGTCAATATCAGATTTTCATAAGCACCCTAAAGATATAATAAGCATTGCCGCCTCACATATGGGTGTAGCACCTAAAGAAGTTTCTAGCTATTTAAACAAACTAGAGTTGCTAGATACGACACCAAAGAACTTAGACAAAACCATCCAGAGTATTCATGATGTACTCAGAGTCAATGCTCGGATTCCTATGGACTTCAAAAATATTGAACCAGCTATGCTCATATACCCCCATAGACCCTAGTTCATGCAGAGGCAATATAGAGTGAGCTTAGCAGTATTTGCAAAGCACATTAGATCTGCATAGGGCGTGCTTTTAGTCCTTATATAGACCAGCTTGGACATTTAGGTCTGAATAAACTTGCATTATTTCAAAACATGTCTTAAAATAAATAATACTTCCAGAGTTGTCAGCAGCTTGTTACTAGATACGTAGGATTAACGCAGGCTAGCTAAGCTCTCTAACTTAAATTATTGTATGACTAAACTCTTATACTTACAAGATACTTATCAATACGAAAGTCCAGCTACTGTAGTAGAGGTGTTCATGCATGACGGTAGGCAGGTGGTGATTTTAGATCAAACCATTTTCTATCCTCAAGGTGGGGGCCAGCCAACAGATAAGGGCCTGATAGTATCCGACTCAGCCAAGTTCCAAGTTACAGATGTTCGCCTATCGCCAGACTCTAAGGTCTATCACTTTGGAGAGTTTGTAGAGGGTGGTTTTCAGCCCAACGATACAGTCCAACTAAAAATAGACTCAGATTTAAGAATGCTGCATGCCAAGTTGCATTCTGCAGGGCACCTAATAGATTGTGCTATGACGCAAATTCACTATGCTAATCTTAAACCATCCAAAGGCTTTCATTATCCAGAGGGAACCTATGTTGAGTACGAAGGTCAGTTAGAGGACCCAGAAAAGTTTAGGCAAGATTTAGAAAAGCATTTAGCTGAATTAATTCAGCAAGACCTTACACTTACATCGCACAGTCTTAGTCCTGCACAGGCCAAGGCTCAGGGGGTTTGGGCACCAGAAGGTAAAGAGGCTCGGGTTACACAGGTTCATGGTTTCGAAGCCTGGGGCTGCGGCGGCACGCACGTTAGGTCTACACAGGAGTTAGGGCAGATTAAAATTACAAAAATCAAAAACAAGAAGGGTAATCTCAGAATTTCTTACAGCTTGTAGTCTCGCTTCCCAGCCGCTGGCAATTACATCACAAACACCGCAACATCAATTCAAGCATTGACTCTAAGCCCGCTGGCGACTGCTGAGTCTTAGCAGCACAAAAGTGCCAATTACAAGTAGAACAAAAGTGTCTTACAAAGTACTAAATACTCTCTATGCTTGAGCTAGTACCTTCTCGCGATGCATACAATCTTGTTACAGGTGTAACAGAGACTTGTCACTTGTAAAATATGTGTTATATTTAAAAGCGATATAAAGTCTCACATGGTTTCAGAAGTTATTATTGCTAGTTTAGGTATTTTCGTAGGCGAACTATATGGTAATTTAGTTGGTGGGGGGAGTCTTGTCACCCAGGCAGTTTTGCAGAATATTCTGCACTTTGATATTAAAACAGCTATGGCCCTAGATAACGCTGGTATAATCGGTTCGAATGTGGGTATGTTGTTAGTCTTAATCAGGAAGTACCGTATTCAAGCCTGGCATTTTTTCTTTATCCTATTTCAAATGCTAGGAGCCAAGTTTGGGGCGCTAATTTTAATACACATCAACATAGCTCTACTTAAAAGCATTTTTTTAATCTCAATAGTTGCTTTGGTAGTTAAAAATTTATTCTTCAACCCTCCTGTTAGAAAAAACACTGGCTTTGTTTTCAGTCCAGGCAAGCTTGTTAGTCTTGCAGTTGTGGCACTCTTTATAGGCACATATAATGCTGCATTTGTAATCGGAGATTGGATTATAGCACTTATGCTCCTGACAACAATTTTTAACTTTCAATATCACAAAGCAGTCTTTCTACTAGTATTCACACAGTTTTTCACTCAGCCATTTGTAGCTTATCAATATTTTCAAGCTGGCTTGGTTGATTTAAAGCTAGTAACACCCATGGTTTGTGCCACATTGTTAGCTGGTATTATTTCGGGGCTCATATTAAATAAACTCCACTCTCACAAGCTGGAGAGACTCCTGAAATATTTAAGCATTTTGCTAGTGCTCTACTTAGCCTATGGCTTAATTTAACCACTAGGAATACAGTTGTATTCACAGATCTCTATTTAAGTTTATATTTTGCGTTGTTTGCTGAGCCTGAGCACTAAAAAAGTTCCAATTAAAAGCAGAACAATCAGGCTACTTGTTGGTAGGTCCCAGATAAAAGATAGCCAGATGCTAGTCCAAACCGCTAGTAGGTTAATAATTATGCTCCAGAGCATAGAGGATCTAAAAGATTTAGAGACTTGCTGGGCACACAGTACGGGTATTACAACTAGGGCTGCAATCAAAAGGCCACCAATAATTTGAATGCTCAAGCCAATCACACAAGAAACCATAGCAGCAAATGTCAGCTCTAATAGCTTGCTATTACCAAATCTACTTTCGTAGTAATCTCTATCAAATATCAAGGTTTTAAGTCTATTTCCAAACATGAGCACAAAGCTTAAGACCAAAGCAGACAGAGCCATAAATACATAAATTTGAGACCAGCTAGTAGTTAGAATCGAACCAAACAAATAGCTATCAAAACTCATAACGGGGTTTGTAGCCTTGCTCGCAAATAGTATAGCCAGGGCGACACCTCCTAATAAAAACATCATAGAAATTGCATCGTTAGGTAGTTCAGAGCGCCGCGCGTATACCAATGCATAGGTGCCTGTCAGCACAGCAAAAACAATTCCAAACAAAGTAGGCGATAGTCCCAGTAACAGTCCAAGTCCAACTCCAGCTAGGCTAGAGTGGGCTAGCATCTCCGAGGCCACAGACTGTCTGGCTGCTACTATGTAGTTACCAAGTAAGCCTAGGCAAGTTGCTGCGAGTCCCCCAACAATTATTGCCCGCACAATAAAAGAGTAGTTAAAAAATTCTAGCATATTAATTTAATTTATGGTGATGGTGTACGGCTTTTTTGCCAGAAGCCAAATCACAATTATTTGACGAAATTTCACAAGTTTTTTTAATTTTACCCTGAGCAAAATCAACTGGATGGCAGCCAGTATGAATTGTTTTATCTAGGCAGATAATTTGTTTACAGTAGGAGACTATCGTCTCTATTTCATGTGAGACAAAAATAATCGCAATCTTGTCTTGTTGATTTAAGTTTTTTAATAAATTATGGACACTAAGTTTTGTTTGATAGTCAACCCCACTCAAAGACTCGTCAAACAAGAGTAGTTCTGGATCCGACAGTAAACTTCTGGCAATTAGCACTCTTTGTTTTTGACCTCCAGACAAATCTCTAAAACTATATTCTAAAAAATCACCATCTAAACCAACCTTATGCAAAACAGCAGTCAAGCTCTCCTCAATATTTTTCGGGCCAATCAGACGCTTATGTTCCAGTGCCATTTCTAAAACCTCTAGAACACTCAAGTTGACAACCAAATCTAAATTGCAGTTCTGCGGCACGTAGCCAATCTTCAAAGATTTCTTAGAGCTCAAAGTACCACTACTGGCTTGCATGCATCCTGCAATGCATTTAAGTAGGCTGCTTTTACCAGCACCATTGGGTCCAATCAGGCCAATATAGTCACCTACATTAATTTGTAAACAAATATCTTGCAAGATTTGATTCGAGCCAATTTTAAGGCCTAATTTTTTTAGTTTTACTAGTTGCATTCGAGTCCAGATTTTAAATTTTCTAAATTTGCTTGCTGCAACCCAAAATAGTCGCTGGCTTTATCTCGTAAGTAACTTACCGTCTCTAGCTCACGTGTCTGCACGCCTGTTTCTTGGGCAATTGTCTGGGCCCATTTGGCAGCTTGGGTTGGTTCTAGGAATATTGTAGGTATGGCCTGCTCTGTAACCAGAGTGGTGAGCTCAACTAATTTATTCGCAGAAGGAGAGTCAGCTGAGTTGATTCCACTCACAGCTATAAGTTCTAGGTTATACCTGTCGGCAAGATAAGAGTAAGCATTATGAGACACAACCATTTTTCTATGTTTGCAATTAGCTAAGCTAGCTTTAAAATCATTATCAAGTGCTAATAGATCTGCATGCAATGTTTGTAGTTTATCGTCAGTATCAGTCCAACCTAGCTCTGCCATTTTTTCAGCTACCACACTAGAGACCTGAATCATATAGTTTGGATCCAGCCAAAAGTGAGGGTCAATCACCATCTCATCTTCATCATCTTCATCGTGCTCCTCATGCTCCTCATGCTCCTCATGCTCCTCGTGCTCATCATACTCCTCATGCTCCTCATGCTCATCGTGGTGGTCGTGCGCACCAGCCTTCATGAGTTTCAACTCTACTGTCTCGGCAATTTTTAAGTGGTTCTTGTGCTCATGCTTCAAAGTGTTACTCCATGGTTCCAAAATTGTACCAGAAGAAATAAACAAATTAGCATTCGAAATTGCTACCAGGTCACTAGGTTTTAGATTATATTCATGCGCATCGAAACCAGAGGAGAGGTTAACTAGATTCAGCTGGTCACCAGCTAATACCCGCACAATATATTCCAAAGGGTAAAAACTAACGACTACCAAAGGTTTTTCGGCGGCTAGTCCCTTGTTGCCTACTGCACATCCTAACAGTAAAAGGCTCAGCATGATTGTGGCTATCAGCTTTTTCATAAATTTCTATTTACATTCTGAACATAAACCATTTAAGGCAAATATGTGATTTTGAACAACTACACCTGAGTCACGCAAGTCATCTTGGATCTTTAAGACTTTTGATTCTAGATCTTGATCCAGAATACATAAAACAGTTTCACAGTTGTTGCAGCTAAAGTGGTGGTGATGGCTATCAACAAGTTCATAGGCAATCCTATCGTAAGCCAGGACAACTTTTTGTAAGATAGCTTTTTCACAAAATTGGTCTAAGTTTCTATAAAAGCTACTCTTATTAAACTTAGATTTATGGCTCTTAAGCAGCTTATATAGATCGTTTGCAAAAAACAAACCTGGCAGCTCGTAGATAGTATCTAGCATGAGCTGGCGCAACCAAGTTGCCTTAAGGTTTACCGATTTTAAAACTTTTTTACTTTCCATACACCCAACATAAACTAATAAATTCCTAAATGCAACTAGTTGCATTTAGCTTTTGAGACCACATCCAGTACCACCCAAGAAGACCTCAGAGCACTAGCAACTACTTTGGGTCCCCTAAGACAAGCTAATATATCAGCTTTAAGCCCCAAACTACCATAGTCAAGATTGCTATGTTAAAATGCAGGTAGACCTGTAATAACTTACACTATGACAAAATTAAAACAGTATCAGCCCCTTATATTAGTGCTTATATTTATTTTAGCTCTCAGTACATTATTATCAAATCAGTTTGGTTTAGTTTTTATGCCAACTTTTATGGGAGTATTTTTGCTTTGCTTTAGTTTCTTCAAATTAATTGACCTCCCAGGCTTTGCTCAAAGTTTTGCTATGTACGACCCAGTAGCCAAAAGGTTTCCAGGTTACGCCCATATTTATCCATTTTGTGAGCTGGCTCTAGCTTTAGCATTTCTACTGAGTTACCAAATTAAGTTAGCAAGTATCTTGACTATCATCTTACTTGCCACAACCACCTTAGGAGTTGTTAAGCAAATCCGCACAGGCCACAAAATGCACTGTGCCTGCTTGGGTGCTGTCATCAAGTTACCTTTAACTCAAGTCACAGTCATAGAAAATACAATCATGATTATCATGAGTCTACTCATAATCACCCATCTCTAAATACTAAACATGGCTTGCTACTTGATTTTCAAGCACATCTAAACTAGCCTATCTTTTATAAGACTAAATAAAACTATATAAACATATTACTATGCCAAATGTTAAAAAGTCTCCAGCACTAGAGATTTCCGAAAAGAAAACATCTAAATTAGGTTATTTGCTCTTAACAATAATGGTTTTTATTATTGTGATATTTAGTCAAAACATTTTTCATGACATTCACGACTTAGTCACAGAGCCTATAGCACCATCTTATGAGCTCAATCTCACAGCAGCCAAGTTAAAATATGTCAGTAACATTAGGTTTTCCAACATAGAGACTCCATATGCAGCTTATGAACTCGATGCCCAAGAGTACTCCGACACAGTAGGAGTCAACGAGGGGTTGGAGTATCAAGAGTACGAAGACAGCCTAGACAGCGGCAGTATCTTTAATAGTACAGATAAACTCTTTAAACTCGATGAGTCATATGCCTTTATAGAACCTACTGTCGAACAGATCATGGAGTCCAATCGAGAGATAGGCAGTCTCCAGTTTCAACTCAGTCGCGACAGGCAAAATTTAAGAGATCAAGACCCTGGTTTGCAACCCATTCAGATTCAAGAACTTAAAGCCCAAATTGCTAATCTAGAGGCTAGCCGGGACCAGCAAATTCAATCAATTCTGCCTGGAATAGAATCTTTGCAATTCTCATACCAACAAGCCTATGAAAGTTATAAGACACAACTTGTATGGTTTGATATTAAAGTCTTTCTACTAAGCTTTTTAGTGATAGCACCATTCTTTTTCTATTCTTTACGCTATTACTTTAGGCTCAAACATGAGCAAAGTGCATACACCATTATTTTCACAGCAACAACCACTGCATTTGCTATTTTATTTGTACAAGTGGTAGCAAGCTTTTTGCTAGATATTTTACCAGTGAGCTGGTTACAAAGAGTTTTTAGCATGCTACTTGAGTTCGAAGTCCTGCGCTATATTATCTACTACATCTCTTTAGCGCTGTTAGTAGTTGTATTTGGGGGGATTGTTTATTTCATTCAAAAAAAGATTTTTTCCAGCTCAGCTGTAGCACACAGGCGTCTGGCGAAGGGCCACTGTCCTAGTTGCGAATTCCGAATTCATTATGAACAAAAAAATTGTTCAAACTGCGGCATAGAGTTGATGCAGAATTGTCACAGTTGTCATAAACCCAGTTCTAAATTTCTAGATTTTTGTCGACACTGTGGCAAAGCATCTAAGACACACAAGCCATCTAAGTCATAAGTTATATGCAGGCACCAACGCAGCAAATTTTTTACATTCATGGTGGTCAGACATTCCAACAGGAGTCTGACTACCTTGCATATTTGCAAAACCAAGCAGTCAGTCTGGATAGGGTAGAGCTATGGCCAAAGTCTTTGCAGCAAGATCTCAACACTCCAGGGATCCAGTGGGTAGCCCCACAAATGCCATGTAAGCAAAATGCACAGTATCAGCATTGGCAAATTTTTTTCCGTAGATACTTGCAGCACATGCAAGCCGAGCCAATTTTAATTGGTTTTTCTTTGGGTGCTAGTTTTTTGATTCAGTTTTTACAGCAAAACAAATTACCTGTACTCCCAAAGGCTATATTTTTGGTAGCACCAGCCTATGACGGTCAAGGCAGCCTCGAGCAGCTAGCAGGTGATTTTGATATTAAACCAACTCCCCTTGTGCAGCCAGAGCTCGAAAGCAAGTTAAACTTTTATTTTTCTCAATCCGATAAAATAGTTCCAATCAGCAACATGCAAAAATTTCAAAAGCTCTTTCCAGCTGCCCACTGCCAAAGTTTCCCAGACAAAAATGGACATTTTCTAACCCCAGATTTTCCCGAGCTCCAGGCTGACATTGCCTTAGCACTTGTAGCTAATTCCTAACTAGTAATCTTGCTTGCTCACAGAAACTGGAAGTGCAGCAAGATCTAGTATATCTTGAATACCTGCTGCAATACTCTGGGCAATTTGTTCTGCTTTGAGGTCTTCAACAGTTTTGCAAAAACCATATATATCTAATATTGTAGAGGAGCCAAGTACAAAAGACATTTTTCGTGAATTCCTCAGAATCATTCCAGAAATCAACAGCTGATCCATGCTCATATCTGCCTGGCTATCAATATAGCTATGTGCAACATCTACATGCTTTTTACTCCGGTCGAACAAAATTGTAGAAATACCTTTGTGAGATTGAAAACTCACGAACTTTAAGGCTTTCGAAACACTTACATCAGTTGTAGCGACCACAATTTTTTCCGACTCATAACTTAAAATTTCCATATCTCTCGCTGATTTAGCTTCATAATGTATTGCTTCTCCTATAAGGGCCAGTTTTGATTACTAAGAGTCTTATAGAGAATTTATCCAATTATACAAGACAAGACTTAGTTCTTGCAACTCACATACAACTGAGAGACCACTGTTCAGTAAAGGGCTCTCTAAAAGGCTCTGTAAAGCTTCTCTAAGTTGAGCTTCTAAATAGCCACAGATTATGTTAATAATACTCTAGAATCTGATCTACTATCAATGGCACTACCACAGCACAGTCATAACTCGAGTCCGCACCATGGTCCAACCCTAAGTAACTCACAAATCAGCGTTATTAAAAAGCTCAAGCAGAAAAAATATCGCAGTCAGTTTTCCTTATTCGTAGTCGAAGGCTTTAAGTCCTGTATGCAGGCTATTCAAACTGCTAATTGCAGCTATTTAGTGCTGAGTGCAGACTGCAACCCAGCCGGACTTAAGACTATACCCAAAGACCTACAAGTATATACTTGTCCCGCCAGCGTCTTTAAATCTCTCAGCAATCTTAGCACCCCAGAGGGGATTTTGGCTGTTTGCAATATTCCAACAACTAAGAGTCTAGAGTCACTCTTGCAAAGCCCCAAATGCCTCGTCTTAGATTCAACTAACAACCCAGGTAATCTTGGTACTATTATTCGCACAGCAGACTGGTTTGGCGTTAGTACTATAGTTTTGTCTCCCGACTGTGTAGATCCATACAATCCAAAGGTTGTCCAAGCTAGCATGGGTTCCATTTTTAGCATAGAGATCTATCAAAGCCAGCAACTAGAGGATACCCTCAGTCAGCTGCAAGATAGTGGCTTTAAGCTAGTTGGCCTCAGCCTTGGCGGCGAGCCATTGTCTAAACCCAAAGCCTCTAAGTTAGCAGTAGTTATGGGCAGCGAGTCTCATGGTTTAAGTCCCCAGGTCCAAAGCTTACTCGACTACAAGTTCAGTATCCCTGGTCACCACCAAAGCCAGGCCGAATCACTCAACCTTTCTATAGCCACTGGCATAGCCTTGCATACACTCTTATAAGCAGCAGACTGTTTCTTCTACACTGCGCTTAGTCAACTCTTTTGACGTATTAAGTGATCTATTAGTTTCACCAAATCTGCTGCACTTTGATTCTGCATTGTATCGTAGTTTTTAACTAAGATATGGCAATGTGGCAACATGAATTCAGAACTATCCTTAAGTCTATATTCAACTTCAGCAGCATTAGCAGTTACCAGGTCAGCAGACCTATTTAAAAGGCGTTGCTTCCGCACAGGATCTGGTGCATATACTCCTATATAAATATGATCATCTAAGATTTCACGTGGCATAACACTTGCTCTATTGTTATAAAGCGCATTATTGCCTGAATAAACACTAAAATCAGAAGGATCAACAGCTTCGAATCCATATTTCTCTTCTCTTTTCAATTCCATTCTCCTAGTCCAGTGTAGGCCAATTTCACCAGATAACATCATTTGTGCAAATATGTCTTTTGTAACAAATTTATTTTCAATCAAATTGTCATTCTCTCTTTGTGGTCTAGTAACTAATCTTTTGGGGACTCTAGCACACTTAACTTGCTCACGTACAGCATCCACCATTGTAGACTTTCCAGCACAGGTTGATCCAACTATAATGACTCCATTAATACCATTTTTTAAGCTGTCCCAAAGTTTCGGGTTAGTTACTTCAAGGCTATCGAAACCCTTAAGTAAGCGTTTAATTTTATCGTACATACTCAAATTATAAATTAAGGATGTATGTTATCACAGATTTTTATTTTTGTCAAATGATGACAACAAAACTTTAAAAGCAGCACAAACCCAGCACCCCCCAGAGGGGGGAGGTACACTGTCTAACAATACTAGTGTCAAAGCTTAGATTAGGCCCAAAGTCTGTTCAACTTTTTGCAAAGAGCTAAGAACCGCAGTGTGAATTTCATCCACTGTTCTTACAGTAGCCACACCTAGGTCAAAGTGCCTAAATTCTAGAGTGCCATATTTAGTATAGCGCATATAGCTATGTCCAGGGGTGTATTTACTAGGGTTATGACAGATTTTATGGTCTGTATGTTCTCCAAGAGCATAGACAACATTATTGATAGTCATAATTCTCTCTGGAGTAAACATACCCTGTATTTCCTTAAAGAAATTAGGGTGTTTCAAGGTAATCTCATTTAAAACTGCAAGACCTTCTGCAATTTCAAAAGTTCCAACATGAACATGTATTCCACGCACATTAGTTCCACGCCTTATATTTAAGCCTTTCGCTCTTAGAATACCATCAATTATTGGGTAATGTGGTGCCCCTAGGCTAGTTACAGGCTCAAAGTTCTTTTCATTTGGCATTGCACTTGAGCTTAAAGTAATTGGCATATCTGCCATTTCTGAAACTTGCCCTTTAACAAATTGATTCAAGTGGTAGTAGTATTCAGAAATTGAATCAGCAACTTCTATACTAGAAAATGCGTAGCCATCTGTAGTAATTTCCAATTGACATGCATCTAATTCTGGTTTTAATGTTGGGAATTTGTCAATTAGGCCATGTTGCCTAGCAGTGTTGATTACTATATCACTAGCAATTTGTTTATTAATGTGGTTTATTTGTTTACCTGCAAACGTTTCCAAAGCAAATTCTAACTCTACTGCAAATGTTGGTTTATTTAATGATTTCATTTTTAAATTTTTTTAGATTATAAAAAAAGCCAAGAGTCCGCTAAACTATTGGCCAAATATAGGATTCCTGATTACGTCAAAAAATCACCAATTTGGCACAATCTCTGTACTCCACCAAGCTAAAAATCTAAAACTTTTCATTTTTAATACCTTATCTAATTACATACTACACACCGAAATCACACTTGTCAAATACCATCCACACAGCACACAAAGCACCACAAAAACAAGCACCAAAAAACCACATAAGAAAAAAGCAAAGCCAGCTCCTCAGACCTGGCTTAGTACTTATGCAAAGTATGCCTCTAACTTGGGCACAATTTGTTTTTTACGCGAGACAATAGCACCAACGTCCACGACATTATCAGACTCTGACGTTGCATTAAAGGCGTTTAGGACTGTTTCTTCTTCAAAATCGCCACAGACAATCGCTTTCGAGTTTTCATTCAGAATATCTACAACAAAAAATAAAATTCCATCTAAGTGATCACGCACTTTAATTCGATTTTGGGCTTCTACTAAAGCCTCTTGCATTTCAAGGGCAAACTTTGGGTTGGTAGTTTCCATAACCCCAATAGTAAAGTTTTTGCCATTAAAAGCATATGGTTTGTAATCCATTTGTACAATTTGCTCGGGTGAGAATTCCGACAGGTCACTTTTTGCATTGAACATTTGCATGCTAAGCTCTTGCAGGTCAGCAATGCCTGCTATTTGATTCAGTGCTTCGACAATCTCTTTATCTTGTGGTGTGCATGTGGGGGAACGAAAATGCAGCGTGTCAGATAAAATACAGGCTACTAACATGCCAGCCAGTTGTTTATCTATCTCTAGATTATTTTCTTTAAACATTTTATATAAAATACTTGCACTGCTACCAATAATCTCTGCTCTAATATTTACAGGAGAGTCTGTTTGCAGACTAAATTTGTGGTGGTCAATAATTGCATAAATATTCAGCTTCGCAAGGTTGTCCAAGCATTGTGATACCTCATTGTGATCAACTAGTATAACATCACTGCCGTCTGGTAATGATTCAATCAGTTCTGGTACTTCAAATCCGAAATATTTTTGTAGAAACTGCGTTTCTTTATTCAGTTCTCCAAGTCTAGCTGGCTTGCACTCAACTCCCAAAGCATTATATAGCTTTGCAGCAGCAATCGCTCCAATAATAGCATCTGTGTCTGGTACTTTATGTCCTAATACGTACATAAATAAAAAGTTAAAATCATTCTCACAAACTATAGCTGCCTTCAGCCAGCATGTCAAAAACCAAGGGCCAAGCCAGTTTTATGTAAATCTGCTTAGGCTCCAGTTAGGTAGTTCTAGTTAGTTCGCATTAAATTTGCTAATCGCTAATTCTTAGTGTGGGTTGTGTGCAAGCGAAGCTGAGGAATCTTTGAGGAGGGGGTGAAATTTCGCCTGGGTGAACCATATGATTGTTGTAAGAACTTGACAAATATTAAAAATACCTTAGAATACAGAAAGATAAATCTAGAGTTCAGTGTCTAAAACCATTGGAACTCCCTCCACCACACCATTAATCCCTGCTTCACAACAAGTTCTAAGTAATTTGAAATAACTATATATTTGATGAATATCAATACACCGCAATCTCAACCCAGTCCAGA
>CAYVIV010000027.1:0-13076 GCA_964451705.1 uncultured Candidatus Peribacteria bacterium | reverse complement strand
TCTAGGCAACCTAAGCGTTGAAGATTTTAGAGCCTTCGACATTAACAATGACTGTGAAATTGGCAGCAAAGAAAAGTGCAAAAAGGAACTTGCAGAAGGCAGAGTCGCCTGTGCAAGCACGAAAAAAGAACAAATCAAAGTAAAGAGACAGAATGTAAAATGCTCAGAGATACATAAGTATTACTGCAAAGGTAATACCCCTGAAAAAATCGATCTTGGAGACTTTGACTCAGAGTCACTGGACACAAAGCTGCTAAAAACTACGGGTCAAAAAGGCTTTCAAAACATTACAGATCAAGGAGCAGGTCCTAGTAATCCTGCTATTAATTTTATTTTAAACATCATTAATATACTCACCAATTTGGCATTCTTTGTCTCTATGTTCTTTTTGATTATGGGAGGCTTTTATATGGTAATGGCTTCCAACAACTCCGACATGCAAGATAAAGGCAAAAATGCAATTAAATACTTTATCTTTGGAATCAGCTTTGTTTTACTATCATACTTAATTGTAATTTTAATAGAAGCTTACTTATTTTAAATAATTCTAATTTTAAGGCTATAATAAAATTAAGCATCTAAGCAATCTAAGCTCCAAAATACTCTAATATTTCACTCTATGTCCCCTAGCTCTATGTTCACTAAATTAAGCTCTCACAGCAATCATATAGTCAATCACGACCAAACTACTGCAAGCCAAACCCTAACCTTTAAAAAAAAGTTAAGCTTGAAAAATAAATTCAAAAAGCTCTTAATTTTTTCTCTATGCCTGCTACCCCTTTACTCACTATCTGCCCAGGCAGCCACAAAAGACCAGATCAACAAAATTATTCAAAAGGGATGTGTAAATGCTGCAGCTGGAGGGCTTGTTACATGTGACCCAATAACCCAGGGGCCTTTATTTAATTTATATCAAGCTTCGGTAGCCCAGGGGGCAGTAGTAACATTTTTAGACGAGCCGCTTGGCTCAAAAAATATAATCCAAGTTATGCGGATTTGTACCTATAAAAATGCTCCAGGAACACCTACCGGGGGCGCGAACTATGCAATAAAACTCAACAGCTGTACAGAGAGCTATGTAGAGCAAGGAAAGTGCAACAAAGTCCTCAACAAATTTCAAGGAGCTGATAAACTAAAAACAACGGGAACTAATAATGATCTATACGTTCGCTGCCAAACTAAGCAGTATATTGTAGCCAGCAGTGGCGCTGGCTTAGCACAAAAGTACCTAGGGATGATTTACAGATTTGGCACTGGAATTGCTGGGATTATTGCAATTCTTGTCATTATGTTTAATGGTATCAAGATTATCGTCAGCGGCTCTAACGACTCTGCAATGTCCGACGCTAAGACACAAATTACCCAAAGCTTGTTAGCCTTGGCAGTTCTCTTTATGTCTGGGTTCATTTTGTATATAATAAATCCAAACTTCTTTACTTAAATTGCTCACAGCTTCCAGTCTTATATCTTAGTTAAATCACAATGAACTCTCAATCAAATTCAACAAACCACACAACAAAAAAATAATTCACAACACAGATAGCCTCAGCAAAAAAATATTCCCCTAATTACCTAGTTATGTTTAAAAAAAGACTCTCTGCCATCCTACTTTGCATTTGCATATTATCTCCAAGTATTGCATTTGCAACAACAAGTAATGATCTCAGTGCTAATGCCAAGATAACTACAAACACCACTAATACCCATACAGCTAATATAGATACCTTAATTATCGCCTCAAATCTGCCAGAGCTCTACAAACCAACATCACAACCTGGGCCTAAGCTTAGAGATGCAAGCAAGAAACAAACGGTCACGTCTAGTCAACTACGTGAATATACTACCAATAAAATTTTGCCAAAAATTGCTATTAGGTTGGTAGCATTTATTAGTGTCGCCTCTTTGGTAGGGCTTATGTATGCCGGGTATCTATACCTAAGTGCCATAGGTACAACCGAAAACTATAACACTGCCAAAAGTGTTATAATATATTCAATTCTAGGCTTGGTGATTGCACTATTGGCTTATGCAATTGTTCAAATTGTCTTTACGCTTCCATTAACTCCAACTAGATAAATCTATGCAAAATATAAAAAAAATTATCTCATTAATAGTCTTAGCCTGCTTTTTAAACCTCGCCCTACCCACTGTAATAGCTGCCCCAAACATCACAAAAACCGAAGCAGAGGGAAAAGTAGAAGATAAATTAAACGAGCTTAGAGATGATGACTTAGATATTATAAAAGGATCAAAAAGGCTCAAAGAAAGTGGAACTACAATAGATCCCAACTTTGTTGAGTCAGATTTAGAATACGAAGTGCTACCAAATATCCTGAATATAGTTTTTAAATTTTCTGGAATAATAATTATGATTATATTCTTTTATACTGGTACTAGGCTAATCTTTGGATATGGAGACGAGGAAACCCTTAACGAACTTAAAAACATTATAATATACACCATTATCGGAGGTGGGGTTATAATGGCCAGCCTAGCAGTTGTCTCGGCGATTATAGCATTTTTTACTAGCCTAAACGTTTAACAATATCCCTAATGTCTAATTTAACAAACAGTTTGCCAAACGAGCTCAAACTCAAACAAAAGCCAGCCCAAACTAGAACTCAATTAATAATTCTAGCAATCTTTGCAAGCCTCGTGTTACAAGTGCTACTACTAAGTCCAGTTAGCTTAGCTAGCCAAACAAGACAACTTTCCCAAACTCAAGCACAACCAACACAGATTGCCGCAGTCGAGCTAGATCCCGAAATCAGAGCCAAAGTCAAACTGCCCGAAATTGAACTAACCACCATTGAAAAAAGTAAAGTAAAGCAATCTGGCAATGTAAAAGCACCCAGCATTAAGGCCAAGCGCGTGCTTGCTGATGTAATTGCAACAGTCTTGCAACTCTTGGCTGGAGTCTCTATTTTATTTATTATTATCAATGCCTTTAAACTAATTACTGCAGCTGGAGAGGAGTCCAAACTTAGCGAAGCCAAAAAAAACCTTGGCCTTTTGATTGGAGGTCTGCTAATAATATTCTTAAGTTACTCTATTACAAGCTTTGTCTTTAAAACAGTCTTGATTGTCGAAGAGCTAGAAGAAATAGTAACACAGTAAAAGACTAACTCATTCTAACTTAAGAAATAATTCACCAAAAATGACAGAAATCAGAACCAGGTTCGCACCATCCCCTACAGGCTATCTTCATATTGGTGCACTTAGAGCTGCACTTTATCCCTTTTTATTTGCCAAAAACAAAAACGGTACATTTATTCTCAGAATCGAAGACACAGACCAAGCACGCCTTGTTAACGACGCCGCAGAAAAGCTAATAGATATGCTAAATTGGGCCGGCATCACCCCAGACGAAGGTCCCAAGCAAGGTGGGGGCTATGGCCCCTATATTCAATCTGAAAGACAGAACAATCATCATAAATACGTGGCCAAGCTGCTTAAAGAAAAAAAAGCCTACAAATGTTTTTGTAGCAAAGAACGTCTGGACGAACTTAGGCAACAACAAAAAGATAACTCGCAAGCCCCTCTCTACGACAAAAAATGCCGCAAGCTATCAGACAGCGAAGTTCAAGCACTAATAGATACCAAAACCAGCTTTGTTGTGCGACAGGCAATACCAGAAAATCAAACTGTTAAGTTTAAAGATCTAATTCGAGGAGAAATCAGTTTCGATACAAACACTCTAGACGACCATGTTTTGCTTAAATCAGATGGCATGGGCACCTATCACCTAGCTGCAATCTGTGACGATATAGATATGGAAATAAGCCATGTTTTCCGTGGCGAGGAGTGGCTACCATCCGCACCAAAACATATACTACTATTCTTAGCACTTGGACATAAACCACCAAAGTATGCTCACCTACCCTTAATCCTTGGTAGTAATAACAAAAAGCTTTCCAAACGAACTAACGATGTCTCGGTTGAAAGCTATATTCAAAAAGGCTTTCTAAAAGAAGCTATCATCAACTATATTGCCTTACTTGGGTTTAACACTCCAGACCAGCAAGAAATCTTCTCTATGCCAGAACTCATTGAAAAATTTGATCTTAAAAGAGTCCAGAAATCTGGAGCTATTTTTGACATAGACAAATTCAACTGGATTAACTGGCAGTGGAAACGCAAACTATACACAGAACAAATCATTAATTTTGCTAAGCAAATTCAAGCAAACTGCATTATTACTGAACAAAAAAAAGGTTCAACAAATGTTTCCTTTGATTCCGACGACAAGCTCCTAGAATTTGAATATAAAAAAGGCAACTTACTAGAAACCTACCTAAGCTCTCAACAAGTTGAGTTTTTAGAAACAAAAATTCAAGACAAAAACCTACTATACATGGCTCTTTGTTCACTAGAAGATAAAATCCTCAAAAATCCTGAAAACTTGCTAGAAGAAATAGATTTATTTTTTGAAAACCCTGCAGACTACGACCTTGGCTTATTCATACACGAAAAAATGCAAGTAGATCACAACACAGCTACATCAGCAATTCAAACAAGCTTATTACACCTAAAGCCAGAAGACTTTGGTAGCATTGATAAACTCCGTGAAAAATTCATTAGCATTGTCCAAATCTTAGAGCTAAAAAATGGACAGGTGCTTTGGCCAATTAGAGTTGCACTTTCTAATAAACAGTATTCTCCAGGTAGTTTTGAATTAGCATTTGCGCTTGGCTATAAAACCACAGTCCAAAGATTAGAAAAAGCTTTAGAAAAATTAAACAGCTAAGCTTTACAATCAAAATTGCATACAGTAAAATGTAAGCGTATTTCTTAATACATAAAAAAATGAATATCAAAGTTTTTAAGGCTCTTATCTGCCACATTAAAGATAAATACAAATGTGTTAAGTGCAAAAAAAGACTTGCTGATAAAGATTTGAGTATAGCAGGCATTACAGACAAGCAAGTTACAATAGTTTGCTTTTGTCCAAGGTGTAATACCAACTCACAATTCGAAGTCCAACTATTAGATGGGACTACTAGAAAACACCAAAACCTAAACGCACAAAAAGTTTCTGCAAACGACATTCTCGACGTTAAAAATTTCCTAAAAAGTTTTAACGGTAGTTTTAAAGACCTATTCCAAAAATAATGCAATACATACTCCCCCTCATCATCATTTTAGCCATTAGTGGCTGTAGCATGTTAGAGAAAGCTCAGGACGATGCTATCAAAACCTATGAACAAACAGTAGAATTTGTCGATAATACAAGTTCGCAAGTTCAAGAAAATTACCAGAAGACTAAAGAGGATTTTCAAAAAACTACAGAAGAATTAAAAACCCGTTTTGACAAAACTAGCCAAGATTTGATTCAAGCTGGAGAAAACATAGAACAAACATATAAAGATGTTCTAAATGCACAAGAAAAAATTCAAGAAGCCGCAGACGCCATCAACAAAATCACAGAATAAAGTACTGCATAAAGTACTGCATAAAACACAACCTAAATCACAGTCTCAAACCCAAGCCAGAACTCTCAAGTGCCAACTCCACCTACACGTAGCTGGAGACCAGCAAGACAATATTAAATACTCAGCTACACAAGCAATCGACAAAGCTCATGAGTGCAAGGTCGATGTTTTGAGCATTACTTGCCACGATACTCTGATTTTTAACAAAAAACTCCAAAACTACGCCCTCAAAAAAGGCATAATTTTGATACCTGGTATCGAAAAGACCATAGACTCTGCCCATATTCTTATTTACAACTGCAACAAAGAAGTGCTCCAAGTCGACAGCTTTGCAAAACTCAAAGCCTACAAAAAAGCTCACCCAGAAATTCTTGTAATGGCTGCTCATCCTTTTCATCCATCAAAGCATAGCTTGATGTTCAAATTTTTTATACATAAAAACCTACTTGATTGCATAGAGTTTTGTCACTTTTATAGTTTTATTTGCAATCCAAATTTGCTCTCAAAACTTTGCTCTAAAATTTATAAGAAACCTTTAGTTGCTACATCGGATATTCATTATTTGGGTGCCTTTGATTATGCCTATTGTCTTATAAACTCGCGACCGGAAAAAACAGCAATTCTAAAAAGTCTTAAAACACAAACAGCCGCTAATGTAACTACAAAATTTTCAACATTAGCTCTAATTAAGTTATTATACAAACTGAATAAAGCAGTGGCATGAACCAAAAACAAAAGTTTATAAACCTCTTTTTCGAAAAAGCACAAGCCAACCCAAAAAGAATTCTTTATCCAGAAGCAGATATAGACAACAGAGTTTTACACGGTGCGCTAAAAGCTGCTGAGTTAGGAATTTGCCATGCCATTTTATATGGCAATGTTGCCAGCCTAACTAAAAAAATTACAAGCTACAATCCTAAACTCTTAGAGCGGGTCGAAATTTTTGACCCTAGTGTTCAAGAAGAACTCAAAGCACACTATGTGAAAAACTGGTTTCAAATGCGACAAGATAAGGGCATGAGTTTGGAGAAAGCTCGCTTGGATTTAGAAAATTTTCATTATATGTCGGCATTTTTACTAAAGCACGACAGGGCAGATGCCATAATTACCGGAGCTACCAGTAGCACGGCCAATACTCTCAGGCCAGTTTTACAAGTTATTGGTACCACAGAGGAATTTCATAGAGTTTCTGGTTTTTTCTTTATTTTACTCAAAAACAAGGCACTCCTATTTGCAGATTGTGCAGTTAACATAGATCCCACAGCACAGCAGTTAGCAGAAATTGCAGTCGACACAGCCCAAACAGCACAAAAATTTGGCATGCAACCCAAAGTTGCTTTTTTAAGTTTTTCGACCCACGGCTCAGCTAGTCACCCCAGCATCGTCAAAATCCAACAAGCTACTGCAATCGCCCAAGAAAAAGCCCCCGAGATTCCTATCGATGGAGACCTACAGGTAGATGCTGCCTTAGTCCCAGAAGTTGCCAAACGCAAGCTTACAAAAGAAAGCCGTCTGCAAGGAGATGCCAACGTCTTAATCTTCCCCGACCTCAACAGTGGCAACATTGCCTACAAACTAACCCAGCGACTTGCTGGGGCCCTGGCTTTGGGTCCAATTCTTCAAGGTTTGAAAAAACCAGTCAACGACCTTTCTCGAGGCTGCAGTTTGGAAGATGTTATTAATATTTCTGCAATTACCAGTGCCCAGTAATCTAAAATTATGTACTTAGCTGTTATCAATTTTGGTTCATCTAGCATTAAGCTCGATTTAATCGACCGCGCCAGTCAAGCAAATTTGCAATCCCTTAATTGTAATTATCAAACTGATCCTAAAACACAGCTCAGCAAGCTTTTAGACAAACTAGATCCTAAACTCAAACAACAAATTTCTCTAGTGGCACATAGAGTAGTACATTCTGGTCCCAATTTAAAAAAACTTGCTTTAGTGACCCCAGAGCTCATACAAGAACTTAAATCCTACGAAGCTTTAGCCCCTATTCATACCCCCTATAATCTACTTGGGATTCAAACTGCGATGCAAGTACTTAAAGTAGATCACTATGCTGTCTTTGACACCGGTTACTACATGGATTTGCAACCCAAAGTCTATACCTATGCCATAGACAAAAAAATTGCAGACAAGCACCATATTCGTAAATATGGTTTTCATGGGCTAGCGCACGCAAGCTTGTTTAAACAAGCTTGCCAACAAATCAACATAGAAGCAGAAAAAGCTAATATAATCACAGCGCAACTCGGTAATGGCTGTAGTGTAACTCTACATAAAAATGGAAAAGTCATCGATACCTCAATGGGCTTTAGTCCAACTGCCGGACTTTGCATGAGCTCTCGCTCTGGCAACATTGACCCTGGAATACTTAGCTACCTACAAACTGCAGAAGCAAATTTAGATATTCAAGAATTCGTAAACCAAAAAGCTGGCCTGCTTGGCATAAGCCAGATTTCTAGCAGCCTCAAAGAAGTTAGAGAACATATGGGCACAAATCCAGATGCTAAATTAGCCTACGAGCACTTTATTTATAAAGCGGCACTCCAAATTAGTAGTTATGCTGGTTTACTGCCAACATTGCACGCTGTGGTCTTTGGAGGGGGAATTTCTTCTAACGCTCCAGAGATAACATATGATATAATGCGGCTGATTCCTGGAGTCAGTTTTCCTCACCATATAGTCTGTACGACTCAGGAATCTCAAGTGATTTCTCAATTAATTAATGATTTTCTTACATGAAGTATTCGTTCGTAGAAATAGACATAGATAGTGGCCCTAAAGACCACGTGATTTTAAACAAAGCCCAAGCTGCAATTCTTGGGGTTGGAGCTGCTGACAGAGTCCAAATTACAAATCTTACAAACAAACAAGTTCTCAACAATGTAATCGTTGATTACTCTCAAAATACAAAAAAACACACCGTTGGACTTTTTAAACCAACTCGCAAACGGCTTGGCCTAAAAAAAGGCGACAAGCTTGCAATTCATCAAATGGGTAAACCTATTTCTACACTCTATATAAAAAACAAACTCGATGGCAAAAAACTATCACAAAAACAAATAGCCGAAATTATTAAAGACGTTGTCTATGGCAATCTTTCTCCAGTCGAACTAGCTTACTTTGTCGCAGGTGCCTATGTGCATGGCTTTACTTTTGAAGAAACTGCCAATTTAACACAGGCTATCGCCGAAACTGGCAACACTATCAAATTTAAAAAAGGCCAAATTGTCGTCGACAAACACTGCATAGGGGGCGTACCCGGCAACCGTACAACAATGATTATGGTACCAATTTTAACAGCTCTAGGTCTCTACATGCCCAAAACTTCTACGAGGTCTATCACCTCTCCCGCTGGAACAGTTGACACCATGGAGGTCTTAGCCAATGTCATGGTCGATTACGACAAAATCCCAAATATACTCAAAAAAACCAAAGGTTTTATTATTTGGGGTGGCACATCTGATTTAGCAGATGCCGATGATAATCTAATAGAAGTTCGCCACTCTATGAACATAGACCCAACCGGTATGGTCTTAGCTAGTGTACTTGCCAAGAAAAAAGCCGCAGGCTCAACTCATGTACTAATAGACCTGCCATATGGCAAACATGCCAAAATTACTAAATCTGAGGCTAGTAAATGGAAAAAAGATTTTGAAAAAATTGGCAAATTAATTGGACTAGAGATAAAAGTTATCACCACAGTTGGCAACCAACCAATTGGCAATGGAGTTGGAGCTTATCTAGAAGCCCAAGACGTCCTCAAAGTTCTCAACTGTGCTAGCGACGCCCCAGCAGATCTCCGGGAAAAATCCTTACAAATGGCAGGCATGCTCCTAGAGCTAAGCGGTAAAACTTCTAGAAGCAAAGGCTATCAATTAGCCAAAGAAACCCTAGACTCTAAAAAAGCACTCAAACAATTTCAAAAAATCATGCAAACCCAAGGCCCAGCGCCCGCCAAAGTTAAGGCTGCAGCATATACTCACGAACTCAAAGCCAGCAAGGCTGGTACAGTCAAAGAGATTCACATAAAAAACATCTCCAAGGCTGCCTTGATTTTAGGAGCACCCAAAGACAAATCTGCTGGAGTCTACATGCAAGCACGTTTGGGCGATAAAGTTCAAAAAAATCAAAGCTTATTAACTCTGCACTATAACAACAAACAGAACCTAGAAAGTCTGCTTAAACAAAAATTACTTTCAGAAATCTTTAGCATCAAATAAATTCTTATCACAACTCCCCCAGCAAACGCAGCAGCAGAGCTCATAGCGTTCTATAAGCAAAAAAGTTAAAGACCAGTCCGCTCACTAATCGGGTTAGAGTATTAAAGGCCAGTTCTGATTTTATAAATTTTATCCTTAGACCCCAGGAAAATATCTGAAGAATTAAAGTCCACAAAAACTTTTGTAATATTCAAATCTGGAAATGAGTATTGACTCACATAGTCTAAGTCTCCATCGTTTTGCTTAAAAAACTTCACAAGTCTATTTTTCTCAGATTCTAAAATATACAAGTAATCGTGGTCAAAATCTGTAAACATTGCATCAATTTGAGTAACTGTTGTTAATGGCTGTGATTCAAATTTAAAGAATTCATTTTTCTTACCTTGGTAAAACTGCATAATACTGCCATCTTCAAAAGCCACATAGATGGTGCCATCTATAGCCAAGGCTGTAGCGTTGGCTAGTTCAGGATTTTCAGCATTTAAATAGGCTTTCGGGTTGGCAAAAGAGTTTCTAATTCTCTGATATTTATAAATCTGCTTAGCTTTAGGGTTCAATGTATACAAACGCCGACCATAAGCTACCATATCTTTAATAGAATCTAAATGCTCAAGTTGCGAAGATAGTACATCTATTTGATTTTCTCCCAAACTCATTAATTCATACTTGTCATTTAAAAGCATAAATTCACGTGAATCTGACATAAAGCTCGAGGCTTCAAAATCAAACTTTGCAGGAAACATAAATGGTTGCTTTGCAAAAGATGATAAGACTTCCAAAGCAAACTCACCAGTCACAACCTGTAAATCGCCCTCTAAAACAGCAAAATCAACTATTTCTGCAGCAGGATAGTCCTGACTCAAATCTAATATAATACCTGGCTCCGCAAATACTTGAACATTATCGACCTTAGCATATAAATCACCAATATCTGACTTCAAATTGATCACTTGCTTAGAAAGTGCTTTTACAGATTCCAAAGTTTTCAATTTATTTTCTGCAGTTTCCAGAGTAAAAGCTACCTTGGCCTTATCTGATTGAGATCTAGCACTATTAACAATCAAACGTGCTTCGTCTAGTAAAGTATTATAATGTGCCATTTTCTTATGCTCAACGACCCTTGTAAAAGAAAAGTAAGTACCAAAAATTAATCCCAAGACTAAGACTACCAGTAAAAGATATAAATTTTTCTTAGCAATTTTATCTACCAAAAATCCACGCCCAGTCAGAAGTTTTGTAAAAGATTCCAAAACTGTGAATTTCTCCAATTTTTCTGAATTAAGCTTGGAATCCAAAACGGCTATCAACAAAATCCCTAGTCGCTTTTCTAAATCTAATTTCAAACTACTATCCAGTTCATCTAAAATTTGGTCGTCTTTTAGGGGTAATAAAGTTTCCAAAAGTTTCTTTGTAGACAGATATCTTTGTAACCTTTGTGAACAGAGTATAAATTTATCCCCTGGTTGCAATTCTCCACTCGCGACACTAGAAAACAGTAATTCTTGAGATTCCATATCCCCCAAGTTTTCAGATATATGCATAAGATCTGCATTCCTCAACAAATAAACCTCTGCATGATTGGCTTTAGAAAACAAAATCTTATTATCAATACATCCTGCTATAACTATATTAAAGTCCGATCTAGACAAAAGTGTCCTTTCACAAACATCTAAAACGTATTCATTGCAAGCAAAGACTGCATCTTCAAAACGGTCAAACCACTTTTTATCTGACTTTAGGAAACTTTCTTTAAAAAGCACCACAAACTCTTCGGCGATAGTGGCTACTTCTTGAATTTTATTATCAATTTGCACTAAAATAGTAAAATTTAAAAATTGGCCCTCAAAATCAGAGGTAGCCACAAAACTTTCTATAAAGCTATCATCGTCTGGACCTATACTTCTAAAGTAGGAATTTAAAAAACCTGAATTCATATTTTGTTCTTATGTAGTTTTAATATTAACATTTGTTTCGCAGATTAAAAACAAAAATCAAAAAAAATTTTGACTCCTGGCCAAAAAATGTATAAAGTAAACCTAGTAAAAATTAACTTACTCTAAAAATGCTTAGTAAGTCTAAAACTAGAAAAAGAAAAAGAGTACATGGCTTTCTACGTAGGTCATTAACCAGTATTGGTCGTCGTGTACTAAAAAGACGTCGTCAAAAAGGACGACACAAACTAACTGTCTAAAGCTTGCCTTTATTAAAACTCTCCAAGAGACAAATTCAAAGCTTATTTAAAAAGGGTCATTATCTTAAAAATGACCTTTTTGCTCTAAGATATAGTAAAAACTCAAAACCATTCGTGACTACTCGCATCTGCATTAGCTTTAGCAGTGCACTCAAAATAAATAAACCTCAGCGCAATAAGCTCAAACGTCAAATTAAAGCAGCCTTAATTGAGCAAAATATAGAGCAATTCAATTTTCAATTAGTAATAATTTTGCTAAAATTACCTTGCATTGACAATGCAGCTGATAAAAACCTGGAAAGTTCTTATCAAATAATCAAAGAAAAAATCCAAAATTTATTAGAAAAATTAGCCTCATCCAATGAAATCTAAACTATTAAACTATCTATTGCTCTTTTTATGTCTAAGTCTGGTAATCCAAATGGCAAGTTCTAAACCAGAGGTCGATAAAAAGGAGTATCAACCTGTCTATTTTACAACAACCAAAACCCAATATGGTGATTTAAAACCTTTTGGACTCAAAATATTCAACAATACCGATCAAAGACTACGCTTCCAATTGGACTGCCCAAAACAACCCTTTAGTGTCTACAAAACAGCCTACGGCCAATCTCAACTTATAAGCGCAAATCCAGAAATCAATTGTGAAACCAAAGAAACCAAGGCTTTTTATAATTTTAGCATTGCTCCACAAAAAGAATTCACCTTGAATTATAAACTCTGGTCCAATCAACTCTTCTCCGAAAATGCCGACTACTATATTTCCGCTAATTTAAAAATTAAAGATAAAAATTACCAAGTTCGCTCAAATCAATTTAGTTATGGTCCACGATCGTTTTTTGGCAAACTCTGGCTAAATGTTTTCTATAAACCAGTTTATAACTTATTTATTTGGGCAACTTCCATTACTCCAGGTATCAACTTAGGCTTAGGTATTATTTTACTTACTCTAATCATTAGGATTGCCTTATTTGGCCAAAATCAAAAAGCCTTAGCAGCACAACGTAAAATGTCTAAGCTGCAACCTAAACTCAACAAACTCCGAGAACAATACAAAAACAACCAAGCTAAAATGGCCGAAGAAACGCTAAAAATCTGGCAATCAGAAAAAGTTAATCCGTTTTCTGGGATAGTACCAATCCTTATACAGTTCCCAATTCTAATTGCAATTTTTTATGTAGTCCAAGAAGGCATTAATCCAGATATGCAAGCGTTGGTTTATAA
>CAYVIV010000026.1:0-13212 GCA_964451705.1 uncultured Candidatus Peribacteria bacterium | reverse complement strand
TCTCTAGATATTAAACCAAGTTTTTTGAGTGTGGTTTTTAGAGTAGGATCAAATACTATAAGGGCTTTAGCAATTCCCAGTCGGATTGCCTCTGCCTGAGCATTGTGACCTCCGCCAATTACTTTAATAGAAATGTTGAATTTTCCATCCATGCCTGTGACTTTGAGAGGAGCAATAAGTTTTTGTGATTGCTCAGCATAGTCTTGCCATTCTTTAATTGGTTTTTCGTTAACTACTATTTCTCCGTCTCCACCTTTATATAGGCGTACTTTGGCAATGGCACTTTTCCGTTTACCAGTTGCGTAAAAGTATTGTCCTTTGAATACTTCTTTCATAATTACAGTTCTAAGTTAATTGCTTGTTGAGCTTCGTGTGGGTGTGTATCACCAGTATATACATGAAGCTTAGAAAGGATAGTTTTTTTAATACGATTACGTGGAATCATTCCAGCAATAGCATGGTAAATAATTTTATCTGCTTTGTTTTCCAGCAAGGTAGCTGCTGTTTTACTTTTGAGTCCTCCTGGGTACTTGGAGTGGGTGTAGTATGTTTTTTGCTCTAATTTATTACCAGTTAGCTTGAGTTTTTCAGCATTGATAATAATCACGTAGTCACCATTGTCATGGTTTGGTGCAAAGCATGCTTTGTTTTTACCTCGGAGCATGTTTGCAATTTCTGTTGCAAAACGCCCAAGGGTTTTACCTGTTGCATCGAAAACGTACCATTTACGATCGATTGTTTTAGGATTTACATATGTAGTTTTCATCTGAGCAATTAGTTTAATTTTATTAGTACTTCACTTGCACCGTCACCAGCTCTAAAGCCTAGTTTGTAGGTACTAACAAAGCCTGATTTGCGACCTTGATATTTATCTTTAATTTCACTCATAATTTTTTTAGCTACCTCTTTTTCGGTAACGTAATTGTTTATCTGGCGAATTGCTTCGCGTGGCTCTTTAGTTAATGCAATAGTAATAACTTTTTGAGCGAGTGGCGACAGTATTTCAGCTCTTTTTTGAGTTGTCTTAATGGCTTCGTGTTTAAAGAATGAAGTCAAAAGATTTTTTCTAAGAGATTTATACTTACATTTAGTCTTTCTCAGACCTGTTTTATTTACTCTATGTCTCATTGCTCGGTAATTTTAAAATAGTAGTTTACTTTTTAACACACTTTTTACTCGTCTGCAAGGCTAAGTCCTCTAGAGGCAAGCGCATCTTTTACCTCTGTTAAAGCTTTCTTACCAAAACCTCTAAGATTAGATAATTTAGTTTCGGTACATTTAGTTAATTGTTCAATAGAACCAATTTCTCCATTAATACATGCATTTAAAGTTCTTGGTGATAAACCGAGAATTTCAATTGGTGTATATGTTTCTTTAGCTGTTTGAACTTCTGCATCATTAGCTTTGTTTTCTTGGATTTTTTCTGGATCGCTCATAAAGTCCTCCTCTATCATAGCACTGTCTGAATTAAAATAGCCAAAATATGATTGCATCAAGTTGGATGCAAATTTAATAGCTTCTTCAGGTGTAATAGAACCATTGGTCTCTACATCTAGAATTAATTTATCTAGATTTGTTTGCTGTCCTACACGTGTGTGATCTGTTTCAAAACGAACTTTTTTGACTGGAGAGAAGAAAGCATCTGTCCAAATCCAATCAATTTCTGTGTTTTGCTCTTTAATTTCGTTAGAAGTTAGATAGCCAACTCCTTTTTCTACTTTGATTTTTATTTCTAAATCTGAACCTTTTTCAATTGTAGTAATTAAAAGCTCTGGATTTAAAATTTCAACTTCTGTAGGACACTCAATGGCACTTGCTAGAACTTCCCCGGCTTTATTAGCTTTGAGGGTAATAAAAGATGGTTCTAGATCAGTTTTATTGAGTTTGAGTTGTTTTAGATTTAGCAATATATCTAAAACACTATCTTTAGCTCCTTGAATGGTGGCATATTCGTAGTTTACGCCCTTGACTTTAATACCAGTTACTGCCGCACCAGGAAGTGAAGATAATAGAACTCTTCTAAGTGTGTTGCCTAGTGTCGTTCCATAACCTTGGGGTAAAGGAGAAATTATAAAGCGTGATATATTCGCTTCTAGTTCCTCTTTAAGCATTTTTGGTAATCCTATTTGACCTTGGATTAGGTGCATATTTAAAGAATTAATATATTTAATATTATTTAGAGTAGAACTCTACAATCATTTGTGAATTTATAATGTGTTCAGTATCATCCTTATCTGGTAGTGCTAGTACTTCTATTGCTAGTTTTCCATTGTCTGCATTTAGCCATTTTACAGAACTATCCTTGGCTTTTTTAACTTCGGTAAACAGTGGACTTTTTTGTGATTTAGTTCGAATAACAACTGTATCTCCAATACTTACTTGAATACTTGGTATATCTACTCGTCTTCCATTAAGTTCAAAGTGCCCATGGGTCACAAGTTGCCGGGCCTGTCTACGAGTAGATGCTAAGCCAGATCGAAAGACAACGTTGTCTAACCTTCTTTCTAGAAGTTGCATTAGTTGTTCGCCTGTAACACCTTCCATAGTACTAGCTTTGTCGTAATACTTTCGAAATTGTTTTTCAGTGATGCCAAACATAAATCTAGCTTTTTGTTTTTCTTGTAGTTGCTTACCAAATTCAGATAAACTTCTAAATGAAGATCTACCATGCTGACCTGGAGCATACTTTCTCTTTTTAAAGGCGTTTTGCTTGCTGTTACCATTGTTAAACAACATAACTCCATAACGACGCGCCTTTCTAACTAGGGGACCCGTATATCGTGACATATTATAATATTAATTAGTTTCTTCTTTGTTTCTTTGCACGTGCACCATTGTGTGCAATTGGTGTTATATCTGTTAAAGATAAAACATGAATGCCTGCAGCCTGTAGTCCACGAACTGATTGCTCTCTACCTGGACCGACTCCTTTAACGAATACATCGACTTTTTCTAAACCATGTATTTTAGCTTTTTGTGCAGCATTCTCAGCAGATATTTGAGCTGCATATGGGGTACTCTTACGTGAACCTTTAAATCCATTCGACCCTGCAGAACTCCATGCAACTGTTTGACCTGCTAAATCTGTGATTGTGACAACTGTATTGTTGAATGAGCACTGGATATGGCAATGACCATGTGGGACACTTTTTTTAGCTCTTTTTGCACTTTTTTGACTGTATTTAACCATTTTCTACTAATATATTATTTACTTACCTTTTTCTTGTTTGCAACAGTTCTTTTCCTACCTTTACGCGTTCTTGCATTAGTTCTAGTGTTTTGACCGTTTACTGGCAGGCCTCTTTTATGCCTAAAACCTTGGTAACAGCCAACCTCTTGCTTTCTTTTAATGTTCATGGATACTTCTCTACGTAGATCTCCTTCGACCTTGAATTGAGCAATTTCTTCACGAATTAATTTCAGCTCTTCTTCTGTAAGGGTTTCAATTTTACGGTCGGCATCTAAATTAAGCTTGTCTATAATTTTATCTGCTCTAGATCTACCAACACCTGTAATGTAGGTTAGACCAACTGGTAGCCTTTTGTTTTTTGGTAGGTTTACACCTGATACTCTAGCCATATTCCTGTTAAAATTACTATATATTAATTAGCCTTGTCTCTGTTTGTGTTTTGGATCTGCGTTGCATATTACGCGAACGACACGTTTTCTTATGATTATTTTACATTTATCACATATTTTTTTTACAGATGCTCTTACTTTCATTTTTTAAGTTATTTTAGACGATAGATAATTCTTCCCTTTGTAATATCATATGGTGAGACTTCTACTTGAACTTTGTCTCCTAGGGATATTTTTATGTTATTAATTCTAATTTTGCCAGAGATTGTTGCTGTGACAATTAGATCTTCGTGTTCAGGTAATTCAACCTTGAATTGTGAGTTTGGAAGGCATTCTACAACGCTTCCTTCGACTACTATTTTATCCTCTTTTACCATTAAATTCGCTTGTGTTACGTAGATTTTATATTTTAACTTGTGAAAAGCTACCAGATACTACCCTAATCTTGAGCGCATTTCAAGGTTTTTTTAAGTAATTTTTTCACCTGGTCTTAGGGTCAAGACTTCATGCCCATTGTCAGTAATTAATATCATATGTTCCCATTGGCAAGCTAAACTTTGGTCTGGAGTTACTATAGTCCAATTATCATCCAATGTGAACATTTTAGAGGTTGAGATTCCCACTATAGGTTCAATGCAAATTATCATACCGGCTTTAAGAGCCATGCCCTTTCCAGCCTTGCCGTAGTTTGGTATTTGGGGTTGCTCCCATAGACTCTTGCCAATTCCATGACCAATTAGGTCTTTGAAAATTTTATAACCTTTTGATTCTATATATTTTTGTACGCAAGCACCAATGTCTCCTGTCGTAACTCCAGGTTTTAGGATTTTAATGGCTTCGTAGAGTGCTTGTTGAGTTGTATTTACAAAATCTATGGTGGATTGTTCTACGCTTCCTATCATAACAGTTAGTGCTGAGTCTGAATTATAGCCCTTGAGCTTAACCCCACAGTCTATAGTTAAAATATCACCATCTTGCAGGAGAGTATCGTCTGGTATGCCATGTACGATTTCGTCATTGACTGCTTTGCAAATGGTAGCAGGGTAGCCCATGTGGCCTTTAAAGCCCGGAGTACCACCTTTGGATAGAATGAATTGTTCGACTGCTAAATCAATTTCTTTGGTGCTAACACCAGGTTTGGCAAGACTTTCTGCCAATAGCAGTGCCTGCACAAGTATTTGTGCAGCTTGCTTCATAATGACTATTTCTTGTTTGTTTTTAATAACTGTAGTCATTTATAAATTTAATTTAGTTTGTGTTTCTATATTGACCTCTTGAATAGTTTTAGATGCATCTACTCTTATAATTGGACAGATTTCCTTAAACTTATCAAGCAAAGGGTAGGTATGGTTTTTGAAAATTTGAATTCTTTGTTGAATGCCCTCTGGTGTGTCGTCATTACGGTTTTCGAGAACAGCTCTTTTTTTTAGACGTTCAATAGCTGTTTGGTCATCTAATTCAAAGAATAAGACTTGAAAATTTGGTGCTTTTTTTTGAAACATACTAATGACAGTATCGAATTGTGATTGATTTCTAGGGATGCCATCAAATATTATTGGTGAATTGGGATGTTTTTGAATAAAATCTTCTGCAAGCCTACAGACAATCTTGTCTGAGACTAGATTACCACTATCGATTATTTGTTTAATTTCTTTACCGAATATGGTGTCTTGTTGAGCAATTTCTCTGAATTGGGATCCTGGTTCAAAAATTTTATACCCATATTTTTCTAATAGGCGAGCTTGAGTTCCTTTACCAGAACCTTGAATTCCTAATAATACAAGATTCATATTATAAGAATTTAGAGTAATCAGAATTAATTAAATGTGTATCTACTTGTCGTATAAGCTCTAAAATAACACCAACTATAATCAAGATACCAGCACCAGACATAAGTAATGGTAATGAGTTACCACCAGTACTTATAAACCTTTGAGCGATAATTGGAATTACAGCAATACCACCGATGAAAATCCCTCCAAATAGATTTAATCTGTGCGACACTCCATGCAAATATTCTGCAGTGGCTTTACCTGGACGAATCCCTGGAATATAACCGCCACGTTTTTGAATGTTGTCAGCAACTTTATCTGTATTAAAGGTAATACTTACGTAGAAATAGGTAAAACCAACAATTAATAGAAATAATGTAACTAAGTATAGTGGTTTATCTACTGAGAAATAAGTGAGAATAAAGGATGATATATTTTGGAACATTGGGTTTGCGGAATTTTGCAGCAGCTGGGCGGCAATTGTTGGAAAGGTTACTACACTCACAGCAAAGATAATTGGAATCATGCCTGCTTGGTTAACCTTTATAGGTAGTTCGCTCATGGCGCCCTTGGCAGATTTAGAGGCATAGGCAACAGGAATTCTTCGATAAGCATCTGTGAATATTACTGTGGCGATAATTAAGCCTAGGGTCATTAGAATAATTGCAATCACAGGTATTAGCTGAGCTAAATCTTTAGATGCTAACAGTAAATTTTGTGCCAGAGCAGTTGGTACTGTAGAGATAATAGAGGCGAAAATCAGTAAGGAAATTCCATTAGAAAGACCACCTTCAGATATCTGTTCTCCAAGCCACATTAGTAATAATGAACCTGCAGATACGGTCAGCATAATTGGTAGAATTACCATGGGGTCTTGAATATTTTGAATAATAGGTAGTTGGGCCTGAGCATTCAAAAGCAAAATTGTTCCATAAGACTGTAGTAAAGCTAGTGGTAATGTAAGCCATCTTGTAATAGAGTTGAGTCTTCTCCTACCAGCTTCTCCTTCTTTAGACATTTCTTCGAATTTTGGAATAACTACTGTTAATAGTTGGACGATAATTGAGGCATTAATATATGGAGCTAGTCCCATAAGCACAATTGAAAAGTTTTCGGCACTTCCTCCAGTTAGCAGGCTAAACATGCTTAAAAACTGGTTTTGGTCGAATACAGCTTTTAAGCTGGCTAGATTGACTCCCGGAATAGAAACCTGTGCTAGTAGTCTATAGATTGCAATGATGGCAATAGTATACAAAATCTTTCTTCGGAGATCTTTGTTCCCGAAGATTAGTTTTAATTTTTTCATGAGTTTAGGTAATTATGCTGCTATTATTTTAACACTACCACCAGCTGTTTCAACAGCTTTAACTGCGGTTTTAGATGCTTTGTCAACTTCAATTGTAATTTTCTTTTTTAGTTGACCCTTGGCAAGTAGTTTGGTTGGCTTTCTAATGTCGATTAAACCCTTTTTTGCTAAACTATCTTGATTAACTGTATCTCCATCTTCAAATTTTTCTTCTAATAAAGTCAAATTGACAATATTAAAGACAGTTGGTTTATATGCATTAAAGCCTTTTAGTTTTCCCATTTTTTTGAATAGGGGAGTTTGTCCACCTTCAAATCCACGTCGGACACCACCCCCGGTTCTAGAATTTTGTCCATTCATACCACGATTAGCATAGGTACCCGCACCAGATGCATTACCTCGACCAATTCTTCTGCCTTTTCGTTTTTGGTCTGTTGTGGGATTTAAATTATGTAATTTACTCATTGTAATAATATTATTTATTCAGATTTTTTATCTTCAGCAGAGTTTTCTGTTTTAGCTGGCTCTGTCTTTGGCTTTACCTCTGCTTTGACTGGAACCTTCTTTGCTTTTGCTGGTGTTTTAGCAGCTGCTTGATGACTTTCTTTTTTTGCAGCAGGCTTTGCAGCAGATTTTGTAGCAGGCTTTGCAGCAGATTTTGTAGCAGGCTTTGCAGCAGGCTTTGCAGCAGGCTTTGTATTTGGATCAGCTACTTTCTGCTCTTGCGTTTGTACTGTTTGTAGTCGTTTGGCCATTGCTGGAGTTACTCTAAGGGTTTTGAGCGCTTCTATTGTTGCTCTTGTGGTATTTATTTTATTGTTAGACCCGAGTGATTTAGTCAGTACGTTTTTGATTCCGGCTAGTTCTAGTACAGTTCTAACTGCACCACCTGCTATTAGACCAGTACCTTGTGAAGCTGGTTTAATCAGAACATTGGCACTTTTGAATTTAGCTTGAATCTCGTGGGCAATAGTACTTTGGTCTAGCTTAATTGTGATCATATTTTTCTTGGCCCGTGCAACAGCTTTTTGTATTGCCCCTGTAACCTCTTTAGATTTTCCAAGACCAACACCAACTTTACCTTTTTGATTACCAATACAGACTGTAGCTCTAAATCTTAGACGTCGTCCACCTTTTACTACCCTAGTAACACGGTCGATTTGGATTACAGCTTCTTGATATTCCTTTGGTTTTTTAGGTCCTCTGTGTGCTCTCATATTTTATAATTTAGAATTTAAGTCCATTTTCTCTTGCAGATTCTGCTAGTGCCTTAACACGTCCATGAAACTTGTATCCATTTCTGTCGAATACGCATTCTGCAATTTTTATTTTTTTAGCAGCCTCGGCAATTGCTTTACCCACATTTTTTGCTGAGTCTACCTTAGGGTTGGTTTTTGATTTTAAATCACTAGTTTGGGCAAGAACTTTATTGTTCTCATCGTCTATTAATTGTGCATAGATACTGTTTAGAGATCTATAAACGCATAGTCGAGGACGAGATGCAGTTCCCGAAATTTTACTTCGGATTCTTGCGTGCCTTTTTTTACGTGTAACTTGATTAACCATTGTCTTAGAAAATTATTTTTTATTTAGATGCGGCAGTCTTACCGGCTTTACGTCGAACATATTCACCAACGTATCGAATTCCCTTACCTTTGTAGGGTTCAGGTTTTTTTAATGCCCTAATATCAGCGGCAACTTGACCTATTAACTGTTTATCGAAACTTTCTAACGTAATAATATTTGTTTTTCCTTGTTCAATTGAAACTTTGATATTGCTAGGAATTTCAAATATAACTGGGTGGGAGAAACCTAGAGCAAATTCTAGTTTACTACCTTTTTGGGCCACTCTATAACCAACACCAATGATCTCTAATTGTTTTTTATAGCCTGTGGTTACCCCAACGATCATGTTGTTTATAAGGGATCTATATAGACCATGTAGTGATCGAGAAAACTTAGTTTCGTCGATTGGATTTACTGTAATGGTATTATCTTGCATTATCACCTTCACATTCTTATGTAGTTCTTGTGTAAGTTCACCTTTAGCTCCTTTTACAGTAATTAAAGTATCTGTAAGTGTAACTTCTACATTAGATGGAACGTTGATCGGCAGTTTTCCAATTCTTGACATCTTAATTATTAATTAGTAATTAGTAAATTCGACAAATAAGTTCTCCACCAAGTTTATCGTGGTAGGCCTTTTTTTGTGTCATTAAACCTTTGGAGGTTGAAATAATATCAAAACCTAAACCACTTTTAACTGGTTTAAGTTCATTATATTTTTTGTAGATTCTTTGTCCTGGCTTAGAAATTCTTTTGAGAGTTAGGTTGAAACCTTTGTTCAGGTTAAGCTCTATAGTAATTTCTGCTTTTGTTTCATCGTTTTTTTCTACTTTAGAAATAGATTTTTGAGCCTCTAGAATTTTGCAGATATCAAATTTGATTCGCGAATAGGGAAGTACTACTACTTCTTTTTGCGCCTTTTCTGCATTTCTAATTCTGGTAAGCAAATCTGCTATTGGATCTGTATTCATCGTCTATATATTAATTTTTACCAAGATGATTTTTTAACACCAGGAATTTGTCCCAGTGATGCTAATTCTCTAAAACAAATACGACATAGATCAAAATTTCTCATGTATGCGTGCACACGCCCACATTTACCACATCTGTTTGTAAGTCTAGTTGCCATTACCGGTTTTTTACCAGCTTTTTTAGCTTTTAGAATTTTTTCTTTTCTGCGTTTGTCTTTAACAATAAGTGCTGTTCTAGCCATAGGAATTAGTTAGTTTTTTCTTTAAAAGGAAAATTATATTTTTTAAGTAGTGCATAACCCTGTTCATCGTTCGTAGCACTAGTTTGGATAACCACTTGTAGACCGTGAATTGTTACAAGGTCGTCAGGGTTAATTTCTGGAAACACTAGATGCTCTTTAATTCCAACCGAAATATTGCCATTGCCATCCAGGCTTTTTTTAGAGAAACCTCTAAAGTCTCTAACTCGAGGAAAAACAATGTTAATTAAGTTGTTTAGAAAGTCATTAGCTCGTTTACCTCTTAAAGTTGCGCTAACGCCAACTGGCATACCTTCTCTGAGCTTAAAGTTAGATATTGATAATCTAGCATTGTTAACGATTGGTTTTTGACCAGCAATTAAAGTTAGATTTTCAACTACTTCTTTAACTATTTTTTTGTCTTTTTGCGCAAGTGTACCAATACCAGAGGCGATAATTACTTTGGTAATCTTTGGAACCTGGTGTGGATTACTGAGACCTAGCTCTTTTTGTAAATCCTTGGCTATTTGTGCTTGGGTAATATTTTCAATCATATTCTTATTCAATTACGTCTTTAGATTTTTTTGCAACTCTGACTTTTTTACCATCTTTAGTTACGGTGTACCCGATTTTAGTTGCCTTTTTAGATTTTGGATCTAGAAGGGCTACATTTGATACATTGATTTTAGTTTCTATTTTAGTCATAGAACCTGGCCCTTGTGCAGACTTCTTCTTAAATTTTGTCTTGATATTAATACCTTTAACAATAACTTTAGAGTCTTTGGCAAAGGTTTTTAAAACCTCACCAGTCTGACCTTTATCTGCTCCGGTAATGACTATAACTGTGTCTCCTTGTTTAATTTTCATAATTATACCACGTCAGGTGCTAATGAACTAATTTTTTGGTAGCCTAGTTCACGTAGTTCACGAGCTACTGGCCCGAATACACGTGTACCTTGTGGCATTTTATCTTTACTGATGATAACGACCGCATTGTCATCGAACCGCACGTAGGTTCCGTCTTTTCTGCGAACTTCTTTGCGTGTTCTTACCACTACAGCTCGTACGACTTTCTTTTTCTTAACTGTGCCAGAGGGTGCAGCTGATTTTACTGTGACTACGATAATGTCTCCGACTTTGGCATATCTTTTTTTAGAACCGCCAAGTACCTTTATACACATTACCTGTTTTGCACCAGTATTGTCTGCGACCGTAAGCCTTGTCTGTGTTTGAATCATTGTGACAACTAGTTATTTTTTTGATTAGGATTTTCAACCGTCCATCTCTTTAGTTTTGAAATAGGTCTGGTCTCATAGATTGTGACTTCGTCTCCAACTTTATAATTAGACTCTTCATCGTGAGCGTGGAAGTTTTTTACTACTTCGTAGGCCTTGTGATATTTAGGATGCAGTACTTTTCTAGTAACTTTTACCTTTAGAGTTTTGTCTTTGGCTGTGACTACTATGCCTTTTTTTGTTCTCATTAGTTTTCAGGATTTAAAGATTTTTCTGAAAGAATTGTTTTTATCTGAGCAATTTGCTTGCGAGCTAGTCTGTAATTTTTATGATCTTTAGAGTGACCTGCCTTAAGTTCCGATCGCAGTTTGGCTACATACTCTTCTAACTGCTTAATTGTTTTAGCTAGTTGAGATAAATTATGTGTTTTAAGGTCGTCTAGTTTCGCAAATTTCATTAGATCTCTTTGGTTATAATTTTACATCGTGATGGAAGCTTGTAAGAAGCTAGCTTGAGTGCCTCTTTAGCAATTTGCATGTCGACACCTTTGATTTCAAATACAACTGTACCTGGTTTAATATCGGCTACAAAGTAGTCTGGAGACCCTTTACCACCACCCATTGGTACCTCGGCACCTTTGGTTGTGATTGATTTGTGTGGAAAAACTTTTATAAAGATTTTCCCACCTCTTTTAGTATAACGAGCCATCACACGACGTGCTGCTTCGATCTGCCGTGATGTTAATTCACATGGATCTAGGACTATCATACCAACGTCACCAAATGTTACTGTGTTATTTTTTTGAGCAACACCTTGTGCATTAGCATTTCGTTTTCTGTGATACCGTCTAAACTTGGTTTTTTTCGGAGTGAGCATGTTTACAATTTTTAGCTATTCGATTATATGTATTTTTTTAAATAAATCAAGGTGTTTTTTAGAGTTTTAGGCAAAGACTTCACCTTTGTAGACCCAAACCTTAACACCAATTGTTCCATAGGTTGTTTCTGCTCTTTCGTAGGCATAATCTATATCAGCACGGAATGTGGCAAGTGGAACTCTTCCGAGGGAGAAAAATTCTTTTCTAGCAATATCTACACCATTGAGTCTACCAGAGAGTTTGACCTTTACACCTTTCGCTCCTGATTCCATAGCCTTTTCTAGAGCAGCTTTGGCACATCTTCTGTAGGAAATTCTTCTTTCTAGCTGTTGAGCAATATTTTCAGCAACTATTTTAGCATCTAGGTTTACTTTTGGGATTTCATGGACATTGATTGCAAAAGTAAGTTTGAATTTCTTCTCTAATTTAAGCTTCAGTTCTTCAATTTTTGATCCTTGTTGACCAATAATCAAACCAGGTTTAGCTGAATCTATATCTAACTCCACCTTCCCTGTAGACATAGCAATTTTAATTGTAGACACACCTTTGTTTTGAAATTCTTTTTTCAGAAAGTCTCTAATGGCAAGATCAATTTGAAGATTTTTTGCATATTCTCCCTTTTTAGGAAACCATTTTGATTTCCAGTCAGTCGTTATCCCTAAACGGATGCTATTTGGATTTACTTTTTGTCCCATATTCTATAATTACTTATTAGATGCTTTAGATGCGACCGCTGTGGTCTTTGTTTTTTTTGTAGTAGATTTGGTTTTAGCCACTGCTTTCCCCTCGGTTTTAGTTGTTGTCTCTGGTTTGACTGTTTGTTCGGACTTATCTGCTAATATCACATGAATGTGTGAACAAAATTTGTTAATCGGATTGGCTCTACCTCTAGATATTGGAATGAACCTCTTGATTGTCATACCTTTAGAAACTTTGATTTCTTTGATATATAGATTTTCAGCAGTTGCCTTGTGATTAGTTTCAGCATTAGCTTTGGCACTTGCAACAACTTTATAAAGTATTTTTGCAGCTTTTTTGGGTGTAAATTCAAGAATTCCTAAGGCTTGCTTTAAATCTTGAGTTCTCACTAATTCAGCTACCAAATTAACTTTTTTTGGCGAGATGCGAACATTTCTTAGTGATGCTTTCATAGTTTATAAATTATTATTTTTGTTTTCCTCCGTGAGCTTTGAAGATTCTCGTTGGAGAAAACTCACCTAATTTGTGTCCTACCATATTCTCTGTAACGTAAACTGGAATAAACTTTTTTCCATTGTGTACGTGGATTGTCTTACCTACGAATTCTGGGTAGATTGTTGATGCTCTTGAGTATGTGCGTACAGATTTAACATCTGAAGCAGATAACTTTTTTAAGAGCTTTGCATCTGTCCATGGACCTTTTTTAGAACTTCTTGCCATAGTATCTTAATTATTTTTTATTTTTATGTCTAGACTTGAGAATAAGTCTATCTGATGCCTTTCGTTTTCTAGTCTTTTTTCCAAGTGCTAATTTACCCCATTTAGTTTTTGGTGCTTTCATACCAATTGGACATCCACCTTCACCACCACCATGTGGGTGATCTACTGGGTTCATGGCTTTACCACGAACTGTGGGCCTCTTACCCATCCATCTAGACCTACCTGCTTTACCAATTGTAATATTCTGG
>CAYVIV010000025.1:6379-14104 GCA_964451705.1 uncultured Candidatus Peribacteria bacterium | reverse complement strand
GTCACAAGCATCACCCGGTTCATCAGCATCTATATTGGCTTGATCTACATTTGGAACGTCGGGACAGTTGTCGGAATTGTCGCCAACTCCATCGCCATCGGTATCCGCGGATTCGGTTTCATCGTCTGGAAAGGCATCATCTGCATTTAGTACACCATCGTTGTCACGATCATTGTCCAGTTCATCACATATGTCATCCTCATCCAAGTCTGTTGGCACACTAGCTGCATTCAAAGGATCTGTAGCACAGGCACCTAATTCATCTGCATCTAAAAATCCGTCGTTGTCATCATCATCATCACAGGCGTTACCGTGTTCATCACCATCTGTATTTAACTGATCTGCATTTGGAACTTCGGGACAGTTGTCATCATCATCTAAGCTGCCATCATCATCATCATCGGTATCTGCTTCATCGCCAATTTCATCGCCATCAGTATCCTCGGATTCATCTGGATCGTCGGGGAAGGCATCATCATCATTTAATACACCATCGTTGTCACGATCATCATCAACAGCATCTCTAATGTCATCACCATCTAAATCTTCACCAGCCTGCTCTAAACTGCAACCAACATTATCTACTTCGGCACCACTGGCTGTAGGTTCAAAATCATCTGGCACTCGTGCTTCGTCTATGCCATCACACAGATCATTGGCATCGCTAACACCATCTAAATCTGTGTCTGTATTTTTTAAGACTTCTAATTCAGCTGGAGTTGAATTATAGTCTGCATAAACCCAGTAAAAATCTGGACTTAGGTTCACATCGCCAGAGAGCAAAAGTTCACGACTAGCAAACAGATTAGTCCTCCAAATCTTTTTAATATTTAACTCGTCATAACCTATATTATCAGCATTTTCTTGCTTAATAATATCTGCTCCACTTAAAAAACCAAGTGTAAACCCAGAACTTGCGACCTGGACTTTATTCGCATCTGCCGCTGATACTGCACAAGCACTCACATCTTTAGAGAAAATCACAAATAAAATCTGACCAGGCAATAAAAAGCTTTGATTAGTAATTGCTGTAGTTATGTCTCCTGCAGCTATTTCGTTCTCAAAAAATCTAGAGGCTTTAAAATACTTATCTGAGTCTGCAATCACCTTTCTACTAAATGCGTCTTCAAAAACATTTGGTTCTACGGTTATAAAAATATAACCAACATCGGCCGGAACTTCTTTAAGTTGAGTTAATAACAATTCCTCTACTGTAATCACCTCTTTTGCCACCAACAAATGACTCTTAGAAGTTTTTTCGGCACAAGCAAGAGTGTTAGCTGAGATTCTCTCTACATCAGCTGCACTAAAAGTTTCCAAAGTTCTACCTGCTAATTGCAAAGAACCCTTTAAATTATCACCCATCTTTAAGCTTGGTGGTTCTAAAACAGTTCGACTTGACAAAACCCCTAGAAATATAAGGAAAACAGCAGTCCAGACAAGACTTTTGTAGCCAAAAGTTAATTTTTTATATGATTGATTTAAATTTTTTAAAGCTTTTACAAAGCTTGCTCTACTAGACATAATGGCTTTTAATAAACGTTTTAACAAATTACTCTTTTTAATCATATTAATATTTCGATTTAATTATCATATTATTATAGCATATTTTACCCTTAAATTCTATTACATGAGGCCCAAAAGGCCAAGTCAAAGATCCTAAATGCAACTAGTTGCATTTAGATATTAAGAGCCCAAAAAGCTCATCTAGCTAAAGCAACAAGTCTTTTATGGCAAAAAACAAAAAATCATATATCAAGCTAAAAATAAAACAGCACACTTGCCAAAACAAAGTAGCTATTTTATAGTTCTGTAAAGAAATACTAAATCATTAGCAAGATGCTTTACAAAAGAAGCCTTGAAAATCTCAGAGCCAATCAGATAGCCATTCGTCTGAGTCAGATTTTTGATACTATGCAGTATTATGAACTCATTGATGAAAAAGCTTTAGCTCACGGCGTCTATGACATTAAGGGTGTATTGCCAGACCTACAGGACATCCAAGAAGCTATCTACAATGCTATCACTAGCAAAACTAGCTTAGTTGAAAGCCTACACAAACCAATCCTCAATATAACTGCCTTTGGATTAGAAATCTACGACATGATCCAAAGGGTCAATACTAATCATATGGCAAGACAGCAATCTGACCAACCATTAATTGTTTCTAACTATGATTTTCACAGGAACAACGAGTACAACCTTGCAATAGGCTACTACCCAAGTGCAAGTACATATGACCAAGCCAATGTGAAAAGTAAATACCAAGTCTTTAATGACATTGGCAGTGTTTTTGATATCTCACTCATGGAAGGGGGCTTATCCAACAACATGTTTTATACAAACACCAATAGTAATGATGTAGTTAACAGAAATACAAGTACAGCCACCCATGGCATTACACTAGAAGATTGGCTTATGAACTTTTTAATAGAAAGTTTATTTAAACGAAATGGCATTTTTCATTTAGCAGAAATCCCCATCGAAACAGTTTCTAGTTTTACACAAGCCAATTTCTTGGTTTACGTAAATAGCCACAAACAGGCAGTAATCACAAGTATTAGTAGTAATTTATATCGACCACAAGCTACCATCTTTCGCAAAAAAGTACCCATTTAAAACCTTCAGATGTGGTTGCAGCTGCAAAGTCACTGCAAAACCAGTGGGAGACCTTTATTTGGCAGCGGCCATTTGTTTATGACAAAAACTTTCATAGCACTTGAATAGCACCGATTGGCAGCTACCTTTTATTTTCAACAAACGCTTAAAGAGCACTTGATATAACGCTTTATTTTGAACAAGCCTTTAAAAGGGCTTTTTTTCAAACAAGTGCTTCCACATAAATTGCAAGGAATCTTTGAGGTGTTGTTGCATAACCCAACTCTTAAAAAACTTCTTAATCCCTCCTGCCGAAACTCGAATGCCGTCGGCATATACAGTAGTTACCGGGTGGTAGACAACACGCAGTCCGCGTTTCCAAGATTGCCAGCAGATTTCTGGGTCGCTCATAAACAAAAAATACCGCTCATCGTGGCCACCTGCATCTCGCCACAAATCCCCTCGCACACAATTAAAGCTGGCTTGTAACCACGGAACATCTTGGGTTTTGCTATAATCCAAGTCTTGCATTTCGTCCTTGGCAACTAATTTAGAAATAATTGGCAGCTTGCGCAACGCCGTGCGGCGGGCAAACTGCAAAAATAAATTTGGCCATCCCCTTACACTCATGGTAATAGAGCCATCATCATCGATTTGTTTTGGTGCAACAACTCCACAGTCTGGGTTTGCTTGCATGTAGTCCAACATTTTTTGCAAAGTTTGAGGGTCTTTAAGCAAAATATCTGGATTCACAGTAAAGACATAGTCAGCATCTGTATTTTGGGCCATTAAGTTATGGGCCTTAATATAGCCCCAATTCTTTTTGAAGATTTTTAACTTTAGACCAGGATAAGACTTTAATGCTTGCAAGATTTGAGATTGTTCTGCATTACAAGAGTTATCCCCAACCACAATTTCTAGTTCGAACTCTCCTTGCTGTTTGTACAAATCAGCTATGTTTTCTAAAACTCTTTTAGCCTTAAAAAAATTTAAAACCATTAGCAAAACTTTAGGCCTTAGAACCTTCTGGGAGTCTTGCATCTTTAAAGCAGTCTCAGAATTGTGCCTGGTTGTAGTTTTTTTATAAGTCTTGAGCTTTTTTAAGCTCTTAAATAAATAAGGATATCGAATTAACAAATAACTAAACTTTAAAGCATAATAAAGTGCTGCTCGCCAAGCTGAATATAATTTATTACTCCAGCTAAAGTGTTTTTTCAAAATACACAAGTCTCCCCAAAAAGAGCTTTCGATTACCCAACGTGCCTTGGCTTTATGGGCTACAACTTGACGATCGTGATAAGCTTTGGCAGTAGGTACAACCTGCACCTGCAAACTATGTTTTTTACAACGAAAAGCTAAATCGCAGTCATTTTTGTAGTGAATCATTTCATCAAAGAAAAAGCCATCTAGCTGCTTAAGTTTCTCTAATCCCTGACGGCTAATGGCAAACAATGCCCCATTCGGTCCATCGACAAACTCTGGCAAGACTTGGTCTGATAGTTTTTGAGCATGTAAGACCTCTGAAAATTTTAATTTTAAATCACAGTTAATACCAACTGTATCTATGTATTCAGTTTTATGATCTGGGTAGTCCCAACGCATAACTAAGGGTATAAAAACATCAGTATTCGATTTAAGGCTGCCAGCTACTAAATTCTTTAAAAAATCTTTTTCATAAAGCATATCATTACTACCGACAACTACTAAATCTCCCTGAGCTTTAGCTGCTAGTACATTCATACCACCACTGTGCCAAAGGTTTGGTCCTCTGAAAAGCTTAAGTTGTGGATATTGATCCAAGTCAAAATTTTGCTCAACAAAGTCAGCAGCAGACCAAACCCCTTCTTCTTGATCCAGCAACAACAGCTCAAAATCAGGATAGTCTTGCTGCAACAAAGTTGGCAAAGTTTGACTTAAATACTTTGTTTTATACAAAATCACACAGACACTAAGTTTCATAAGCTAAGCTTTATATAGTGAAAATACTAGCACAGCAATCGGACAAATCAAATAAATAAGGGAGATATAGGGCTTAAGAAATTAAGTACTAAGCCCTATATTAACCCCCATCATTTTAGAGTGCTGCTAACCCTATTTCACAAAGACGCTGGTGCAAGTAAGCACCAGCGTTCGTGTCTGGATATTGAATTGGATTAAAATCAGAAACGCATGACTCCAAAACATTTAAAGGCATATTGCTAGATGGATGCAGAAAAAATGGTGCCGAAATCCTCAAAGGATTCCAGTCTGAACCTCCGGAGTCACTAGCGCAAGTTACAGGATCGACGACTCTATGAAGAGTCGAAGACAAGACACCGTTTGTCAGTCGTTGCAACATATCCCCAACATTAACTACCAGCTCGTCTGGCTCACAAGTTATAGCAACCCACTCACCAGACTGAGTTTGGACCTGCAGGCCCTCTTGGCTAGCACCTAATAGCAAGGTAATCAAATTAATATCTGTGTGTGCAGCTGCCCTCAAAGCCTTTTGTCTTAACTCCTCATCTCCTAAGTTATTCCTAGAGTATGCTGGATAATACAGTGCCCTTATAATTGAATTGCCATTAGCTACATATCCATGGAAATACTCACGCGGTAAATTTAAAATGCTCGCAATAGAAGTCATTAATTCTTGTCCTACCGACTCCAGTTTCGCAAACAAATCCATCGCATAAAACTCAAATTCTGGAACCTGACCCGGAAAAACATTTGGAAAGTAATCCTTGGTGATTTGGTTGCAAGGGTCCAAATCTCTGCCAATTTGCCAAAACTCCTTTAAATCACTCACCTGTGCACCAACAGCGGTTTCTGAACCAAAGGAAACAAAACCGCGCTGGCCTTTAAAACCTGGCATTTGATAACTTTTTTTTTCTTCTAAACTCATGCTAAAAACATCCAAACAAGCCTTATGAAAATCAGCTTGCAGCTGATGACTAATCGGATGATTTTTGAGCACTATAAAACCAACTTCACTAAATCCCTCTTCAAGCTCATGTGCAAAATTCTTTTGCATACGGGCATTTCCAGTGAGATTAGCAAAGTCCAAAGTTGGAACCTGCATTGAAAATTTAAGTTAAATAATACACTCAAAGTGTAACAATTCACTCAAGCAAATGAAATTGACAAATACACAAAAACTCAGCTATGCTGATCGTAAAAATTAAGAAAAAGACTCAAGGTCTCAATCTTGAATTTAAAGCTTTATAATTAGAAATATGCAACAAGCAAATCGAGAACCAGGCAGTAAATCACTCAGAGTACTTTTAACAGGTAGTTGCTCAGGAGGCAAAACTTCTACCTTAGAACTAATAGAAGCAGATAAATATCTTTATACAGACAGTATATATGACACTGTTCATGACCTTACACGCACAAAGCCCAAACCAATGCTCATGCACATGGTCCACGAAATCGCCAGACAATTGAAAGACAGAGTCGATGCAGCCACTCAACAAAACGAACTCACGCAAATGATTCTAGAAAACAGGATCCAACAGTACGACGAAACCTATACAGTAGCTAGAACACATCCACAAACACAGCACATCCATCTTTTTGATAGAGGTCTGATTACCTGTGCTGCTTACTCTAAATATTTTAAAGATAGCAATTATCAAGATATTTTATCTATTGCAGCACAACGACCTTATGATTTAATTTTTTACTTTCCATTCTGGCAAGATATATATGCACAAGATTCAGGTAGGCAAGAAACTCCAGAACTTGCTGCCAACCTATCTCAAAGTATTCTAGAAGTATTAGATACTCTGGAATTCCCTTATATCACCGTCCCCTTCTATGAAGATGAAGGTAAAGACACTAGCATGATACTACGCTGTCATTTTATAATAAATAAGATTGTAGAAACCCTATACGAAATGACAATTCAAAACAGTTCCAGAAGTTACTAAAATATTGAAAATAAATTCAAAAACCTCTTCGCCACCACCTCCAGACTTACTCGAATTAATATTCGCTTAAAGCAGCTCGGTTAAAAACATCTGGCAGACATTTTTCTCTCCATCGTTAGCTGAGTTTAAATAGCAATTCGGAACCCAAAAACTCAAATTTGAGTTAACATTGACTGCTTGCAAGTTATTTTGCTCGGCACAGTCTGCTAAAGCTGTATGCTCTGCAGCACCTGAGCTTTCTTGCATATCCATACCAGCAAACACAAGTATCGGCTCTAAGTTATAATCATTATAAAATGGCTGAAAAGAAAACATACTAAACTGACTTTCCAATGCATTTAAATCTAAATTACTTGCCCGACACAAAGACCTAAATTTACTGTAGTCTACAATATCATAACTAAACTTAAGCTCATTTGATTGTAGCTTTTTGTCTATTCTATCTAAAATCTGCAACATTGCCACCTGCATTTCTGGCACAGACTCAGTAGCAATTTCTTTAAATGTTGAAATCTCACTTTGCAACAAAGTTTGATTAGTTAAAAGTCGTACCCGCAAATCTGTAATGGTCTGCTGCTGTCCCCACCAGGTAATAAAGGCAATTACCACAGAAACCAAAATAGTAATTAACAAATATATTATGCCGCGTTTACGGTACTCTTTAATATCTCTAAAGAAATCTCCTATATATCCCATTAACATATCACCAAATTAAATTTCAAATGTGCTTTTAATAATTTAGAAAGCAAACATACTTTTTGCGTCTCCATAAATATTTTTTGAATACCTGGTATATCAGAGACTTGATTTAAGCTTAAAGTCAGCATAATCTCAGGCCCATCAGGCGTTTGACAATTCTGAGCCGGAGGCAAAATTCTAGCTTGTGCTGTTGCCTTTGCAAAAGAGACATTAGCATTATTACACATTTTTTTAAAGCTCGCTACAAAACTATTAACTACGACCAACAATAAAAATTCTCCCGATACAAATACATTAGTATCAAAATTATTGCCCATATGCACAGTAAAAGCTTGCGCATTACCATGGCTTGTTTGCCAGGTGGCATCTAAGCAATCAAATTCGTGAATGTAGGCCTTTGGTTCTTGTGGAATATTAGACATTTTTTTTAGTTAAATACTGCTGATGATAATCCTCAGCAGTAAAAAACTTATTAAATTTTTCTAAAATAGTTACAATAGGCTTCTGCAAACTAGCT
>CAYVIV010000025.1:0-6279 GCA_964451705.1 uncultured Candidatus Peribacteria bacterium | reverse complement strand
TCACAATAATTTGCTCTTGCTTCTGAAACAAAAAGTACAAAGCTAAAATCAAAAGAGCCAAGACAAAAGCCACAAAGTACTGTGACCAGGCGATAATAAAACCTATTGCAAAAGTTAAAGCAGTCCTTACAAGCATTTTTAACATTCCAACTCCAGAAAAGAAGGTCGCTCTATAGCTGTCCTCTAGGTGCAATTGTATTTCCTTGTTCAAATAAGTAGAACGTGTAAGCCCGACTCCTGCAATAAACATTAAAGCCAAACTTGAGACTATAACACTTGGCACCAAGGCTAAAACCAAAAAACCTACAAACAAACTCAGCTGCGAGTATTTTAAATACTTAGCAAGGTCCCATGTTACATGCTTAACCAAATAGTTAACAAGCATTTGCGCCAGCACTAAACCTGCATGTAAAAAACCAAAAAGCAAAATAGAAACTTCATAACCAATTAAAAAAGGCTGGTACAACCAAATAGACATAAAAGCCACAGCAGGAATCACAGCTGAATCCAAGGCCAAAAACAAGACCTCTTTTTTGGAGTGCAAAACAGACCATAAATCCTTAAAAACCTGCAGGTTGCGTGAAACCTCAGAACCCCCCTGGGTCTTGAGTTTGGCTTTAGAGCTCGCAGCTACATCGTCCAGGAAAAAGTACATTACAGTAGGCACTATCGCTGTTAGAAAAGTAATCAAAAATATATTCTCTAGACCAAAATAAACCGCTAAAAACGAACCACACAGCACCGAAACTAAAAGCCCGCCAAGGTGTAGATTCTCAAGCCATCCCAAATATATAGGATACTGCTTAGCCTTATTGGCTTTGACAATACTTTCATAGTATAAACTCTCAAAAGCACCCGAATTTAAGGCAAGGTTTAAAGCCAAGAAAAACTCAGCTAAAATCACCATATTAAAACTATAAGCTATGTGGACTATCCACAAACCCACCAGTCCGCTGAGTCCACCTAAAACAACTGATAGTTTGCGAGAAAATCTATCTGCTATAAACCCTGTTGGAATTTCTAAAACAAAAACAAACAAAGTAAAAATTGCCTGCACAAAAAAGAACTCCGATATAGTTAGACCAATAACGTCTTGATAGTAAACCAACAACACTGGAGCAAACCAGTGTAGGCTCATGATGAACTTGGAAATTAAACTAATCCAAATATTTCGCATCTTTATATTTAAGAGTTAAAACTAGTAATAGTTCAAGGCAAAAAGCTGGTCAGAAAACACCCTAAAGTGTTTTGAACTAACCAACTTCTTGCTAATCCCCCCATAAACACATTAGCATATTTATACCCAATGTCAAGGTTTACATGAGAAAAAATCAGCTAAAATTTAAAGAGATTCAAACACAGGGGCGTAACCATTGATTTGAGTCTTGCTTTGAGTCTTGCTTCGTTTACTCTCAAAATGTTCATCTATCATAGTAAAAAGCCGGGCTCTATCATCTGGGTTGTGTAAAAAATCCTTGTTATCAACATCGATAGTTAAAAGTGGACTCCAGTCATAAGTCTCAAAAAAGTCACCATAGTACTTGTGTAAATCCTGCCAGTAACTATGGGGTTGGTCTAATTCATATACACGACCACGAGTTCTAATTCTTTCAATTGCATTCTCTACTTTTATCCTCAAATAAACCATTAGATCTGGCGGTTGCACATGTTCCAGCATATTATCAAATAATTCCTGGTACAGGTCGTACAAAGTTGGGTCTAACTTACCTTGATCCCTGAGCATACGTGCAAAAATCCTATCTTCTACAATACTCCTATCAAACAAAGTTTTATCGTGCATTTGAGCTTGCTTATACATCGCAAAGCGCTTGTTCAAAAAGAAAATCTGCATAGAAAAGCTATGTTGTTTTTGATCTGCATAAAATAACTCCAATAAGTCGTTATCTACTACAGGCTCATAAAAAACTTTATATTTATCTGCCATAAGTTCACAAATAGTGCTTTTACCTGCTCCCACAACTCCAGCAAAATTTATAGCACGCCTATTTGCAGCCGAGTTATATTGCTCCGTATCTTGAAACTCTTTATAATGTAAAGCCACAACTTTAGGGTTAGAGAATTATTATGACTATATATTATTTTTAAATCCATGACGATAATACATTGCAAATCTGACAAGCCAATTCATCACACCCTTGAGTGCCCCCAAGCTAAAGCCTTAATTTTCAAACCTTGATCCAGAAACTTCTGTTCAAAACGGGTTGCAATCAACAGATCATCGCCTAAGCTTAACTCTGCATGTATATCTTGCAAATTCAACTTTACTTGCAGCCCAAGCTCTTGCAGCTGCTCCAAAGTGTATTCATAAAACAAGTCAGAATCAGTTTTTAAATAAACACAAGCAGCAGGTTTCAAGATTTCTTGATAAATTTTTAAAAATTTAATGTTTGTGAGTCTTTTTTTAGCATTAGACTTTTTAGGTTGCGGGTCTGGAAAAGTTAAAAAAATTTTATCGCAAACAGCTTGTGGGAAAAACTGGAGCAAATTCTCGACTGGGACTCTAGTAAAAACACAATTTTGCAAACCTTTAGCTAAAGCTAGACTTGCACCCTTATATAGTCTATCAAGCTTAACATCGACCCCAATCACTAGAGTCTCTGGATGCAGTGCCGCATATTCTACGGCAAACCAACCATCACCACAACCAAGCTCCAGCACCACATGTTTATAGTTCATCAAACTAACAGCTTGGGCAATATCTTCCTGTGCGTAGACATTAGGCAGTTGTTTTGCTGCATTAATCCGACTTAATTTTTTTCGAGCCATCCAAAAGTTCCTTATATTTTATACAGAATACAACATCTGGTACAAAGCAGACAAAAGATAATTCACATTTCCACAGTCAAAATGCTTTGTTATAGATTCTACACAAGCAGACTGATACCTAGCTAGACAGTCTACAGGTTCCACATAGGCTAATTTTTCTAAGGGAGGTAGTTCTAACCCAAGTGCTCGGTCTGCAGCCTCTTGCCTTAAAACAGTATAAATCTCTAAATCCTTACCATATAACCATGGATGGTAGAGTTCTAAATCATCAAAATCTGTGTTGTTTAAGGTGCCACTCAAAGAATAAAAAGAGACTAAGCTATCATCACTACCACCACGGCCCTTTAAATCAATGGCGCCTTTATGCATGATTGCCCCTGGCAAGCTATCCTTAGCAGAATTTAAATGCGGTCGAAAAAGTTGCCCCTCTAAACAGCTAACACTCAAAACTACCCCAACACCAGACTTAAAATGTTTCCTTAAACTTGCAAAATCATGCAAATCAACACAGTCTCGGGCTCCCGGATATAATCTGAAAGAATCAGCAGCTTGCTTAGTCCCATTCTCCGGAATAAGACCTGTCATCGCTATCTCACTAAGCTCCAAAGGGTCTGCACAGTGAAAATATAATAGTGATGAGTCCTCAAAAACAACATTATCCGCAACGTGCCTATTGCCCTCTAAAGTTCTAGCTCTAGTATTCATAGTTTAAGTTTATTTACACAGACACTATAAAAGCTCAAGCTAAATGTAAAGTAAAATATCAAGAAAAGCCCTGAAACCCATTAATTAGAGACCGCTAACTGCCCACAGGCTGCATTGATATCATCGCCCATAGTTTTTCGTTGTGTCACATCTATATTATAAGAACGTAAAATATCTTTAAATTTCTTAATCCGTGCCAAATCCGGAGCAGCAAAACCAGTACCAGCAACTGGGTTTAAAGGAATAAGATTGACCTTCGAAATTGCAGTTTTAGCAATAAAACCTGCTAACTCATGAGCATTTTCCGGGGAATCATTAACCTGACTAATCAAAGTGTATTCATAAGTCACATGGTGACTCCGCGAACGAAAGGCTTTGGCATAGTCTTGAGACCAGGCAATTAACTTTTCATGAAAACCTGGAATGCTTGTTGGAACAATTTTTTTACGAGCAACTGCCTCTGGTGAATGCAAAGAGATCGCAATTCTCACAGCTGGCCAATCTTTATCTGTAAGCAAACGGTTTAGATTTGTTAAAACGCCCACGCTTGAGACTGTAATTTTCGTGGGACCTAGGTCGGTATATTCTAAAAGCTTATTGATTGCTAGTTTAACATTATCATAATTTGCTAAAGGCTCCCCCATTCCCATGAATACAATATTGGAAATTCTTATGCTAGCGTCTTTAGAGTCTTTAGCTTTCTGATTCAACCACAGTTGCCAGAATCGATATTGATCATAAATCTCATGCACCTTTAAATTACGAATCAAACCCATTTTACCAGTTGCACAAAAAGTACAGCCCATAGCACAACCTATTTGCGATGAAACGCAAATTGTCCATTGACCCCTTTTATTCTGCATAAGTACAGACTCAATTAGTTGCTTGTCATCTGTCTTTAGCAAAACCTTATAGGTATCTGCATTTTTAGAGGCAAACATTCTAACTTCTAACAAGCTTAGCCAGGCAAAGTTTTCATCTAACAGATTTCGAATATCTAAGGGTAAAACACTAATTTGAGAAAAATTACTATAGTCAAAATTAAAGAAAGCTTCTTCTATTTGCCTTAAACGGAATTTAGCTAAAGGCTTTGGATAGTTGTTTTCTAAAAAACCCTTAATTTCATCTATAATGTACACATTTGCATATTACTTCTTGCCAAGAGTTTAGCAAGCTGCCTTAATTTATCAACTATTTGCTCTAAATCTAGATTTAAATCAAAATTATTAAGTTTCAAAATCTCTAAAACCTTAGAAAGATCATTATAACAATCAACAGATAATCTAAAGGCTAGCTCTAATTCAGCTACTTCTTGAGTGGTAAAACCTCTATTTATCTTCACAAAGTGGTTAATCAAAATTAACAAAGACTGGTCTACAGCTTGAAAACTACGCTTTGCATAATCATTTACAGGATCATAAACATCTAGTAAAGGTTCAAAGACTGCGGTACACTCAGGTTGTAAATTTTGTAGTCTTTTTAACTTATATAAATTACTACTAATCGAGTCTAAAACATTATGATCCAAAAAAGACAATTCGCACGTACCTACCTCGTATACATGTTCAAAATTCAAATATAGTTTATTTAACTGATTGCGTACTCCTAAGCATCTATCTGATATCTGAGCATCTGGGTTGTTAACTAGAGCCACAGTTGGATTTAACGGTGGGTTAAGATTTAGACTTTGAGTACTAGGCTTACGCAAATTAGCACTGCAAGCAGCTAGAACCAATGGAGCAGATCGCAGCAGATTTGAGATTGTTGCTTTCACAAAATATAAGTTAAAAACTACTATTTTTTTATCAAGAAATCATTTACAAATAAAGTAAGTCACATATCCAAGTTCCTAACACATTGTAAAATCTTATTTTGTGTAAATATAAACATTCATATGAAAATAAAGAACACTAATAAATTCCTGCCAGTCCCTGTGATATTTTATGGACAGCAAGTTGTAAACGTCTTTCTAAAGACATTCCCATAAACCCCGGCTTTACGTACTCAGCTGCATTATCTAAAAAACCAAAAGTGTTATTACAAACAATTGGCAAATCAAAACTATCCTGTTGTAGAAGGTCCTGCTGAAAATCTTTATTCAGTTCATGAAAAAAATACCTTCCCTTCGAAGCAAAAAAGCGCGCTAAATCAACTGATCTATGTTCACCAGTAAGAAATTCAATATCATTATTACAAGCATCCAGCAAGCATGATAACAAACACTTCTGAAACAAAGTCGAAAAACCTGCAAACCCCTCATTAATTCCAAGTCCATCAGGGTCAGTGCGCTTACATGCGTGATTATTCAAATAACTGCCTCTCATTGATGGATGAATCTCATGTGTAGCCACTTGAACAAAAGCAACAAAAGGTTCTCGTTCATAGCTACCAAATTCAAAAGTGGAGTCACTAAATTCAGAACCATCATTTAATTGAAAATGCCACATTGCAATCGGATACCCATGATTTGGAATAGGTACACATTGGTGTGTGGGCCAGGTAAATTCACAGTCTCTGAAAAACTCATCAAATTCACTATTTCCCAATAATCTTTCTACAGATTCCTGAGTAGTGTATAAAACTAACTGTAAATCTCGTGCTGTGGCATCATAAACAATTTCTACTGGCAAACCTGTAGCTGTTTTTACTACATCTGCCATAGGTTCAAATGCATCCAGAATACATTCTTTATTTGAATAAAACATATTTATATATGTAAAGGTTATAAAAGTTCAAAAAAAACCTGTAAAAAGGTTCTTTAAGATATCTGATAATTAGTTAACTCCT
>CAYVIV010000024.1:0-14987 GCA_964451705.1 uncultured Candidatus Peribacteria bacterium | reverse complement strand
AAACAATACGTGCACACCCTCAATGGCACAGCTATTGTTACTAGCCGCTTCCCTATCGCATTAATCGAAAACCATCAAGAAGCCGACGGCAGTATTAAAATCCCAACAGCACTACAAAAGTTCTACGGGAACACAAATCTATAATAAGACTAGGCCGCCTAGGCGGCCTTTTGTTTGTAAAATAAACAAAGTGATTTTTTGTTACAGGAAAAAACCAAAAAACTCTTGACAAACACAACTCAAACCTTAAGATACATATACATAATGGCAACAAATAGCATTGAGTCTAGTTGAGAAAACGGTTGTTAGAATATTCTAATTGTTTCTTAACCTATGTTTTAATGGCAAGTAAATCAAAGCCCATACTAGGAGACAAAGCCATGGAAACCATTTTTAGACCCTCTAAAGATGGAATGGGAGAAAGACATTATTTCTCCGAAAACGACCTGGCCTCCAACCCACTTCCAGACTTAATTGAAACTCAAATCAAAAGTTTTGAGTCTTTTTTAAGTGTTGGCATAAAAGAACTGCTCGATGAGATTAATCCAATTGAGGATTTCTCTGGCAAAAAACTAGAGCTCCAATTCATGAGTCATGAAATTGGCGACATTAAGTTTGATCCAGACACATGCAGACGTAAAAACCTCACCTACGAGGCACCACTCAAGGTTCATGTACAGTTGACCAATAAAGAAACTGGTGAAATTAAAGAGCAAGATGTCTTTTTAGGTACAGTACCTCTTATGACAGATAAAGCTTCTTTTATTGTTAATGGAATCGAAAGGGTGGTTGTAAACCAAATAGTAAGATCACCTGGTGTTTTCTTTGGTGTTAATGCAGGAACTCCTTACTACTCTGCCAAAATTATACCTAAAAGAGGTGCTTGGCTAGAAGTAGAGACAGATAAAAAAGGGGTTATTTCAGTCAAAATTGATAGAAAACGAAAAATTCCAGTCACAGCTCTACTAAGAATCTTTGGCTATGACTCCGATGATCAAATTAAAGAGTTATTTAAAGACGATATTAAATCACTCGAGCAGGACTATATTGTCAAAACCCTAGAAAAAGACACCTCAGTAAATGCCAACGAGGCATATCAACTTATTTATAAAAGAATCAGACCAGGCGATTTAGCTACAGTAGAAAATGCCAAGCAGACTATTGATGCTATGTTCTTTGACTACAAAAAATATGATACAGGTGCTGTTGCCCGGTTTAAGATAAACAAAAGATTTCAACTTGATGTCAAAAATGTTAAAGAAAATCACACCTTCCGAGTAGAAGATTTTATTCTAATTTTAAAACATCTAATTAACCTTAACAATGGAGATGGTAAAGCCGACGATATCGACGACCTTTCTAATCGTAGAATTAGATCCGTTGGTGAATTAGTCCAAAACAAATTTAGAGTAGGTTTACTACGAACAGAAAGAATCGCGAAAGACAGAATGACTGTCAGCGACCTAGAAACTGTAACTCCAACCCAATTAGTTAATTCCAGACCTATAACTGCTGCGCTCAGAGAACATTTTGCTAGTTCGCAACTGTCACAGTTTATGGACCAAACTAATCCTCTTTCTGAGCTAGCTCATAAAAGAAGAATCTCGGCAATGGGACCAGGTGGTTTATCACGTGAAAGAGCATCTTTCGAAGTTCGTGATGTTCACACAACCCACTACGGAAGAATCTGCCCAGTTGCAACACCAGAAGGACCAAACATTGGTTTGGTAGTCCACCTAGCAACGCATGCTAAAGTCAATCAATATGGTTTTATAGAGACTCCCCTGCGAGTGGTTGCCCATACAGTTGAAAACAAAAAAGACAATTTAATTGGCAGAATCCCTAAAGAAAACATAAAAGATGGTAACAAGATCATAGCCAAAGCAGATCTAGAAATGGATAGTAAAACTGCAGCAGCTGTTGCCAAACTCAAAAAATTCAAAACAATCGAGGTCCGACCATATATTACAGACGAACAAATCATGGCCTCTGCAGACGACGACAAGCGTATGATTGTTGCCCAGGCTAGTAGCCAAATAGACAACATTGGACAGTTTGCAACCAAAAGAGTCTCTGCTAGAAAACATGGAGAAGCCGTGATTACCCACGTAAATGAAATTACGCATATTGACTTAACACCAAAACAAATCATTTCTGTTTCTACAAGTTTAATTCCATTTTTGGAGCACGACGATAATACCCGTGCGTCTATGGGTACTAACATGCAACGACAGGCAGTACCATTATTAAAACCTCAGCGCCCAGTTGTCGGCACCGGTATGGAAGCAGTCGCTGGTAGAAACTCCAACCATGTAATTTTAGCTGAACAAAATGGTGATATCTCCTATGTAGATGGCTCTCGAATAGTGGTGATTTATGCTAACGGTAAAAAGGTAGAATACAAACTACAAAATTTCCTTCGATCTAACCAGGGAACATGTCTAAATCAACGACCAATAGTTACCTCGGGGCAAAAAGTTAAAAAAGGCGACGTACTTGCCGATGGTGCTTCTATTGATCAAGGTGATTTAGCACTAGGTGCTAACCTAATTGCAGCCTACGTACCATTCGAAGGCTACAACTACGAAGATGCTGTTGTTATTTCTGACAGGCTCGTAAAAGATGGGATCTTTGACACTATCCATATTGAACACTATACAATTGATGTCCGCGATACAAAACTAGGTATGGAAGTTGTCACAAAAGATATTCCCAATGTCGGTGAAACTAAACTCAAAGATCTAGATGAAGATGGGGTTATTAGAATTGGCGCTTCTGTAAAAGCAGGAGATATTTTAGTTGGAAAAATCACCCCTAAAGGTGAAACAGAACTCACGGCCGAAGAGAGATTATTAAGAGCCATCTTTGGTGATAAAGCCCGTGATGTTAAAGATACATCTTTAAAAATGCCAGGAGGTTCTTATGGTAAAGTAGTAGAAATTCAAATTTTCGAACGCAAGAATGGAGACGAACTCCCAACAGGAGTTATTAGACAAATTCAAGTCTCTGTGGCTCAAACAAAAAAAATCTCAATTGGAGATAAAATAGCTGGTCGCCATGGTAACAAAGGTGTGGTTTCATTAATAGTGCCACAAGAAGATATGCCATATTTACCAGATGGAACACCTGTGGATATTTGCTTAAATCCAATTGGTGTAATTTCACGTATGAACATTGGGCAAATTTTAGAAGTAAATATTGGTTGGGCAGCAGCAAAACTTGGGATTCACGTGGCATCTCCAGCCTTAAGTGGTGTACCTACTGATACCATTAAAGAACTACTAAAAGCAGCTGGTTATGCTGAAGATGGTAAAACACAACTATACAATGGTAAAACTGGTGAACCCTTCGACCATAGATCAACAGTTGGGATGTCGTACATACTAAAACTATACCACTTAGTCGAAGATAAAATTCATGCTCGTTCTGTAGGACCTTACTCACTAGTAACTCAACAACCACTCGGTGGTAAAGCCCAACATGGTGGCCAAAGATTTGGTGAAATGGAGGTTTGGGCACTAGAAGCCTATGGTGCAGCACATGTGCTACAAGAAATGTTAACAATCAAATCAGACGATGTCTTAGGTCGTGCTCATGCCTATGAATCTATTATCAAAAATGAGTCAATTAAAAAGCCAAGAACACCAGAGTCATTCAATGTCCTAATTAACGAACTACAAGGTTTAGGTTTAAATGTAGAGCTAATTAACGACAGATTATCATTCGATGAATCTGATGACTTCTTAGTAGAAGACGGCTCTAGTGAAGAAATCAGCAAAGAAATCATTCAAGATCTAGAAGCAAACACAGGGGAATCTGCAACAGAACTCGGAATCGCTGCAGAGGTTAAACCAGATCTAGAAGATCAAGTGGCTGAAGAACTCGAAAATGCACTCGATAAACTAGTCAATACTGACATTCCAGAGTTAGACGACAAAGAACAAGACATTCAAGAGCCTTCTAATGTAGAGCTCGATAAAAAATCTAATAATTAATAAAATTTGATATGGTTGTTAACTTTAAAGATAACTTAAACAACTTTGACTCCATATCGGTAGCGGTTGCGTCTCCAGAGCAAATCCTTGCTTGGTCACATGGTGAAGTCAAAAAACCAGAAACTATCAACTACCGAACACAAAAACCCGAACGCGATGGACTATTTTGTGAAAGAATTTTTGGTCCAACCAAAAATTACGAATGTTACTGTGGCAAATACAAAAGAGTTCGTTATAAAGGTGTAATTTGTGAAAAATGTGGTGTCGAAGTTACTAAAAATTCAGTCCGACGTGAACGCATGGGACAAATTAAACTTGCTGTCCCAGTCACACATATTTGGTACCTAAGATCTACACCAAGTAGAATTGGAATGCTCTTAAATCTTCCTGTCAAAACAATTGAACAAGTTGTCTACTTTGCAGCCTATATTGTTACCCATGTAGATTTTGATTCAATTACAGAAACTCAAGTCCAACTAGAAATTGAGTACAAATCATTCAGAAACAAAATCAAGGAGGATTATGACAACGAATCTACAGCTCTTAAAGAAGCTAGTGGCTCTAAAAAACAAACCTCTAAATTAGAGTCAGATATTGCTCTGAAACTCGAAAACTTAGAAAAACAACACACCAAAGCTACAGATGACTTGAACAATTTAAGAGTTGGTACCGTATTAACCGAAATGGAATATAGAGAAATGTCTATGAAGTTCGGTCATATTTTTAAAGCAGGTACTGGCGCCGAAGCAATTCATGAAATTATTGCAAATACTGATATCCCAGCTACAGTTGAACAGTTGAAAACAGAAGTCGAAAGTACTACTGGTCAAAAACAAATTAAAGCTACCAAGAGACTTAAATTATTTCAAAGCCTAGACCAAGCCGAAATAAAACCAGAGTGGACCATCTTAAGCGTTCTACCTGTAATTCCACCAGATCTACGACCGATGGTACAACTAGATGGTGGACGTTTTGCAGCATCTGATTTAAATGACTTGTACAGAAGAGTTATTAACCGTAATAACCGTCTTAAAAAACTGCTCTCAATTGGAGCTCCAGAAGTTATTTGCAGAAATGAGAAACGTATGATGCAAGAAGCAGTCGACACTCTACTGAATGTATCTGCTAGACAATCTAGAGCCTCATATAATTCATCTGACAAAAGAAAACTTAAATCCATTTCTGACATGCTTAAAGGTAAGCAGGGTCGCTTCCGACAAAACTTACTTGGAAAACGTGTCGATTACTCTGGACGTTCTGTAATCGTAGTTGGTCCAAAACTCAAACTAAATGAATGTGGCTTACCAAAATCCATGGCCTTAACATTGTTTAAACCATTTGTACTAGGTAGACTCATTAGAGATGGGCATGCACATAACATTAAATCTGCAGAAAAATTGATTTCTTCAAATCAAAAAGAAGTCTGGGATATCTTAGACGAAGTCACCCACGACAAATACGTACTACTAAACCGTGCTCCTACACTGCACAGACTTGGGATCCAAGCCTTTAAACCAAAACTAATCGAGGGTAAAGCTATTCAAATTCACCCATTAGTTTGTCCTGCATTTAATGCTGACTTCGATGGAGACCAAATGGCCGTACATTTACCATTATCTAAAGCGGCCCAAAAAGAAGCACGTGAATTAATTCAATCCGCCAAAAACCTACTCAAACCTTCAGCTGGAGACCCCGTTGTTACTCCTGCACAGGATATTATATTAGGTTGCTATTATCTCACCAAAATAACACCAGGAAAACATGGTGGAGGTATGATTTTCGGAAACGAAAATGAAGCCTTATCTGCCCTAGAGCTAGGCTTAGTACACATACAGGCACCAGTCAAATACCGCTACAATGCAGAAATAATTGAAACTACAGTAGGTAGAATCATTTTTAATCAAATTGTTCCAGAAAAGTTAAAATTCATCAATGAAACAATTGATAAAAAGAAACTAAACAAAATGGTCTCTGAATGTTTCAACATTTATGAAATCGATGAAACTGCCGAATTTGCAGATAGACTCAAAACAATTGGTTTTAAATATGTCACCGACTCAGGGCTTTCTATTGCTTCTGAGGACTTATTAATTCCAGATAGTAAAAATGAAATTTTGAAGCAAGCAGAAACAAGAGTCAAAACAATCTACAATCACTTTTGGACAGGCTTAATAACAGATGAAGAACGCTACACCAATACCATTAAAGTTTGGAATCAAGTCAAAAATGAAATTACTCAAGATATGATTGCCAATTACGATCCTGAAAATCACATTCACTACCTCACAGAGTCTGGAGCCCGTGGTAAGTGGGGACAAGTTACACAAATGGCTGGTATGAAAGGACTTGTAGCTAACCCAGCAGGTAAAACTATCGAACTACCAATTCTTTCAAACTTAAAGGAAGGGTTTACTATCCTAGAATACTTTATTGCTACGCATGGTGGACGTAAAGGTAAATCTGACACCGCCTTGAAAACTGCAGAAGCAGGTTACCTAACTCGACGTTTGGTTGATGCCGTCCAGGATATGATCATTCGAGAAGCTGATTGCAACACAGAACATGCTCACAAGATTACCCGTGTAGAAAGTGAACAAATGCAGGCAAGCTTTGACCATCGTGTATTTGGTAGAGTAGCTGCAGAGTCTGGTATAGATCCAAAAACAGGTGAAGTACTAGTGAAGGCAGGTGAAATTATTGGTACTAAAGAGCTAGAACTAATTAATCAAGCCGAAGTTCCAGAAATCATTGTCCGGTCTCCCCTCACCTGTGAAACTGAAAATGGGGTCTGCCAAAAATGTTATGGTTATGACTTAGGTGACAATAAACCAGTCCAATTAGGAACAGCAGTCGGTATTATTGCAGCTCAATCTATTGGTGAACCAGGTACTCAGCTAACTATGAACACCTTCCATATGGGTGGTGTTGCTCAAGAGTCTGCAGATATTACACAGGGTCTCACACGTGTAGAAGAAATTTTCGAAGCTAGACCACCTAAATCTCCAGCAGTACTTGCACAGTTCGATGGTAAAATTAAGGTCAAGAGCCAGGGTAAACAAACTCAAATCAAACTAACTTCACTTGAACCTGTACAAACTACTTATGACCTACCTGAAAGCTACACACCAGCCGTAAAAGTAGGTGAAACTATTAAAGAAAAACATATCTTAGCCAAATCATCTCAAAAATCTCGATCTATTAGATCCTCTCAAGCTGGTCGTGTAATCCATACAGACAATTTCAATATCATAATAGAATCAGAAGATGTAGTTACAAAAGAGTACTTAGTTGCCAAAAATAAAAGTGTCAAAGTCAAATCTGGCGATACAGTCAAGGCAGGACAGGCTCTCAGTTCTGGTGCTAGCAACCTAAAAGAGCTCGCTAGTATAGGCGGGCAATATGCAGTCTTGAAATACATAATTGAACAAGTTCAAAGCATATATTCTTCTCAAGGGCAATCCATTAACGACAAGCACGTTGAAATTATTGCCAGACAAATGCTGTCCAAAGCTAAAATTCAACATGCAGGAGACTCAAAATTAATTCCAGGACAAGTTGTCGATAAAATAAAAATATCTAAAATTAACAAAGAACTTGAGTTAGATGGCAAAGCTTTAGTTCAAACAGAAGATATGCTCCTTGGACTCACTAGAATATCATTGCATACTGACAGTTGGCTTTCAGCAGCTAGTTTCCAAGAAACAATTAAAGTGCTTGTAGAAGCAGCTACAACGAAGAAAATCGACACACTTAGCGGACTTAAAGAAAACGTCATCATTGGTAAGCTAATCCCTGCTGGTGAAGTCTATAGAAAAAACTTAGAACTAACTGAATAACAAAAACTTGCAATCATAGATCTTTTTGATTAAGATTGCAGACGATAATAATATATTTAATTTTTTTATCTTAATGCCTACTATCAGTCAACTGGTACGAAAACCAAGAAAAAAGAAAATCCAAAAGGATACATCACCTGCATTGTCTCATACAGTCAATCAACTAAAAGGTGGTAGAAAAGTCAGTCAGGCCGCACCATTTAAAAGAGGAGTTTGCGTGGCAGTAAAAACAATGACACCAAAAAAGCCTAATTCGGCTCTACGTAAAGTAGCTAGAGTTAGACTCACTAACGGTATGGAGGTCAACGCCTATATTGGGGGTGAAGGACACAACCTACAAGAACACTCGGTTGTTTTAATCCGAGGCGGTAGAGTTAAAGACTTGCCTGGTGTAAGATATCACATTGTTCGTGGTAACTTAGATCTACAGGGAGTAGAAAAAAGAAACCAAGGACGCTCTAAATATGGTACTAAAAAAGCTAAAAAGTAATTATAAGATATGACAAAACAAGTAGTTAATTTTGTTGCTAATGGCAACAACGAGGTCATCGAAAAGTTCATTAACTTTATAATGAAGGATGGCAAAAAAACAGTAGCCAGAAAACTATTCAAAGATACTTTTGATATTATTCAAAAGAAAACTAAAGAAAAACCAAGAGAGGTCTTCGATACGGCTTTAGAAAATATTAAGCCATCTCTAGAAGTTCGTCCAAAAAGAATTGGGGGCTCTGTCTACCAAATACCAAGAGAGGTTAAACCCAAAAGACAATTTCAACTTGCATCTAGGTGGTTACTTGCAGCAGCGAGATCTAAAAAAGGTACTAATTTTGCTTCTTGCTTAGCAAATGAAATTATTCAAGCCTCCAATAACGAAGGGGCTGCTATTAAGAAGAAGGAAGATAGTCACAGAATGGCTCAAGCAAATAAAGCTTTTGCTCACTTCGCCAAATACTAATACGCTAACATTCAAACTAAAATGACTGACCAGTTATCAAATTTAAGAAATATCGGTATTATTGCTCATATTGATGCCGGTAAAACAACTACTACAGAACGAATTTTATTCTATACCGGAGTTTCTCACGCAATTGGAGAGGTTCACGATGGAGAAGCCGTTATGGACTGGATGGATCAAGAAAGAGAACGTGGAATTACTATCACCTCTGCTGCAACCACTTGTTTTTGGGGTGATACTAAAATCAACATTATCGACACCCCAGGTCACGTTGACTTTACTGTAGAAGTAGAGCGTTCACTGCGCGTACTCGATGGTGGTGTTGCTGTATTTGATGGTTCACAAGGTGTCGAACCTCAATCAGAAACAGTCTGGCGTCAAGCTGACAAGTACGAAGTTCCTAGAATTGCCTTCGTGAATAAAATGGACAAAACAGGTGCCGACTTCTATATGTCACTTGAGTCAATTCACTCACGACTCACAAAAAATGCGGTAGCCGTTCAACTGCCTATAGGCGCAGAAAAGGATTTCACTGGACAAATAGACCTGATCGAACTCAAGGCTTACAACTACGAAGGTAAAATGGGTGAAATTGTTAAAGAAATAGAAATTCCAGCAGATATGGCTGATAAAGTGGAGGAATATCGCGCTATATTAATTGAAAAAGCAGCAGAAACAGATGATGCTCTAATGGAGAAATTCTTCTCAGGAGAAGAAATCACAGCTGAGGAGTTAACTACTGCACTCAGAGCCGCAACTATAAAAAATGAAATTTATCCAGTTTTATGTGGTACTGCACTGCAAAACAAAGGTGTCCAAAAAGTTCTAGATGCTGTTACTGCATTCCTACCATCTCCAGACGACATTAAAGTTGTTACTGGTACAAAACCAGATAGCGAAGAGGAAGAAACACGTGAACTTAATTCAGAAGCTGCTCTTTCTGGGCTAGTCTTCAAGGTAGCCACAGATCCATATGTTGGCAGGTTATCATTTATCAGAATTTACTCTGGTGTTATGAAATCAGGCTCTTATGTTTTTAACCCTGTTAGTGGCCAAAGAGAAAGGATTGGACGTATTGTACAAATGCACTCAAACACACGAAAAGAAATCGACGAAATTAGAGCTGGAGACATTGCAGCCTTAATTGGTTTAAAAAACACTAAGTCTGGTGACACTCTATGTGATGAGAAGAATCCAATCTTACTTGAATCAATTGACTTCCCTATTCCAGTAATTTCGATTGCCGTTGAACCTAAAACCAAGGCTGATCAAGAAAAAATGGGGCTAGCACTTTCTAAACTAGCAGAAGAAGACCCTTCGTTTAACGTTAAAACAGATGAGGAAACAGGTCAAACAATTATTTCTGGTATGGGTGAACTACACCTAGAGATCATTATAGACCGTCTCAAAAGAGAATTCAAAGTCGAGGCTAACACTGGTGCTCCACAAGTAGCCTACAGAGAGACCTTACAAAAAACCATAGATATAGAGGAGAAATTTGTAAAACAAACTGGTGGGCGAGGTCAATTCGCACATGTCTTGATGACTATTACTCCACAAGAACCAGGAGAAGGTTATAAATTTGTAAACTCTGTAGTCGGTGGACGTATTCCAAAAGAATATATTCCTTCTGTTGATAAAGGCGTTCAAAGCGCAATGATGCGTGGAGTTATCGCAGGCTACCCAATGGTAGATATAAAAGTAGAGTTAACCGATGGCTCATACCATGATGTTGATTCTTCAACTTATTCCTTTGAAGCCTGTGCTTCAGTAGCATTTAGAAATGCTGCAAAACAAGCTAACCCAGCCCTATTAGAACCAATTATGGACGTTGAGATTGTTACTCCAGAAGAATACTTTGGCGATGTTATGGGTAACATATCTTCTAAACGAGGACAGATTAGAGAGTCTATGGATAGAGGAACTGCAAAAGTTATTAAAGCCTTTGTACCTCTAGCAGAAATGTTTGGTTATACAACCCAGCTAAGATCTTTGACTCAAGGGCGCGCAAGTTCTTCTATGCAGTTTGATCACTATGAAAAAGCTCCATCTAATGTAGCCGAAGACGTAGCTGCTGCAAGACAGTAAGAACACATAACTTATAAGCAACACTTAAAAAACTCAGGTTAACCTGGGTTTTTTTGCTGATTCATAAAATTATTCAAGAAAAAACCCTTGCCAAATATCGATAGATTCGCTAAAATCAACTCGCTTATATACTTATTTATAAATATAATTAACCAATAATACATGAATGCTGTATTTGATCGTTCAAAACCACATGTAAATGTAGGTACTATTGGACACGTAGACCACGGTAAAACCACTCTGTCTGCAGCTCTAACAGCTGTAGCAGCAGCAAACTTTTCTGGTGGTGGTAACAAGGCTGTAGCCTTTGACCAAATTGACAATGCCCCAGAAGAAAAAGAAAGAGGTATTACAATTGCCACATCTCACCAGGAGTATGAAACAGATGAAAGACACTACGCTCACGTAGATTGTCCTGGGCATGCCGATTATGTTAAAAACATGATCACTGGTGCTGCTCAAATGGACGGTGCTATCCTTGTTGTTTCTGCTGCAGATGGGCCAATGCCACAGACTAGAGAACATATCCTACTTGCTCGCCAAGTAAATGTTCCATATATTGTTGTATTCATGAACAAAATGGATATTGCAGACCCAGAAATTGCTGAACTTTCAGAAATGGAAATTCGTGACCTTCTAAACAAGTATGAATTCCCAGGAGACGACACTCCAATTCTCAAAGGTTCTGCTCTTAAAGCTCTAGAAAACCCAACAGGTCCAGATGCTGCTCCTGTTCTAGAACTTCTAAAAACACTTGATTCATACATTCCTCAACCTAAAAGAGAACTAGACAAACCATTCCTAATGCCTGTCGAAGATGTATTCTCTATTAAAGGTCGTGGTACAGTATCTACTGGTAAAATCGAACAAGGTATCGTGAAAGTAAACGAAGAAGTTGAAATTGTTGGTATCAGAGAAACTAGAAAAGTAGTTGTAACTGGTGTCGAAATGTTTAGAAAACTACTTGACCAAGGTCAAGCTGGTGACAATGTAGGATTACTACTGCGTGGTATTGAAAGAACTGATATCGAACGTGGACAAGTAATTGCAGCTCCAGGCTCAATTACTCCTCACACTAAGTTCGAGGCAGAAGTATATATCTTATCTAAAGACGAAGGTGGTAGACATACTCCATTCTTCAAAGGTTATAAACCTCAATTCTACATGCGTACAACAGACGTAACTGGTTCAGTTACTCTTCCGGAAGGCGTAGAAATGGTAATGCCTGGTGATAACATTAAAATGGTTGTCGAACTAGGATCATCTATTGCTATGAACGAAGGTATGCGTTTTGCTATCCGTGAAGGTGGTAGAACAGTTGGTGCTGGTGTAGTAGCTAAAGTTATCGCTTAAAGCAAAGGCTTTGAAGCTAATACAAAACCAAACTCAAAACCCGCAAGCAATTTGCGGGTTTTTTTATTGACAAGCACTACAGAAAAATATATAAATATTGCAACTAATAAATGTTTTTATTTTTTAGTCGCAGCATAGTCTGCAAAACTCGGGAACGAATTCGTAACATTGCAATCACAATGTCTACAATCTAAGCCGAGTTAACTCGGTAATTTAATCATATACAAATGGCGAGTAAACAAAAGATTCGTATTAAAGTAAAAGCTTACGATCACAAAATCCTGGATGAAGTAGTAAGAAAAATCATTCAAACTGCCATCGACACAGGAGCTATGGTAGCAGGGCCAATTCCCCTACCAACTAAGATCAAAAAGTACACTGTACTTAGATCTACATTCGTTAACAAAGATTCACGAGAACAATTCGAAATGCGAACACATGCTCGTTTAATAGATCTTAACGAAACAACAAACCAAACTATCGACTCACTACAGGGACTTACAGTGCCTGCTGGTGTTGATATTGAGATCAAAATGATGTTTGATCAAAAAACTAAGTAGTGGACCCACTAAAAGTGTTGACAAGTAACTTAAAACACATTAAGGTTTGACTACTAAATTCAAGTTAAGTGAAGGGTATTATTATTTAAACCTCTGAATTATGGCCGGTTTAGTCGGTAAAAAAATAGGTATGACACGAATTTTCGATGAAAATGGAAAAGCAATCCCATTGACAGTCGTGGAATGTCTACCGAATAAAATAGTTCAAATCAAAACCGAATCAAACGATGGCCATAATGCCATTGTGGTAGGTTATGAAGAACTTAAAAAACCACTCAAGACAAAGAAATTTCGTCATTTAAAGGAGTTTCGACTCGAAAACATAGATGAGTACCAAGTAGGGCAAGAGCTTAACACTCAGCTGCTTACAGCAGATGCTAGGGTTATCGTTACTGCTACCTCTAAAGGTAAAGGTTTTCAAGGTGTAGTCAAGCGTCACAACTTCTCCCAAGGACCCAAAACTCATGGTTCAAGACACCATAGAGAACCAGGTTCTATTGGTGGTTGTGCAGCTCCAGGACGAGTCTTAAAGGGTAAGAAATTACCAGGAAGAATGGGTAATCAACGAAGCACTAAAAAAGCTATTGTTGCATACCTAGACCATGCCCGCAATTTAATTGGAATTAAAGGACCAATTGCAGGTAGTAAAAACAATTTAGTCGTTATAAGCCTGTAATTATGAAAATAGATATTTATAACCAGAAAGGACAAGTCGCTAAAGAAATAGCGTTACCCAAAGAGATTTTTGAAGTTGAATTTAATGAAGGACTCATACACAGAGCACTAATTAGACAACTCTCAAATGCAAGATCACCAATTGCTCATACTTTGACAAAAGGAGAGGTACGAGGTGGTGGACGAAAACCATTCCGTCAAAAAGGAACGGGTAGAGCCAGACAAGGTTCTACAAGAAGTCCAAACATGCCAGGTGGTGGTATAGTGTTTGGACCACGCAATGTATCCAATTTCGAGATTCAAATGCCTAAAAAAATGAGGAGAAAAGCATTGTTCTCAGCTCTATCACAAAAAGCTCGAGAAAAAGCAATCTTTGGCTTAGACTCTTATGCAGATAAAGACTTGAAAACGAAAAATTTTGCAGAACTACTTGCAAAACTCCCAGTCGATAGGAATTGTTTATTTGTCACTAGTCAAAAGGATGCAGATTTCCAAAGAGTTACAAAAAACATAGCTCAAGTGAAAGTTATTCAAGCTGGATACTTAAATATTCATGATTTATCTAAATTTAAGTCTATATGTTTTATGGGAGACTCTGTTGAGAAAACTAAAGAAATATTCACTAATTAATTGATAATGTTAAGCTTTGACTACATAGTTACAGAAAAAAGTAACCAACAATCACACATAGGTGCTTATCATTTTAAAGTCCCAATGAACGCTACTAAAATTGCTATCAAGCAAGCAATGCAAAAACTCTATGGCAAAAAAGTAGCATCTGTGAATCTTATAAAAGTTCCTGCAAAAACAAGAAACCTTGGCAAAAAAGTCATGACAAAACGAAAGCCATATAAAAAAGCAATTGTTACATTTGTTGGTAACGAAAAAATAGAGATAAATAATACCAAGTAAAATGCCATTAAAAAGTTATAAACCAACAACACCCAGTCTTAGACATATGACTCGAGATACATTCGAGAAAATCACTAAGACTAAACCAGAAAAAAGCCTAGTTGTTTCTAAAAAGTCCAGTGGTGGACGTAACAACCAGGGTAAACTGACTGTACGTCACAGAGGTGGTGGTCATAAAAGAAAGTATAGACTAGTAGACTTCAACCGAGTAGCAAAACTAGGAGTACCTGGTAAAGTGAATGCAATTGAATACGATCCAAACAGATCTGCATACCTGACCCTAGTCTTCTATGCAGATGGTGACAAACGATATCACCTAGCAGCTGGAGATATTCAAGTCGGAGATGAAATTCTCACAGCACAGAAAACCAAAGTAAAAACTGGGAACCGGATGATGCTAAAAAATATCCCAGTAGGCTATAACATTTATAACATTGAGCTGAAACCAGGTAAAGGGGGGCAAACCGCTAAATCTGCTGGCTCCTGTGGTAAAGTGGTTTCTTTAGATGGGCCTAGAGCACAAGTTCAAATGCCATCTGGCGAAGTACGCCTAGTAGAGAAAAAATGTTATGCAACCCTAGGTGTAGTATCGAATTCAGAACACAAGAATATT
>CAYVIV010000023.1:0-15061 GCA_964451705.1 uncultured Candidatus Peribacteria bacterium | reverse complement strand
GTTGTTTGTTGGTTGGTGTTTGTTTGACTTTGAGAGGCTGCACTTTCTGTTGTGTTGGCTGCTGCACTTGCCTCTGTGTTTTCTGCTGTGTTCTCTGCTGTGCTCTCTTCTGTGTTTTCTGCTGTGCTTTCTTCTGCTGTGGAGCCGTCTAGGTTTTCTATCATATCTATGAGTTGGGTTTCGGCTTTCATTAAATCCGCTGGAGAGTCTTTAAGATCAATGGTGTTGGTGATGAATACTGCTGTAGTGGCTGTCAAAAGACTAAAGACAAGTAGAAGGTTTTTCCAGTTTTTTAAGAAGAAGAGTATTTTATGCATGTTGATTGATTATTTATTATATTAAAGCAGATTTTTTATTTTTTTGATAGTTTGCTGACCTGGTTTTGGAGTTCTAATTTGTCCTTAAATATGTTCATGTTTTGTTCCTTGAGTATTTGAATCTTTTTTTGGGTTAGACTTAGTGATTTTTCTGTATTGAGCTTGCTCATAAAGCAAGCGGTGTAACCTAGGCTCATACCAAATACAAGTATGAGTGTGAAGGTCATTGTGGCTTCTGATTTTAACATGTTGTGGGGGGTTAGATGTTAAAACATTACATTTTACTTATTGTCAAAATAATTGCAAGTATCCGTTCTTATCTTTTCTTGTTGGATTGGATTGAATATGTTATAATTTGTGAGATATTTGACCCCCTGAGATAATGTTATTTGAGAGTTTACTAGTATATAAGCAGTTAAACCCAGCAGCTATTTCCGAAGTGGTGAGTTTAGCAGGCAGTGATGATTCTGAGTTGGACTATTTTAGAGCCTTAGCTTTGGATTTAGGTTTGCAGCAGCAAGCAGTGGAGCAAGTTGATATTGCTGGTTTACGCAGTTTAATTGCCAGCAAGGCAAGCCCAGAATTAGCAAAGTTGTTGGATGGTTTACTACAGCCTGCAGTTAAGGTGAGCTCTATGAATGTTTCGAGAGCTATTGCTGTAGCTAGAAAACTTTTAATGCACAGATTATCGTTTGGGAATCCCCATATGATGCCAGCTCAGGCTAGGCATTTAAACTTGGAGTCTTTGAAGATTTTATCTGCATCGGCAGGTGTGGGTTTAATGTTAATGGCAGATGTGTACGGTGTTAGTGAGACAGGTGAGCATGTGGCTAAAGTAAATAGTGGCGAAATGTTTTCGTCGGGTGGGCAAATTCGTAATATGTTGATTGCTGGGGAGGTGACTCAAATGCTTTTGGTTAAATCAGAAGATGGGCAGGAGTTTTATGTGCCGGCTTTTTGTGTTTTGTTGTTGGAAAAGTCGATGTTAAGGACTGCTTCTGATAAAAGTTTACCGCAGATTTTGACTAAAATGAATATCTTGGACTTAGTGAATTTGCAGTATCGTTTGCAGGCATCTAGGAGTTTAATAGGCCTTTCTGACACTGGTTTGGGCTTAAGGCAGGAGCGCTTGCAGGCTGAGAATACGTCTGTCTTAACGTTGGCGAACATGAATATGAGATCGGCTAATGGAAGCTTTTTGCTAACCATTCCAGAAGGTACTGAAGTAATTTATACAGGTAAAAAGCTAAGATTTGGGATAGGTAAGTTGGCCGTTGATTTTTTGGAGGTGAGTTGCGAGATAGATGGTAAGGTCCAAAAGGGATATGTGATGTCGTTTGGTTTAGCTTTAAAGGCACCTTTGACTACTTTTGGTTTTGTAGATGAGAGATTTTCTTACAAATATGATGTGGTGCCGTCTAATGATGAAGTTGATGATTTGCGGCATTCTGGTTTTAAAATGCGACTACCTATGCATTTAGAAAAAGCCGGTTTGGTTTTGGCTTATAGTGATAAATTTCAGGAATATTTTGTGTATTCCAAAAAGCATCTTTTGTCTATCGATCGTCAGACTTTGCGCTATTTGCGTTATAAAAAGGAGTATTTGGAATCTAGTTTCGAGGCGGAATTTGCTAGCTATGCATTGTTTCATGGGAATGTTAGGGGTTATGGTTTGATGAATTTTAAGTTTGAAGCTTTGGCTGATTTGGATTTATGTCGTAACTTTGATACGAAGATGCTCAAGAGTTTAAACGATCTATTAGATGAGCTGGAGGATAAGGAGAAGCAAGAGGCTTTGCAGAGTTTTATTGAAAATGAAAGTTTGCGCTTTTATTATTCCGACCCTTTGCGGCCTATGGCTAAAGAAGATTTAACAAAGCAGCTTGCTGGGGATACTTTGGAAAAGATGTCTAGGGATTTAGATGGGCGTTTGCATATGAATTTAAAAATGAGCGAGAAGAATCGTAAAAAATCCAAGGTGAATATTAAGCAGCAAGAGCATGTTTTGCATGCACTTATTCGCTAAAGCTTAGTTTAGCATGCCTGCAATTTGTGGAGGATTGAAGTCTTCGTGTGAGATGGTTATGATTTGATTTTTTTGTTTGCAAGCCAAGTGCTAATTGGTACGGCTAGAATTAGGCTGGAGGAGCCAATTATGGAGCGGATGATTTCTTCGGCTATGGGTTCGAAGTTAATTAGACCAGCTATTGATTGTGGATTAGAAGCAAATAGTAGCAAGGTTGGAAGCGCGGCCCCTGCATATATGAGAAAGATGGTGTTTATAAGTGATGCAATATGGTCTTGGCCTATGTGCATGGCTTGTTTGTAGACATTCTGGGAGCTTTTTTTAAGTTTTTCAACCACAGAGACTTGGGTGATTGTAATGTCGTCTAAAATCCCAATTAAGGAGATCATAATTCCACCGAATAAAATGCCTTTAAAATTTAGTTCGGCTGTTTCCCCAAACATCAAAAATCTGGCCTCTTCTGTAGAGAGACCTGTAAGCGAAGATAGTTTGGTAAAGAGTAATGTGATAATGGCAGCAAAGGCAAGTGTAATCAAACTTGATGAGGCTGCCAGATGGGCTTTTTTGTTGAATCCATGAGATAGGTAAAAACTAATTGGTACCAATAGTAGGCAGCTGGCTAGGCATATGAGAATTGGGTTGTTGCCCTGGAGAATTAGTGGGAGTGTGAAGTTGAAGATTACAAGCACCGATAATATCATAGAGATAAGCGAACCAATAGCATGAAAATTGGTTATTAGTAAACAAAAGACTGTGAAAATTAAAAGAGTAACTTTGAGGCCTGGCAATCTATAAATATCTGTAATAGTGTGCTTGTTGTCCGAGATGGCTTCGGTTTCGATTTTGCTGCCAATGCTTAGGTTTGAGAAGATTGGGTCTTGCTGACTGATAATTATTGTCTCTTGTTTGTCTGTGATTATTTGAATGTTTTGGGAGCCGTCATAGTTTGTTTCTTGAGTGTTTTCGAGAGGAGTTATATCTGTGATTGTAGAGTGCGAGAGTTGTAGGTTGAAAATAAAAACTGCTATGAATATTAAAACAATACTTAAAATTTTGGATGGCTGCTTGTGACCATGATTGTCTGCGTGAGAGTGCATTTTGATTAGTTTAATTTACTGTATTTTAGCAGATTTATATTTGAAAGTGTGGTTTTTTAAATTTTTAATTGAGATGCTTTTGGAGTTGTGTTGAGATTACTATTAAGTATTACTAAAGGTGAGGTGGTTGTAAATGTCTGCAAAATGTTTAGAATAGGTCTAAGTTTAAATATAAATTTATGTTGTTAAAAAATATCAAGTGGCCTGATTTGGATGAGAAGCAAAAATATGATTTTGTTGTACCTGTAGGATCCACCGAGCAGCATGGCCCTTTTTTACCTTTTGGAACTGATACTTTTATGGCTGAATTTTTGATGGATGGTTTAAATAATGAATTTGCTGAGGTGATTTTTTTACCTGTGCTAGAGTTCTCTAGAGCACAGGAACACAAAGGTTTCTTTGGAACTATTTATTTACAAGAAGAAACTTTGAAGCAGGTACTGTTGGATATTTGTAACTGTTTAAAAAAGCAGGCCCGGAGTATTTCTTTTTTAAATTTTCATGGCGGTAATTGTCATATTTTAAGCCAGTTTAGCACTGAATATGCAAAAGATTTTGAGGGGATTGTCTTGCATGATATTGAAGTTTTTAATGATCAGGATGATGCTATGATCGAAAAATGGATTGAGGGAGTGGTTGAGGATCATGCTGGTAATTCAGAAATATCCTCTATTTTAGCTTTGCATCCAGAACTGGTGATTGTTCCACCGAAAGATTATCCTAAGCAAGTTGTTGAAAATCCATTTAAAGGAGATGATTTGAAAGCTAAATGCCCTAATGGAATAGCAGATAACCACCCAGAATGGGTAGTTAGTGCGGAGTTGGGAGTAAAGATAAATCAATTGTATTTGCAGCGTGCAAAAAAGTCTTTAAAGCAAATTTTAGGCTAAATAAAAAACGCTTTATAAAAGCGATTTAGTGCGGAGAGGTCTGCTGACCGGAGGAGTTTGCTGAATGGAGGGTAAATGACTTATGTGGTGTGAGTGGTTTAGCTGCTGGGAGCTTAGCTGAAAAAAGTTTAGTTTTGGGGTGTGAGCTTGGGGCGAAGGCGCGATTTGTATACCGAGAGAGAGTCTTGCTTGGGTTTGTTGCGGCGGAGTTGTCTTTGTTGTTCGATTGGGAGTTGAATGATTGCTTGGCATTTTTGGGTGCAGCAATTATTAAACTTGGTTTGGCATTCGTGGCATTGGATAAATAGTAGGTGACAGTCGTCATTGGCACAGTTTGTATGTGTGTCGCAGGGTTGGTTGCACTGGTGGCAGTTGGATATGATGTCTTCTGTGATTTTTTCGCCTAGTCTTTGATCGAAGACAAAGTTTTTGCCTTTGAATTTGATCTCTAGGTTTTCGGCTTGGCATTGGTGTTTGTAATCTATAATGCCGCCGTGGAGTTGGTTTACATCTGTAAAGCCATTGTGTTTAAAGTAGGCAGAGGCTTTTTCGCAGCGGATGCCGCCTGTGCAGTATAGTAGGATTTTTTGGCCCTTTTTGTTTTCTACTAGTTTGAGAGCTTGGGGTAGGACTTCTCGAAAAGTATCGGCATCTATGGTGAGGGCATTTTCAAAGAGGCCGACCTCGGTTTCGTAGTGGTTGCGCATGTCGATTACTATAGCACCGTCTTTAATAGCTTGATTAAATTGCCTGGCTGATAAATGGGTGCCAACTTGGGTGGTGTCAAAGCTGCTGTCTAGCAGTCCGTCTGCAAGGACTTTATCTTTGATTTTGATTGTTAGTTTGTAAAAGGATTTGCCGTCGTCTTCGACAGCTATTTTAAAAGGTACCTCTTGAGTTTCTGGGAGAGAGTCTGTGAATTGGCGGAAGCTTTTGAGGTTTTTGCTGGGCACGCTAAACTGTGCGTTGATACCTTCTGTAGCAATGTAAATGCGCCCTAGAACACCAAGCTTGGTATATGCACTAAAGAGAGTTTCTTGGAAGGCTTGGGTGTCTTGAATTTTTACATACTTATAAAAAGATATGGTTGTGCGCTGTGTGCTGTCTTTTTGAATGTTTTGCTTTAGCTCTTTACGGCTAATAAACTTTCTAGTCATTTTGCAGGAATGATTAGTATCTATTTTTTTAGAGTTTAGGCCTTTTTGAGTTTTTTGGCAAGTTTCTGTTGCAGTAAGTAGAGTATTTGGAGGATAACGATGATGTTGAGAGTATTAGTGATTAGATTGTAGTTGTCGATTTGAATGAATGAGCTAATTGCGAGTATTTGTAGCAGGTAGACACTTAAACGAGGTCTGAGCATGAGTGGTGTTTTTAGTTTAGCCCGGTTAAGCGTGTAGATTTGCAGATTGAGGAGCTTGGCTGAGCTTAAATAGACTATAGTTGCAAGCGTGGCTTGTGGCAGTTGGAATATAAAGTATAAGCTGGTGATTATCACAAAACTACTATCAATGAGAATGTCGAGTTTGCTGCCAAAGTTGCTGTGAGAGTTTTGGTACTCAGCTAGGGCGCCATCGAGTGTATCGAAAAATAACTGGCAAATAACTGCCGCTACAAAATGTTTGTGGCTTAATAACAAGCAGGCACTTAGAAACCCTAATATGCTTAGATGGTTTGGGCTAACTTTGAGTTTGTTTAGGGGGATTAATAACCAGCGTAGGTATTTGACTTTTAGCTGTTTAAAGTTTTTTTGGAATTTTTGTTCGTAGTTGGTATAAATACTTGAATTAGACATTTGAGTTGGTTGACTTTGGCAGTAGTATAAGTGGTAATTTTAGATTTTGCCAGGCTTGGGGTGCGAGTAAGTTTTCGAGTATTGCTAATTGTTGGATACTGATTTTGCCTATAAATAATTTAGCTATTTTTTCTGGGGTCTTTGCTGTTTGTTTGGGTATAGAGTAGTGCTTATGTTTGCACTTCCCATTCGTTGTAGAATTGGGTTAGGAAGTCTTGCATGTAGTTGTGTCTTTGTATAGCTATTTGTTTTCCAGTTTTGGTGTTCATGCGATCTTTTAGGAGTAAAAGTTTTTCGTAGAAATGATTTATTGTTGGAGCAGTACTGGTTTTGTACTCTTGTTTAGTCATGTTGAGATTAGGTTTTATGTTTGGGTTGTAGAGTTGGCGGCCCTTGTGGCCGCCATAATTAAAGGTTCTGGCGATGCCAATCGCACCGAGGGCATCGAGTCTGTCGGCATCTTGGATGACATCTAGTTCTGGAGACTTAAAGCCTTGTGTGTGTTTGCCACCTTTAAAAGAAATGTGACGGATAATATTTCCAACATGATTAATCGTTTGACTGTCTAGCTGGAGTGAGCTTAGGAAGTTTGTGGCTGTTTTGGGTCCTATTTCCTCGTCGCCGTTGTGGAATTTAGAATCGGCAATGTCGTGGAGCAATGCTCCAAGTTCAACTGTGAGCAGGTCTACCTGTTCATGCTGAGCTATTTGTTTTGATAGTTGCCAGACTCTATAAATATGCCACCAGTCATGTCCGCCTTCGGCATCAGCAAGAGTTTGTTTAACAAACTCTGTCGTTTTATGAATAATTTCTTGTTCAAGCATGTATGTAAATTTTTGTTATTGGAATTGGCTTTGTTTTGTTTGGATTTTTTTAAACTACTGATTTAATCTTTTTCAGGCTTCTGAGCTCCTTTTTCTGAAAATTTCAAACCGAGTTCAGTTTCGAGTGTTGGCAAGCCCTTGCTGTATTCAGGGTATATTTCTAGTGGGTTGCCTATAGCTCTACCAGTTTCAAGTTTGTCGGAGATAGTTCGGAGTATTGCTTTTATGACTGGATCAAAGCCTTCCATTTTTTTTTGGTATTTGAGTTGGCCCTTGGCAATTTCGGGCTCTTGGAGTACTTCGTGGAGAGCTTCTGTAATAAGAGTTATATCTGTTTGGTCTGGTATGCAACTAATGCAGCTGGTCCAAATGGATGAACGAATATGGAGGTTTTGGAGAATGTAATCGCGCATTTTGTTTTTGAAAATTTCTTTACGCCTGGCTATATTGCACTCTTTATTATTGACCTCGGTAATCATTTGATTTAGGAAGTTTGCAAGTTTACTACTCTTTTTTGCTGAATCTAGGGGCTGTAGGGAACTGGGTAGTTTTGGAGGTGTCATATTTTGTAATTATCTTTTTTTTACTTTAGCATGTATTTTGTTTGCAGTGTAATTTTGTTTTGTAACTGTTTTTTATGAAAAATTTCCAATCTTTAATGGCTTTGCTAGTGGTTATAATTTTAAGATTAGTGCCGCATCCGCCGAATTTTGAGCCGATTACAGCGACCATTATGCCATTTTCACGTAGGTATGGGGTGTGGTGGTCAGTTTTATTTGCTGTGTGTGCAGTGCTTTTATATGATGTATTGACTATGACGCTTGGAGTTTGGAGCTTGTTTACAGCTGGTTGTTATGCACTTTTGGCAGTCTTTTTTGCTTGGGTTTTAAAGTTCAAGGCTAATAATCCCTGGATGTATGTGGTGTATGGAGCTATTGGGACTATTTTTTATGATCTGTTTACTGCCTACACGGTTTCGGTACTGATTTATAAGCAGGATTTAATGCTGACTTTGATTGGTCAGATTCCTTTTACGATTAACCATTTGTTATCGACTGTGTTCTTTGGTTTTGTCCTCTCTCCATGGATTGATAGGTGGTTTGTTTCCGAAGAAAAGTTGTCTTGGGATTGGAGGTTTTGGAGAGTCTTAAAGGGGGTTTAAACCTAGACTTTATTGTGGGTTTAGCTTATAATTCGCCTAGTATTTAGCTGTGGTATTTATGCAGATAGAATTTGAGTTAAAAGTTTTGGATATAGATTTAGATAAAATTCGAATCAAGTTACGCGATTTGGGTGCTCAGTTTGTTGGTGAGCGTAAAATGCGCCGTTATGTATATGATTTTAATCCAGTTAAAAAAAATTCCTGGGTCCGATTACGAGACGAAGGTGGTAATGTGAATTTGACTGTTAAAGAAATTCAGGATGATGCAATCGATGGAACCAAGGAGCTGGAAGTTGCTGTAGGGGATTTTGATAAAATGCACCTAATGCTGGAAAAGCTTGGCTACGCAGCTAGAGCTTATCAAGAAAATTGGCGTGAGAGTTACTTATACAATGGTGTCATGCTGGAGCTAGATAGTTGGCCTATGATACCAGCTTACCTGGAGATAGAAGCTGCGAGTGAAATTGCTGTGATGGAGGTTTTAAAAGAATTGAATTTAGATGAGTCTAAGGTGACTTCGGAAAATACGACCAAAGTTTATGCTCGTTATGGGATTGATATCCATGCTATTAAGGAATTAAGATTTGAAAATGAAATTTAAATTTGAGTCCTACGCTTTCGATAAAGAAACTGCAGTTGTACAGCTGCGCTATAGCTATGGCGAGCATGAGTTTGTAGAAAGCCTGGGTTTTAATAAGGATCTGCTGATAGATTTCGATCAAGAGCTTTTAGATAGGTGCCTACAAGCTTTGCATATTGCTTGTGGTATAAGTTATTGGAAAGCTTTTTGTCCAAGCCAAATACAGATTGTATGGGGAGCTTTGACTTGCCAACAGGCAGAGTTTTTTAATGAATTTTATTTACAGGGTTTGCTACAGTTTTTTTATGAAAATGACTTAGACCCTAAAAAGCACTCTATAAATTTTAAGGGCGATCCCAGTCTTGCAATTCCTGCCTTAGAGAAGAGAGATCTAGCTGTAAAGCATATTAAGCTTTTAGTACCGATTGGTGGTGGTAAGGACTCTTTGGTTTCTGCGGTTTTGTTAGAAGACGCTGGTTTAGAATTTGATTGGTTTTGCGTAAAGTCAGATCTTATTAAAAGGGAGTGTGCCGAGATTAGTTCTAAGAAATTGCTGGATGTGACTAGGCAGATTGCGCCTGAGTTGATTAGACTAAACCAGCAGCAGCAGGTTTTTAATGGGCATGTTCCAATTACTGGGATCTTGGCTTTTGTGGAGTTTGTAGCCTGCTGTTTGTATGGTTATAAGACAGTGGTGATGTCTAACGAAGCTTCGAGTAATCAAGCTAATTTGGACTGGAAAGGTTACCAAGTTAATCATCAATACTCCAAGACACTTGAGTTTGAAAACTTAATTCGAGATTATTGTGTGCAAAATTTTAGTACAGTCTCTGCAGGGGCTAGTTTTGAATATTTTAGCTTGTTGCGTGGGTATTCAGAATATCGGATAGCCGAGATTTTTAGTGATAAGTGTCCGCAGTATTTTGAAGCTTTCTCTAGCTGTAATCGTAATTTTCATTTTGATAAGTCAAAAAACTTACAAAGTACTAAATGGTGTCAAAGTTGTGAAAAATGTGCCTTTGTATTTTTATTGTTGTCTAACTTTGTTGATTACGAAAAGCTTGTGAGTATTTTTGGAGCTGATTTGTTTAAAAAGACTGATTTATTTGAGGTTTTCAAGCAGCTAGTTGGTTTGCAAGACCATAAACCCTTCGAATGCGTAGGCACTATTGAAGAGTCTCGCCTTGCTTTGTTGCAAGCATTTAAGATGGGGCTTTTGCAAGGTAGTCAATTAGAACAACTGGCTGTGGAGATGCCTAAAGATAGCGGTATTGAAGTTTCAGAGTTGGCAATGGATGCTGTAAGGACTAATATTCCAGAAGAGTTAGCAAGTAAGATTAATTTTGATTTATGATTTTAGATAAATTTGAAAAAGTTGGTATTTTAGGTTTTGGTAGAGAGGGGTTGAGTGCCTATAAGTTTTTAAAATCTGAATATCCAAATCTTAAAATTGTTATTTTTGATAAGCGTCTGGAATCTGATTTTAAAGATGAATATTTGCAAGCTCTGCAAGATAAATCTTTAGACTTATGTTTGGGTGAGGATTATTTGGAGAGTTTAGATAAAGTAGAGATCTTGATAAAATCACCGGGTGTCAATCCAAGACAGCCAGAGATTGTTAGGTATTTGGGCTTGGGTGGTGCCTATACAACTGCGACCAACCTGTTTTTTGAACGTGTAGTAGGCAAAACAATTTGTGTTACAGGTTCTAAAGGTAAAAGTACCACTTGTAGTTTAATGCATGCTGTATTAAAGGCGCATGGACTTAAAACTTATTTACTTGGCAATATTGGTCAACCGATTTTGAACTACTTGCAAGATGATGCCGAGGATGTTTTTTATATAATCGAAATGAGTTCACAACAACTAGAGGACTTTAGAGGTACTGTGGATATTGGTGTTTTTACTAGTTTTTTTGCTGACCACATGGATTATCATGGTTCTTTAGAGTCTTATAAAGACGCGAAGTGTAAGCTGTTTAGGAATGCTAGATTGTCCCTTTATAACTCTGGTAATCATGATGTAGCAAGCATCTTGGAATCTTTGCAAGTTGCTACAAAGAGCAGTAAGGACTTTGGCTTGGAAATCTTGGAGGAGTCAATTGTTTTAGATAATCAAAAGTCTCTAAGTTTATCACAGCTGCATTTGCAGGGACTTCATAATTTGTATAACTGTGTTTTAACCATAATGCTGAGTTTGGTTTTGGAGTTAGATTTGAGCAAGACTTTAGAAGCTATTCAAGATTTTAAACCCCTGGAATATCGCATGCAAGAGCTGGGCGAAGTCAATGGTATTCGCTTTATTAACGATTCTGCGAGTGTAACTCCTGAGTCTACAGTGGCTTGTTTACAGGCTTTTGCTGGGCAAGATATTTCAAGCTTAATTATGGGAGGTTTGGACAGGGGTTATGATTATTCAATTTTGCAAGCAGTCTTGCCAAAAGATATAACAATTTATGTTTTAACAAATTTACAAGAAAAGATCCAAATGCAACTAGTTGCATTTAGAATTGTCTTAGTAGAGGATTTTACAGAAGCTTTGGATTTGATAATGCAAGAATCTAAGGCCGGGACTACATGTTTGTTTTCTCCGGGTGCGCCGAGTTATAATAGTTTTAAGGATTTTTATGAGCGTGGAGCTATGTTCACGAAATCATTGGAGCCTTTTGTTTCGAATTGACCTATTGATCTGAGTCCTGTTTGTTGTTTGGTTTTCAATTATTTTTAAATCTATTGTTTTTGTTGTATAATTGTTTTGACTTAATGTATTGCGATGTTGATTAAAAAATTAAGTACAGCTCAAGATAACTTTTTGGGGAATTTAAGATACTTGTACTTTGCTGACAAAGATGATTCTTTTGTGCAGCAAAATATAGATGCAGTTAATGCAGGTTTTGAGAAAGCTATGCTGCACGATTTAATGAAAGCAACCCATTCAGATTTAAGCAAATATGAAGCTATAGTTGACGTTTTAGACAGTAAACCTGGTGAATTTGAAGATATGTTTGCAGAAAACTGGACACCTAATGTAAGCACTGAACCAAGAGCTCTAGCAGATTTGCTGAATAAAATTGACGCGTTATTTAAAGAAAGAAACCAGACAAAAAGACAGCTTGATGCTTTGCGAAAAGAAAGCTTGCCAGAGGAGTTATCCTAACATCTATTATTTAATATCTTAAATATGAAAAAATTAAGTCAGCAAATTGGAGTTGCAGCAATTGCTTTTGTAGGGTCAACTTTTTTGAGTTGTGAGAAAGTTAAACAGAATGCACTTGTTTCGATTGAAACAAACGCGCCTGTTAATGGTGTTTCAAAAGGCAATGATCAACCCAGTGATTTGAGACAGGTAGACGAAGGTCTAACTGATGGCAAATTAGCACTTGATGGTGTTGCTAAGCCCAACTATGAGAAGATGTTTGCTACTTTGGCAGAAATTAATTTTATGCTTGGTGAAATTAAATGTATGGTGCGGCATAGAGCTAGACAAACAGGTGTTGAACTAGATTATATAGATTCTAATAAGCCAAATTAAGATGAAAGCTCTTAAGGCACTTGATCAAGTTGGGATAGTTTCTACAAGTGACCCCTTGTTTTTAGAAGGAAATAGAGCTGAAGAGCCAGATGTCTATTGGCACCAAGCTTTGTATCGTTTGCGAGAGTTAGGTTTTAAGCTGCGTTTAGGAGATTTTATGTCTGATGTAGATGCAGAGAAAAGAGCAAGTGATTTTAATTATATGGTACACAGGCATGATGTTGCAGCTATAATTTTAAGTCATGGGGGAGATAGCATTACAGAAATATTGCCATATATAGATAAACAGCTATTTCGTCAGAAACCAAAAATTGTTATGGGGCAGAGTGATAATTCGGTTTTGTTAAATTTTTTAGCTTATAAAACTCTGGTCCCAACTTTTCATGCTAATAACTTTATGTTTGGTTTTGGAAAGAATTTTACCGATTTTGATAAGCAAGAGCTAAATAGAGTTGCTTGTAATGCTGGGTATGGTTTTTTTCCTGACAATGGTCCATCACACTGTGTGCGTGCTGGTAAAGCCGTGGGGAGATTTGTGGGTGGTAATTTAGAGTGTTTTACTAAGTTTTTAACTATGTGGCCTGACTTTGATTTTTCTCGCAAAATTTTGATTTTAGAGTCATTTATGACAGATGAGTCAAGGGCCAGGCAACTACTAGATATTTATAGGTATTTTGGGGTCTTTGAAAAGATTGCGGGCTTGGTAGTCGGACATAATTTTCAAATGCAGCAGGGGGGATATAAGGGGGCTCAGCTGGAGGATTTGGTACTGGAATACACTTGCGATATGAGCTTTCCTATTTTAAAGGTTAACAGTTTTGGACATTGTGTTGGAAACACTTTAATTCCAATTGGAGCTCGTGGAGTCATGGATGCTGCCGCCTGTGAGTGGGGGAGTTGTGATTCTATTTTACAAGCATAGTGCTTTTGAAAAAGTTTATTTAGTGATAGATTTTTAAAGGAGTGTTTGAATAATCATTTGAGTTGAGTTAAATTGAGTTAATTAATTTAAATTTTAAATATGTTGCGAAATTTCTTATGTCTTTTATTAATGCTTTTATTGTCTGCTTGTAGTGTTGGCGAATCGGATTTGAAGGAAACTAGCCTGGATAGTGCGAATTTGAGACAAAATTTAATTAGTTTTGATAATCTTGATAATTCTGAAGATAATTTAAGTCCTAAAAAATCCACTCAAAACTTTAATGCTAGCCTACAAATCGAAGAGTTTAAAGTGGATGCTGATTTGGATGGAGACATAAAGCATAAATTATCGCGATTTGATTTATTTAATACGTATGGATTCCGTAATGATTTAACTGATCAAGAAATTGCAGAACTTGGGATTAACTACTTAGGTTTGGGGCAAATGGAGGTTTTAAGAACTGATAAATATCAGATACATTTACCCACTGCATATTTTGATTCTTTAAAGGGTTTTGACCAGCAAGATGATCTTATTTATTTTGGTAATATGTATTTAGACTACTTAGGGGGTGTTGTTTACCCTCAGTATACAATCGAAGAGTTGCCTGCATTTAAGTCTAATACTTTCTTGACTCTTTTGAAACAATATCCAGAATTTAAGGTTGAACGTTTTCAAATTGGCACGGAAAAATTAGAGGCGATTACTTATACAGACGATTCTACTTCTTGTGTAAAGTCAAAGATGATTGTTTTTGGGTCTGATTTGAACTTAAGTTTTTTTACGCCATGTGCCAAGTTTGATAGATCGCTTATTTCTTATTTGTCTTTTTTCAACTCTCCTCGGTACATACTACATAACTATTACAATCATTTAGGCTACACCCCAGAGGAAGCTTTTGATATGAAATTAAACCCAAAGATGAGCAGGCAAGAATTTGTAAACTTGTATAAAGATGTTGAGAGAGCATCGATTGTGTCTTTAGATTCCCCAGATGAGCGTACTTTTAATTTGGTAGTGTCGCTTTTTGAGTTTTCAGCTACGCATGGATTTAATGTTGAGTATTATGATGTAGTTCAGATGGTTGATAAGAACTCAAAGATTACTACGATCTCATCTAAAAAGGTCGATGAACATATACTGGCTGAATACTTGGATGGTAGAGTTAAGCACCTTTTATCTGATAATGCAGAAAAGATTTTTGTAAATGGTACTGAAAGATTTTCTGCCTGTGACAACTCAGATCCTTGTGGTGATGGATATGGTAATTTTGAGGTTTTGACTGAAGATATTGTGCTTTTTGAAAAGTATATAACTCCTTCTGGTCTTCAGGTATATATCTTGAATGCTAAAACGAATGAGCTGACAATGTTGCCTTTTTATACCAAGTACTTTTTTGATAAGCCAAATGATATTTTTTATGGCTGTAACGATATGGAAATGTTTGGTTTAAACTTAAGTAAATTTAACCTTGCAAGCTTCGATCTTGAGTTTTCCTTGAACTTTCTAAATGAACAATCTTCTAAAGAACAAGAAGTCCTAGTCGAGTGTTTGGGTTTTAACAAGTTTAAAGGTGGTTTTGAGTATAAAACTTTAGACCCGGAGTTAATGCAAGATTTTTATAGTGATGCCAAGAGTATTTTAGAAACTTTGCCCACTCGTTTATTTTAAATTTGAGTTTGCCTGTATTGTAGCTTTTGATACTAGACTTAGTTTTAGATCTGATTCAGAGTTGACTTTGGAGATAAATTCTTACTGTCGCTTGATTTGGACTGTATTTTTTATTTCTATATTTGACTTTGGCTTGTGCAATCGGTAAATTGAACTTTGTTGGAGAGGTCGCATAGTGGCTTAGTGCGCACGCTTGGAAAGCGTGTAAAGTGAAAGCTTTCGGGGGTTCGAATCCCCCTCTCTCCGCCA
>CAYVIV010000022.1:2874-15156 GCA_964451705.1 uncultured Candidatus Peribacteria bacterium | reverse complement strand
TTCCACGCTACGAAAACGATCGGCTATATAAACTCGATCAAAGAGCTACCACTCCGGAGGAAAGACTACCTTACGCCCAAAAGCTCAGAGAATATTTGCAGAACCAAGACTAAGGGGTGCTTGCGCATTGATCACATAGATTCAGATGAGACTTTGTTAGCTTGATTGTTTTTATAAAATACTGTATAATAACAAGATAAATCTAAGTATTTAAAAATGGATGGAAGATATAGTCGGGAAAATATCGATAAATTATCATCAGATATTCAAGAAAAAATTGAATCTGCTGAAGACCAGAATGTTTTAGAGAAACAAGTTAATGAATTGTTTGACAAAGCTTTGGATACAATATCAAGCCAAGAAGATCCAGTAGCATTTGTTGACCAATTGCAATTCGAGTTATTACAAAGTTTAGATGGAAATGATTTAGAAGCTATCGATTCTAGAGAAGAATTAACTCATTTACAGTATCTATCTGATTTAAATGATAATTTTCAAAGACTTAAGTTTTTTGCTATTTGTAAGAAGCTCAAGATTACTAAAACTGGTAGTGCTGGTAACGAAACCCTTTCTAATGAGATTGTAAACGAATTGTTTGTTAATAGTATTAGTGTAAATGCTTCGACAAATTATTTCACACAAAATGCAAGATTATTAAAGGCTCTGTCTGAATTACGGCCTCAAATACAAATATTTTTTCACTCTGAAGTTAATCAGCAAGCTCCTTTTGTCGGTTTGGTGGATGCATATTTGAATAATGGAGTGAGTTTTAGACCAGGTTTTTTTAATAATATAAATCATTTACAAATTTCTAAAGGTGATTTAGGAAGGGTTTCACAAGCTTGGAGTTTTATTAATCCACCAATAAATAAAACTTATGAAATCGTAGATGGTAAGAAGACAGAGTCATTAGAGTACAATAAGATGAATAATTTAATGCAGTATCTTAACAATTCTAGCAGCCCAGGTGATCTTACTATAACTGGGGATCCACCTAATATAATCTTTAAAATAGGTGAGACAGAAATTAATTTAGACACTCCACCTGCTTCTATTACGTTTAGTTATGGGGAATTTACGCAAGAAGAGTTTAGTTTACCTAACACGTTAGATCAGAATATGTGTGATCAAATTTATGAATTGTTTGCAACTTGTCGTGCTCAATCTAAAGATCCACGTGTTATCATAGATAAAATGGGGGGGGGAAGAATGAATCAATATACAAGATATCTTTCGGATAGAGTTAACGTAGCCATGAGTTATGATAAAGAAACTGGTAAAATAACAGCAACTGGACCTTTTTATACGCCAAAGTTTAAATTTATGCTCCAAACTTATAGAAGAGACTATTTAAATGCTCGGGGAGCACGTGTAGTAGATTCTATTTCTTTTTATGCCGCTGATATATCTGAACATACAAATGGTTCTTTTGGCGTGAGTATCTTGCAACGAAGTGGTGTTTATTCAGATAATGTTTATGGTGGACTAGCTACTTTTTCTCAATTAGCTCACCGCGGTCAATATCAACCGAGATACATGATGAATGTTCCATTTTCGACTAGGCCTTTAAAACATGTACAACGAGAGGCATTTAGAAAATATGCACAAGATCAGTTAGGATATGATCCAAGTCGTAATAGTATTAAAATAGACGAACCTGTAATGGTAAGAGCAGCTTCGGGTACTATAAACATTCAAAGAGAAAATGAGGCTGATATGTCTTTGAATATAAGGAATACTCAATTATACCCAAGTTTAAATTTATCAAATGTTCACTTGACTGAAGGTGATTTTAATTCCGAAACAGGTATTGTAAAAGTTGGTCGTTTTGAATTTGTTAAATTAGATACATTTAAATCATTTATGAAAAATAGAACTAGTGTTCTAAATAAAACTATTCATGCTGGTATTATCTCTTTTATAAAAGGTTTAGATAAAGATGTAGCAACAGAAGAAATTCGAGACGATTTACTCGAAGAAGTTGCCGAAGCTTTATATTCTTATTTAGAAAATATTAATAAATTAGATGGTTTTTCTACCATAGATGTAGATGAAACAGATTTTGAGGCTTTAAAAGCTAAATTTACTGCCCTAAGTCTTGCTGATATAGTTACAGATCCAGACACAGATGATAACATTGAAGTCGCAGCAGAAGATAATGAAGAAGTATCTAGCCAAGCTTTTGATGTTGCACGATATGAGCGGGCCAATCTAAGAGTTCGAGTTCTACAAACAACCGTCAATGGATATTTGATTTATACCGAAACTTCTACAGGTGGTACTTATGAATTAAAGAGTTACGATCGAAATCAAACTCCTCCAACAAAACCTGTACTAATGGATGATACAACCAGAAAATTTGTAGCACCAGGAGCTTTGGTATTGCCTAAGAATAACAATAGAAGGGTTTTAGTACAATCAACCTCATTACCGGAAGGTGTTGAGTATAACTTTGGATCTCGTACTTTAACATTGAGTCATAGTACTCAGGAATCTCCACTTGATTTATTGAGGGAATATATGGCTTCTCTTTCGACTAGTAAAATGATGTTTCCAAGAGATATGACTTTGAAAATTCAAGGTAGAAGGGGTCAATTCACTTCAAGAGTGTTAGAATTATTAACTTCTCAAACATTTACAAAACTGCCTCCGATGAAAGTAGAAATTACTTGGCCATCAAAAAAATTAACATTAGATAATTTAAAGAAGATATCTAAAATGGAAAACATATTGGAAATAAAATGGAAAATTAAGGGTAAGGCTTTAAGAGGAATTAAAGAAGATGCAGTTCGTACATTAAATGCAGGGAATACTTTACCCACTAAAGTTAGTTTAAGTGGAATTTCTGGAAGTGGTAGTTCTCAATTTAAAACTTTAACTTTGACCCGTCCCCCAAATGCTGAAGAAACAGCCGTAAACACCCAAGAACAAGCAGTTCCTGAAGTACCATCTCTCCAAACAACAGAGCAATCTCCATTAGATAACTTAGAAATTCCAGAATATATAGGGCCGGCAGCGACTTTTAGAGAAAAGGGAAAGAGAGTTGAAATTACAAATGCTGGAGGCTTAACAAGTGAATTAATTACAAAAGTTTTGGAGCAAAACCCTAAGGTTTTGTGTGTAGATCTACTAACACCACGTATCATAAAAAAAAAAATAAAGTATATATCAAATAATTCTGACAAATTAAGTCAATTGAAAAACATTCAATTCCACGTGAAAAAAGAGTTAGACTCTCAATCATTCTTGGAGTATGCATTTATTGCAGATAAGTTTAAAGGTTTTAAGATTTTAAGTGCCGCTAAATCTTCATATAAATCAGTAACTAAAGCGTTAGCTAGGAGGTTTAAAATTACTCGTTACACTAGACTATATAGGTTAGTTGCTTATAAAGAACTAAACAATTATTCTCAAAAATTCTTTATGGGTTTTACTAAAAATGGATGGAACTACGTTGGGATTTTTGAAGTCTTACGATCTATAAATCAGGTTTCTGGAATGGATCAAGATTTAGCATTCGAATTAGCTGGTTTTAGAGCTTATGATCAATCTAGACATTCTAATGGTACTTTCAATAGGTCTGAACCTTCTAGATTAAAAGACCATGAGGCTTTTATGGCAAGATTATTTAACGATCAATCACAAAATGATTTTGTAAGACAATATCGTAAAGTACCAAGATTAACCACTTTGTATTCTAAATTAGGAATTTCAAGACCAACACAAGACAAAACTATCTTTTTCGATATCGGTCCAGGAATTGCACCAGCAGTTCCCAGTAGAAGAGCTGCTGTAACTACTCAAGAAATAGCAGAAAGATTTAGAGGTATGCAAACTATTGCCTTAGATTTACCAATAAATGTAAATATATATTTTGGTAATAACACCACTGGATATAAGGTTACTTCACAACAAAGGGATCAGTTTGAAAGTCATACTAATTTAGATTTGATAGGTGGAGATGGAGTACTTTCATTAAAAACACAGTATGAAAACAGTGATAATATGAGTAGGCCATACCCGGACAGAGAAAGACCTTCTCTGGATCAAAAAGAGTTAGTTGTTCTTAGATCAGCAAATGCGGTTGATTTGTATTGTGACTGGCCATCAAATCAGAACGCGTTACAAAAAATTGCCTCTGATTTTAAGGATCAAGCTGTTATTTATTTTTACAATAAAACAATTATTTATAAAGCTAAGGGCGAATCAACTTGGCATAGATTTGGTGAATTTTCTGACCGTGGTCATATGCATGTTGGTTCAGTTAAGGCTTATGATAAGCGATATCCTTTAAGTAGTCAAATACCATATACCATTGATGCTATTAAGGTGGCAAGTGTGCGTTAGAGTTTAATTCTTAAGATGAGTTTGTGCGTACTAATCAAGTTGACATTGTTTATCAAAGCCAAAAAGTGACCGCATTTATATCTTCAGATTGGTGGCCCCATAATCCTGGTCATGTCTTAATTATTCCAAACCAACATTGTGAATCCACAAGCAGTTTACCATTGGAACTCGACTTGGAGATTACTAAAGTCAAAAGAATTATTATAGATGCTCTATACAACAGTTACAACTGTCCAGGTGTTTCTACGCGTCAGCATAATGGCCCAGATGGTGGTCAGGATGTCTGGCATTATCACTTACATGTATTTCCACGCTACGAAAACGATCGGCTATATAAACTCGATCAAAGAGCTACCACTCCCGAAGAAAGACTACCTTACGCCCAAAAGCTCAGAGAATATTTGCAAAGCCAAGACTAAGGGTTGCTTGAGCATCGATATATATCAGTGGACACTCCATTAGTAATGCCCGCCTGACAACAGAATTGTCAGCATCTTGTGTCAAGCCCAAACACTTGAATTATATCACATATGATATAAATTCATTATAAAGCTGCATTGAATTTTACATTTAAGATCGTTACTATGACAAAATTGATATTTATTAGGCATGCTCGCTCAGATAGCAGTGTTCAAGATGACTTTACTAGACCTCTTACAGAGGCAGGGCAGGCAGCAGCCGCTAGCTTGCCAGAACTTTTTAAAGATACTCCAATTGATCATATTTATAGCAGTCCATTTGTCCGTAGCATCCATACCGTCAAACCATTGGCAGATGCTAGGGGACTCACAATAAAAGAGTCTGCTAATCTGCAAGAGAGAAAAATTGGCGAGTGGGTTGCAGACTTCTTAGAGTTTGCAGAAAAGCAGTGGCAGGACTTTGACTATAAACTTCCCAATGCTGAATCATTACAAGAGGTGCAAGACAGGGTTGTGCAGCAAGTAAATCTCATACTCGAAACTCATCCAGGTCAAACTATAGTTATTGGCACTCATGGGACAGCCCTGTGTGCTCTTTTGAATTATTATAATCCAGAAATTGATTTTGCTTACTTTAAATCTATGGCCCAAAAAATGCCTTTCTTTGTCGAGCTAAGTTTTGACAATCATGAATGCATTCAAAGCCACGAGATTTTTGACCAGCTTAGTTTTAATTAAGATGACTATGGCCAGAATCTATATTGTCGGACCTGTAGCCAGTGGCAAATCTACACTTGCAAAATCTCTAGCCCAACGCCTACAGATTCCTTGTGCCTCGTTGGATGAATTTAGATATGTTCAAGACCTCGCATCCGCAGCCGGAAACCGTAAGCGAGGGGAGTTGCAGACCCAAAAACTTTTCGACGCCTTTATCCAACAGCCCAAGTGGATTATTGAAGATGTAGGCCGGCAGTGCTTTCAAGAGGGGCTCAAACAGGCAGATAAAATTATATTACTCGACCTAGCCAGCAGAGTCAGAAAGTATAGAATTCTCAAGCGCTGGACAAAGCAGCGTCTGGGGCTAGAGGCTTGTCAATATAAGCCTAGTTTGCAAATCTTAAAACTAATTCTAGAGTGGCATCACAACTATGACACGGGGGTAGATAATTTAAAACAACGCATTGCTGAATATAACCACAAAGTTCTCGTCTGCAAAAACAGTCGGCAAGTCAAAAAACTCCTGCCTCAAGAGAGTTCAGCGCATAACTGATTCTAATTTGTAGCAAGATCTATTTAGCATTTAGCCATTTGGCCTGCAGCCAGCCTTTTAAAAGGGATAAGGGGTACTTTTGCAAAACATTGACAAAAATCAAAGCCACGTGTATATCTGACACACTATCTATATAGCCTACAAGACAGGGCGGACAGTAAGCGAAAGCAAGAATTTTATATTATCAACCAGTTTAACCAGACATAAACTATGAAACTATCCCAGGGTCTTTGCCAGATGCAGCAGCCACAACAAGCCCAGCTCACAAGATTATCTCAAGAGCAGCGCATACAGCAGTGCAGGCAGCAGATCATAGAGTTGCTACGTACACTGGATGAAGGTCTGCCCATAGCACCTAATGCTCATTTGTCATTACAAGCCCTTTTAGAAGAGATATATAAACAAAAACCAGAGCTTTGTACACACTTAGGGTTTGGGACAGGTATCTATAGCCAGGAGATGGTAAGTGCCATTTTGTCCAAGCAAGATACAATTCTAAGATGTCGTCTAGATAGTGACCAGAATCAGGACCTTTTTCAGGATATAACTGCTCGTTACTTGTATAGGCTCTTAAATTCAATTAAGGCTACTAGGTTAGAGGGTCAGTTACCAACAGAAGTTCAGGAGAATACAGGGGACATAATAAAATCACTCAAAGTGCAAGCTTGGTTTGAGAGCTTAAAGCAAGATCAGCTAGATGAAATAGGTCAAGATCAAAACCTATTCAAACAGAAATATTTAGACTTTCTAAGGTTATGTGCTATTAGAGAAGATATCAAAATTAATGAAACTGAATTTTCCAAGGCCTTAATTCATAGAGAGCAACAAGAGGCTGAACGGGCAAGTACACATGCAGATATCAGAGCAATGGCTAAAATTTCAGAGTCATCAGCGGCTCACATAGCAGAACTTACAAGGTTAACGACAGCACTGCGCATTACCTCTATTTATAGAGAGAGTGAGTGGCAAGGAACTCAGTTTGATCTCTTAGCAACATTGGCAAACGCATTAGAGGCTCTATTCATAAGCTTGCCACAAATTCAACGCTTGATTGTTAGGGAGCACGTCTACCAGACAGTTAAATTCACTATGTCTGAAAGGGTAGTCCGCCGTTTTACCACTGGACTGCTTAGAACTAGGCCAAGCAGTCAAAGGCGAGACAGTGCATACGATACAAGTTTCTTGAATATGATAGGGGAGTTTATACTAGTAAGCATGGGTGTTATCTCCAAGGAGGTTTTCACATTAAGAAAATTTTCAATTTCCAAAGAACTCTCAGAGGTAGTATCTGACTTTCATCTCAAAAGCATGCTAGATAGAGCTGGCCTTAAGTCAAGTGGATCAGTTTACTTCAATCGTTTTGATGTGATGGGCAGACCTCCCACCGCAGATATGGACAGTAAGATACGTGATTTTATTACCAAAACTCTACGTGTGCACAAAGCAGAGATTCTACAGGAGTCAGATTTTAGCCAGTTTGTTGAAGATATAAAAGACTGGTATGCAGAACTAACAGCAAGCGAACGAAAAGATAAAGACACTTTAAGAGAGTATTTTGCTAGCCACATATTAAAGACTATCAACAATGAAGACTTTCTAATATATTTAAAACAGCTGCTTTCAAGTCCTAAGTTTCATGCTCAAATAATCGATTTGTACAAGCTATAGATTGCTTCTCTCAAAACATTTTAATAAGGAATAACATGGTCAAAAAAATCAAAAAACCCAAAGGGCGTGCCAGTTCAGCTCTACACATTGCTTTTAGCGACTGTGCCAGAGAAGCCAATAAAATAATTTCCCAATACTTTTTAGAGAACTATATCAATTCAAGAGAGCAGTTAGGATTCCATCATCTAGCTGCCATCGAGACTGTAATTCATGCCAGCCAACTAAACCTATTAAAGCACAGCCAGCAGCAAGAGTTTGCAGGCCAGTTCTTGTGTTTAATGTTAGAAAAATTAAACCAGTATTTACATGAGGGCCTAGATGCATTGGTTTATCCGCAGGTCAAAGCCTTTTATGAACAGCAGTTACAAAGATTATTAGATACATCAGATGCAATGAGCTATAATTTTGATACAGAGATACTTTTCAATTTAGACCTATTCGACTTTAATAGCATTATTTATAATATCAAGCCAGAGATTAGATATGGAACTGTCAATGATTACAAAATATTGGTCCAACAAGTTTTAAAAAGGAGTAGCGAGGTAATCTATAAGAGAAGACAAAAGTTCCGTCGTGCCATCATAGAAATCTCCCGAATCACAGAACTACCCGCAGATACGCCGCCCCAAGAGCCATCAAGGAGCTTATCCCATAGGCCTCGCCACAGCCGATTTAGAGCCTCAAGGCTTAAGAAATCTAGGCCCACAAGTACTTCTCCAGCTCAGCAACCCACACCAGCCCCCACGCCCACTCCCACTCCCACGGCAGCACCCGCGGCAGCACCCAAACCTATACCTACACCTAAACCCCAGAGCGTCCCGTGCTCAGCACCTACTACTATCAGCGTGGTTTCATTAGATGCTCCAGATACTACTATAATACCGCCATCTGAGCATTCAACACGCAGGCTGGTACCAGAAGCAGCTGCAGGAGTTGTACACACTCAAGCCTCTATTCGTGAGCGTACTCAAGAGGAGTTTGATTTTAGAATGCAAATTTACGAGAGTTATTTTCAATTATATGAATCTTCTGAGTATTTAATCTCTACTTTTAATATTTTTATAGACCTTAAGGCCCAAGACCAACTCTCAGAAGCATGGTTTAATTTAGAATTAGCAAAGTTTACAACTTTTGCAAGCAGTTTCTACGAGCTTGGAGCACAACTACTGCAATATTCTGAGTTAGATCAACAGATAGCCGCCAACCAAGACATTCAGACTCTAGAATCTGATATAGAGCAAGTCAAACAAGAACTCACAGAGATCATTATACAAATACACTCTCAGATAAACACTATCAAGCCAGTAGACAAAGAGCAGGCGCAGGCCAACTCCAATTCTGACAGCGTTGATCATAGTATAAATCCACTTGCCGAAGCAGATTTCACGCCAGTCTTTACGCCAGTCCTGACACCAGGCACAACTCCAGAGTTAGACGCCAGCGTAACTGCAGAACTTCAATCTGCTCAAGATACTCCTTATCCCAAAAATTCACGAGGCTGGCGCAGGTATATTAAAAGCAACAGTCCTCTAAACGATAGAGACTGTGGCAAATTCTACAAGCTATTAGGTTTTAATACAAAGACTCGCTCTTCAGGCACAGGTCATAAGGATGTAACAAATGAAGATATCAGATTAGCCTATTCTTTCCAGTCTGCAAGGAAGGGCAAGATTAGACTACTTGATATTTGTACCCAGCTGGTACCTCGTCTAGGCGAGGCAAAAATCATTGAGGCACTAAAGAAGTTTCAAGGCCTTAGCTAGAGCAAGTGTAACAGAGCAGGGTTGCTGCTTGCGGCCCCAGCTATTGCGCAGTCTTTCCTCGGTCTTTCCTCGGTCTCCCCTCAGTCACTCCACAGGTGCTTCCTCAGGGTTCCCCTCAGGTACTTCCTCAGCATCCTCCACTAATCCACAGTATATCTCAGTAGGCAGGCTGCTGTAGGGCAGCTTGTAAGTTCCAGCTTGCCTTTTAGTTTGGCTATGATAAAATCAAAACACATTTGTATCTGTTATAAATGCCCTAGAGTCACTCTAAGGCATAAGCATTCAAAGCAAATACGGGCGGTTAGCTCAGGTGGCTAGAGCGCATCGTTGACATCGATGAGGTCACTGGTTCGAGTCCAGTACCGCCCACCACAATCATATGCAGGTATACTAATTTTAGCCAATGAAAAATCCACTCAACGATCCACTCAGCAACCCACCCAACAAGCCAGACAGCGATCCAGACAGCAATCCCATTCCTAAACACAACGGGCCTTGGCAAGTTACTTTTAGCGAGGAGAAATATAAAAACCCTTGGATAAGCGTACGTGAAGATAAAGTCATTCATCCAGACGGTAAGCCTGGCATCTTTGGGGTTGTCAATATTATTTCGGGAGTTTCTGTTTTAGCTATAGACAAAGATAACAATGTCTATTTAACCAAGGAGTTCCGCTATGCCATCCGCAAACCAAGTATAGAAGTCGTTAGTGGTTGTATCGACCCAGGCGAACTAGCTATAGATGCCGCCAAAAGGGAACTCAAAGAGGAGATTGGTATTATCGCCCACAAATGGACTCATATTGGTGACACCAAACCAATTACATCTATAGTCGATACCAAAGCCGACTTATTCCTTGCCCAAGAGCTTGAGTTTACACAAGCCAGCCCAGACCCAAGTGAAATAATAGAAATGCAAAAAGTTCCTTTGTCTCAAGCCATTCAAATGGTCATGAATTCAGAAATCATGCACACCCCAAGCTGCCTGCTTATACTCCAAGCCGCCCGCCTACTAGGCCACTAAACCCCACTACCACTCAACCAAACACTTAATACATTGCCAAGTACCTAATTCAGCAACAAACACCAATTATGCTCAGTAGCGTTTTTGCTATGCAAGCCAAACCCCATAAATGCACTGCTTACAAGCAGTGGGAGGGCATTTTCATGATACTAATGAAAGCTTTTGTAATAACTTGACAAATATATATAACTATGTAAAGCTAAAATCTAAATTTTTATAAACATCTAACAGTGTCAAACCTAGATCAAATATCTGCAGCTATAGCTAGTCCAAGCTCAAGCCTAGAAACTCCAGTTAATCAGTTAGCCCCAGCCCCAGCGCAAACGCTTATCTCGCCAGGGTGTATTACTGAAGAAACTAGTAAAAAAATACAACTAAACAACACAGCAGACTCACAAGCACCAGAAACCACCCCAAGCCAGCAGCAGGAAGAAATACAAGCTGCCACAAGCATGTTTGCAAACTTAGTAGCAGGAGGAGGAACGAGTTTTCAATATACCTCTGATGGTGACAGCAAAACCTATGTAATTACAGACTTTACTAGCTTATACAATATACCTAGTGAGGCAATCAAAGCTATCAAAATAACCAATCAACATGGACAGGTCATACACTCCACGGAGATCCTACAAGCCTTGGTCCTAAAATCAACTGGCGAGGCACTGAAGAAACCAGACTTCCAAAAGAGACTCTTGATAAAGGGCCTAGACGGTTGGTATGGAGATGCCTGTGATGAAGATAAGGATGGTGTTGCTGATGTCAACTGCCCATTAGTTGCTAGTGCAGTTCAGCTTGATACAGATGGAGATGACGCAACAAAAGAGGCCAAAGTACTTGCAAAAGTCGAAGCAGAGGTAATTGCAGATGAGAAAGCTGTCAAACTAAAAGATAACAAGTTAGTGAAGCTAGAAGGGCAGGAGTTGATAGATGCCCAAAAACGAACTGCCACAAGCATGTTTGCAAGCTTAGTAGCAGGAGAAGGAACGAGTGTTCAATATACCTGTAAGGGTGAAAAGAAAACCTATGTGATTAAAGACTTTACTAGCTTATACAATATACGTAGTGAGGCAATTCTGGCAATCAGAGCTATCAAAACAACCAATCAACATGGAGAGCCCATATACTCTACGGCGATCCTACAAGCCTTAGGCCTACACTCGAAAGGCGTGCGTTTCCCGAACAAAACAGATTTCCAAAAGAGACTCTTGATAAAGGGCCTAGACGGTAGGTATGGAGAGAAAGCAAAAAAAGAAGCAAAGGTATTTGCAGATGAACAAGGTGTCAAACTAAAAGATAATCAGTTAGTGAAGCTAGAAGGGCAGGAGTTGATAGATGCCCAAAAACGAACTGCCACAAGCATGTTTGCAAGCTTAGTAGCAGGAGAAGGAACGAGTGTTCAATATACCTGTAAGGGTGAAAAGAAAACCTATGTGATTAAAGACTTTACTAGCTTATACAATATACGTAGTGAGGCAATCAACGCTATCAAAATCACTGATCAAAATGGAGAGGTCATAATGTCCAGTGCTAAGATCCTACAAGCCTTAGGCCTAAAATCAACTGGCGATGGTCAGCTGAGCAAAACAGATTTCCAAAAGAAACTCTTAATAAAGGGCCTAGACGATTGGTATGGAGAGAGTGTTAAAGAAGAGGCTAAAGCAATTGCAGATCTAGAGCTTAAAGAATTAAATGATAAAGGTGATTTGGTAGCCCTAGAGGGAGAAGAAATTACATTAGCAAAAAAACGAACCCATTCAAGAAGACTAGAAGAAGCAGTGGACCCCAAAAAAGTAG
>CAYVIV010000022.1:0-2774 GCA_964451705.1 uncultured Candidatus Peribacteria bacterium | reverse complement strand
AAAAAACGAACCCATTCAAGAAGACTAGAAGAAGCAGTGGACCCCAAAAAAGTAGACATTTACAATCTGCTGCTTAAGTCCGCCAAAGAGATCTTAAACAAAAAAGAGGAGGATAGTATAGGGTTTAAAGATCTGTATTATCTACAAGTAGTTAATATACAAAAACTAAAAATTCAATTAGATATTCAAGAGAGACCACATGGCGTGAGTGCCACAGGAAACATGATCCACCCACAACACTCAAAATGTTATAACCTACACCGCTTATCTGAATTTAAAGAGTTTATTTTAATCGAAGCTTTATACGGCACATTTGGAGAGAATGCTCAAAAAGAGGCTCAAACCCTTAGCATAGAATTAGGAATTACCCTGAACAGTTGTGGGGAGTTGGTGAATAAAGAAAGCAATCAAACTCCAAACGTCCCAGCCCCAAACCCAAAACCCCAAAACAACCCCGCAGACTCAAAGAATCCACCAACATCACAGGACAGCACCCCAACCCCAAGCCCCAATGGCAACAATCCACACTCTCAACAAAACCAACCCCCACAGCCTGGCAAACACTCCGATCTAACTGAGCTACCTCCAGCATATAAACAAGGACAAAAAAGGGCCCTCGAACGCCTAAATAAAGTTCTAGACAACTCTAAATCTAACTCGAACGACGAGGACGCTAAAAAAATTAAAGCTATACAAACAAATATTAACTCCATCAAGGGCAATGCCTTTGAGCAACTCATAGGAGTTTACTTAGCTTATAAATACCCAGATCAACAAATTATTCCACAGTACTGCTTAGTAGTAGAAGAGAAGTGGTGTAAAGAGGCAAAGGCAATGGTAGGATACTGTGGTATGCGAGCTGACTTTAGGGTAGGGGATACTATTTATGAAATCAAGTGGGGAGCAAATGGATCTACATTTAGTATAAATGAATGTGTTGATAAGCATCTAAATGCAATTAATAACTTAAAAGAAAAATTTAAATATAAAGTTCTTACCTGCGTGCAAAACACCCACGCCAAGGCTCGCCCAATGACCCCATTTCTAGAGGAGATCCAGAGGGAACTTGCAGATGATTTAGGTGCTATTGAATTGTTCACACAGTTAACGCAGGCTCTACAGAATATTGCCACGGTTAAAAATGCAGAACTACTCAAGCATTATCAAAATGCCTTCTATTCTATTTTTGAGCAAACTCTCAAAAAGCAAACGCAAGAGATCAAAGAGTATATTGAAGGTATTATAGAGTCTTTAGCGCTACATTCATTGGATGACTTAGTAGGTACTGAACTATTAGAATTCCTAAGAGACAACAACTTACAACAAGTCCCAGACCCTTTCCTAGGAAATGCAATGATCGAAGGAAAGCTTAGACAAGTACATGTAATGCTACCAGATTACCTAGCTGAAAACGCAGACCTAGATGACAACTTAACTGAAAACGAAGATCTAAATGAAAACGCGGGCCAGGATGACAATGCCGCTCCAGCACCAGCCCCTAGGCCAACCCCTGCGATCAAGCCAGCTCATCATCACGCAACTAGCGAGGCTGCCCCTGTTGGACAGCGGGAAGATGCAGCTACAGAGCAAGCGGACCCACAGCTGACAATGCAGCTCCCGCGCCAGCCCCTAAGCCAACCCTGGCCATTAAGCCAGACCATAATCACGCAACTGGCGAGGCCACCATTGGCCAAGAACATGCAATTACAGAGCAAGCGGGCCAACAAGTGGAACTTAGCACCACACATGTCAAGCAGTAGCAGTTAATCAAGGTGAGGAAGTAGCAGGAGGAGCAGGTCAGCCAGGAACAGGAGAACCAGAGGATCCAGCCCCTTCGTCTGAGCCAACCCCGCAGAGCGAGCCAAAACCTGAAATAAATGGTCACAAAGTCGATCAGAGAGATGTTTTCTTGGGGCACAGAATTGCACTCTGGAGTAATCTCAGTCAAATTCTCAGTCGAATTCAGTCTCAAACTCCATTAACTTATTCAGTGCAAGATATTATGAGGGATATATATTTTAGATCTCTTAAATGTAGATTCTAGTGTGTTTAAATAAATTTCAAATCCATTTGGTAGGCAAAGCTATAGCCAGACCCAAATCCACACAAGCAGAATCAGCTTTGTAAATAGTGTTTAGCAGTTAAATTCCAGCTCAATCGCCAGGATTCCATGTTCCTGCTCTTGTTGTTTGCTATATATAGTATAAATTCTATTCAACATGAGAGTTTTATCATGCTCGGGTTCATAACCAAATTTTTGCATGGGGACTTGTTCTAGCAGTTCTGCAAAAGTTCTAAACTTTAAGAGTTTTACAACTTTGGCTTGAAGCTTTTGCTCTAAATCATCCAGTTTAGAAAAGACAATCTTATCACCAAGCTTAAGCCTCTGTCTTTTAGGGTCATTTAGTCTAATCTCTACCGTTTTCTGGCCAGATTGCATTTTTTCAAATGGGCTTTTAAGCAGCGACATATAGTGTGTTTGCATTTTCATGAGGTTAAATAGAGGTTAAATCACAGTCAACTTGATGCTCCTACCACTGCTATCACCCTACCACTACTGGTATTCCTACCATCGCTGGCACTCCTGCTACAGCTTGCTACCACATACGCAAATATAATCGCTACAGTTGCATTGAGCACACGCCACACAGCTAGGGCAGGGCCTTTGCTCCAGAGTCATAATTAAGCTCAAAATATCATAAATTGCGCAAATATACAAACTTTCAAGGCTAGCCAGCTGCCTTAGCTGTAGCGGCTAATGCTAGTTTGATATG
>CAYVIV010000021.1:0-15760 GCA_964451705.1 uncultured Candidatus Peribacteria bacterium | reverse complement strand
ATTATCACCAATCGCTTGGTTACTGAGAACTTGATATTCAATTTCATCTAAACTGGCGTTACCTAGTTGCGTCTCTAGAAAATTTAAAATTATCACTAACATCCGATCATTTTCATGATCTGCAATTATGTTAGCTAAAGTCTGTCTACCATTCGCCAAGATATCTGTAGGTGTAAAAAGAGGTGCTATAACACCACCACGGCCGTTATTCGCATCACGCCCTGGAGTCACAATTTGATATAAGGTAGCAGTATTTAGCTGACTAGTTGTTATGAAATTTTCATCAAAATACAAGAAGTCAGGATCTTGCAAGTCTATAATTGCAGCAGAAAAAATAGCACTGTCAAAAGCCTCACCATTTTGTATGATTCTGTGCTCAATATCGCAAACAGGCCTACCACTGCTGCATTTACTAAATATTCGAATTCCAAGCTCCAACTCATCATAGTCAATAGAGTTTGGATTGTTTACATTAAACAAGGGGATAGCAATTTGTTCCTTTGCTTGAATAGAGTTCAAATTACAAGGGTGGTTGAGTGGGTCTAAGTACTTTGCCTGCTCAGCTCCATTGGGAGCTTGAATAAATTTAAGAGGACCCAGCAGTTCTTGATTGAGACTAAAGTACTTACATTCCAACCTACTGGCATTACCAGTGCCTAGCGCTGGAATACTGTAGTAGAAATGCTCTACAAGCCTTAACTCTGCAGCTGCTCCTCCTGGTTGGTTCTCAACTGCTGATTCAAATGGTACAAACCTCGCAGCAGCATCCTCGGCAGGCGGGTCATTATCATTAGCTGCGCCATTTTCGCCTGCGGCATCTCGCTCTTGTCGCTCTTGTCGCTCTTCCAGCTCTTGTGCAACTAAGTTGTAGGCAAGTCTATCTTGGCTCAAGCTAAAACGATTTGCATTAATAATAGTTTCGCCTTGGAATACTCTGAGATCATCACAGGCAAAACTTGGATTATCCACACACTCATCCGTGCTGTTTCCATTTAAGTCCAGAGTAGAGGGGATCAAGCTAGCCTGGGAGTTAATTATATATTTCAAGCTAGCACCTTCTAGTGAGCCTATAGGACGCGCCGGTTGATATTCCCTGGCGCCAAGTGGGCTGAGAGCCAGCTGGCGAGATGTTAAAAATGAGTCAAACCTGCTTTGCAAGGCTTGCTTGCCTGCATTAGTACTTTGGAGCCGGTTTTTGTATAGAGCAATCGAGGTTTTAACCGAGGCATCGTTAGTGCTTGTCACAAGAATGATTGGGGTTAGAATCATGACAATCAGTAGTGCGAAAGAGAGGAAAAAGTAACCTGGTCTAGTTTTTAACATGAATGTTTGGGGATTTTATATATAAGGGTTCCAAAGGGGCTGTAGCCAAGTAGTTCTTTAGATTTTGACTGGTCAAAATGTTTTCTGCAGCCTGGCAAATGTCTTTTTGACTAGTCACAACTACACCAAGCTGCTCTGCTGTCTTATTTTCTGTACTGTTTTGTGTATTTTTTGCTGTCAGCGATTCCAGTATTACCTGTGGTGCCATAGCATCTAATATTAGCTTTCTGTCGAAGTTACTATCTAGTTCTTCGATTTTCAGAAGTTTTGGTGTTAGCTTTTGTGAGTCTTTTTGCATCTCAGAGACAAAAAGTTCTGTCTTGGAAGCTTGTTGTAATAATATCGCAGATGGTAGATTTTTAATAGCTGCAATTTCTGCCAGCATATCACAACTGTTGCAGGCCAAGAGTTTGCAGTTAGGCAGGTTAGCACTTAGTGTGTTTGCCATAATAACTCCAACTCGCAAACTGGAAAAATTCCCAGGCCCGACAACCACAGCCACATGGCTTATCTCACTTAGCTGAGTTTGAGACTTTCTGCATAGGGCCTCAATCAACTTAATACTTTGCTCTAAATCATTTCTTTGACCTTGGATAAACTCAAAGCTAGAGTCAACAAGCAGACCATTGTTTACAACAAGTAGCCCAAGACATTTGTGACTCAAAGCTGTGTTGATAAAAAGAATTTTTTGCAGAGCTTGCTCAGGTGCTGTCTTAGATTCTGTCGGTTTGGGAGTTTGCTCAGGTGCTGCTGGTTGTGATTGCATAGTTGTTAGAGTCAGTAAATCTTAGTATATTTTTTGGACCTTCGTACCAGGTAAATAGTAGTTGATAATAGATTTATAATCAAAACCTTCACGCGCCATGCCACTTGCCCCACAGCCAGATATACCCACACCATGACCTAAAAACTGAGTTTGCTTGCAATATGGATCTTTGACGCCGTTTAAATATGGAAGGTTTTGCCAGCCCCAGACTTCTTTGGCGCTTTTAGTAAAACCTGCACTTTGGTTAAAGTAGGGGACTTTGATTGCTTGTTGGTTATACTTAACCACTTCGCCTGCAGTTTCTTGAACTGCCTTTACAATCAATGGACTGCGTAGTTCCATGCCATAGCCAATATATTTTTGGGTGCTGTTAGGGTCATCATTTAAGTCGTATGGCTTGCCAGTAAATTTCTTGGCAGCAGTTAGATAGTAGTAAGCATACGAGCGCGCAGCTACCATAATCGTTTTAGCTTTTTGCACGTGACTGGAGTTAGAAACCTCGCCGAGTCCCTTAAGGTAACTTTCTAGTGCTAACTCGTTAATCAAAATAGCCTGATTGTCATCAAACCTGAGTTCTAAGATACCTCTAAACTTATTATCGTTAAGAGCTGGATTCCATGCTGGGCTTCTTTGTAGGTTAATGACTTCACAAATGCCATTGGCATCCAAGGGTTCAAAGCGTGCTACCTCTTGGTTTGGGCTCGAAATATTAATCTCCAAAACTTTTTTCGCCGGATGTTTTTGCAGGCCACCAAGGTTCGAAATAAATTCAGTATTACAGCTAATTTGATATTTACTCAAGCTCGCCTTGGTAATATGTACCCTTACACTTGGTCCCATAGCAGAACTAGCAGAGTTAACTGACTCTGCAGGTACCTTTGATTTCGATCCAAGCGCCGTATGTTTTGGTGCGTTGTTTGTTACAATTTCTGCTCTCGACTTCACAACTGGACTACGATTATTAGCATTAGTATTCAGTGCATTGGCAGACCCCGCAGCAGGCTGACTCTTGGCCGTACTTGCTCCGCTCAAAGCCAAACTAGGCTCTAATGCTTGATTATGATTAACAAAGATTCGAGTAAATTTATTGTAAAGTAGTTTTCTGTCATAAAAGAACCTTAACAAAACCGTATGCGGTCTCAAATTATCTGTACGAATTTTCAAATTCACAATCGCAGTTTCACCAGGCCTTACCCGTTTCTGCCTAAGTTTTGGTAAAGTTAAAAAAGTGTTAAAATCCGTTAAGCTAGTTACAATAAACTTATCTCTCTCCCAAGTGGTCTGTGTTTTATTAGGAATCCGCAGTTGCACAGATTTCCACTGATTTATATTTTGAGCCGAGTTATAAGTGTACTGCATTTTCAGATTCCGAGTCTTCGAACTAAGGCGATTGCTAGTTTTGCTCGAAGCAACATCTATAGCAAATTCCAACAGGGGACCATCTATAACGCCATTTGATTTAGACAGCAATCCCAGCTTTTGAATGTAGGAGCCGGCCCTGCCGGCTCCTACAACATCCAACTTAATCTCCTTAGAAACACCTGCCTTAAGATTAATTCTGTTAGAATTGATCTTAAGTAAGTCCTGACTCGAATCAGAATTCAAGACCGCTAAGTAAACAGGATTTTTTGCATCAAAATCAGTATCAGAAGTATTTCTCAATTTAATTTTCAGCTGCTTTTTAGCCCCAGTCTTAACTGTTAACTTATGGCTCTTGGCACCAAATTTATAGCTTAAATCTTCAGCAGAGATTGCTAAATTCACAAAGAGAGTTTGCTCATATTTGCGGTTGTTGTGGAGCATCTCTAGCTCCAAAGATTTAAAACCTGCATTGTTGAGCGTTTCCAAATTGGCCTCAAAAATATTCGTAGTATTTGGCTTCCCAGAACCTCTCACCATCTGCCATTGCATGTTGCCCTGCAAGTAAGCTCTAGCTTCTGTAGTTTTGGGCAGTAGTTTAGTTTTGCCACGCTGCCAAGTATCCGAACTTTTATTTGTTAAGCTTAGCTGAAGGGTTTTCTGGGAGTTGCCAGCTAGCTTAAAATCATTTGCCGAGCCAAGCTTAAAAGCTTTTGGGTTTAGCTCTAAATTAGAACTCACCCAAGACCTAAGCTCATTTAACCTGCTATGCAAATTTTTACCAGGACATAAAGTCTTACCAGTATCTCTGTGACCTGCTAGCACATCTATTTGCATTTTTTTATATGCAACTTTGGCATTAATATCTAAATCATGCTGCAGCACTAGCTTTTCTATCAACTTAGCCAGCGCCTGCATTGTAGCATTTGATACTTGGTCGGACTCATAGTTTCCCATTACAGAGATCCCAACACTAACTTTGTTTACATCGTAACTGTGGCCACCTATAACGCCCGGGCCTCCGGCCCGGCCTTCAAATACCTTACCATCCGGCGCAACAATATAGTGGTATCCAATATCGCCCCATTGTTTAACATTTGTATGGTATTCATGAATGTTTTTAATAGCTTGGGTAGGGTTGTCTAGCTCTCGGGTCGAGGCAGTGTGGTGGATAACAATCATTTTAATATCTTTGGCATACTCTCTTGGCCAAAAAAGTGCCTTGTTGTCTTTAAACCCAGATACTTGTAAAATTTCTGGATCGTCTACCTTATAAAGCTGTGAGAAATTAGGCAAAAAGCTGCGACTGGCTAAAAGTTTTAATTTAGTATGTGTTTTCTCAAAACCTCCCCACACAGTCCTAGGTATCACTCCTAATTCTAAAAAATCAACTCCTGCCAACAGATTTCTGCGAGCACTCACAGTCTCGCTCGCAGCAGTACTTTTAGTAGTGTCCAAACCTAGAAGTTCAAACCCGTTAATAAAGTCTTCATCCAAGCTGTGTTTAACTCTAAATCCAGTTGCAGTTTTTGTGTTTACAAGTGCAGTTCGCTCTGTATAAGTTGTTACCCCATCTATATCTGGCTCAAAATATACCCATTTACTCAGCCCGCCATCTAGATATTCAAATTGCACAAAGGCCCCAGGCTCTGCATGTTCATGCTCTGCTTCATGCTCATGGTGGTGGTCTTTTGCCTCATCGGAAAAATTAAAGACCACAGCTGAAAAGCTTGCACTGGACTTGTACCAGTTAGAAAGGCATTCTGTCTTACATTCAAAACTGATACCACTAGTAGTTTGTGTGCTTTCAGGAGCTCGCACAACTTCGACAACTTCCACAGAAGAAGCAGAAGCCACAGAAGTAGAGGCGGCAACTGCTGGCAGGGCCAGCAGACAGGTAACCACGGTAGCTGTAAATATGTTTTTTAGTATTCTCATAATCCTAGTTTGATTTGAGTTTATTATAAACTAATATTGTCTGTAGTAAAACAAATTACTCTACCATTTGTCTTAGATTATGTTAAAATTTAAGCAATAATAACCCTGATTATATGCAGGCAATAAATTCTGAAGATTTTTTGAAACTTCGCGCCGACTCAGCTCTTCCAATTATGATAGATTTCTTTGCTGATTGGTGTGGACCATGCCAAATGCTTTCCCCAATAGTAGAGGAGATAGCAGCAGAGTATGAAGGTAAAGTTGAAGTTGTCAAAATAGATATAGACGACTCGCAAGACCTTGCTCAGGAGTATGGAGTGACTTCTATTCCAACGGTTCTATTTTTACGCGAAGGGCAAATGGTGGAGAAACTTGTTGGTTTTCAATCCAAAGATTCACTCAAAGAAAAATTAGACGCTCTCTAAAGCTATCTTGCATCTATAACTAGACTTTTATATATAAGGTCTATTTGTAGTATCCAGCTGCTGTACGGGCTATTTCGTCGCAACGTTCATTTTCTGGGTGGCCAGAGTGGGCTTTTACCCAGTTCCAGGTGACTCTATTACCATCAGCAACCAAGCGAGCTAGGGCTTTATCTGTTATGGCCCACATATCTTGATTAGTTTTTCTGTTCCATTTTTTCACATAGGTACTGTAAACCAAGTTGGAATCTGTATAAATATCCACATGAGAGTTTTTAATCTTTTTTAGCAGCAAAAATTCCATAGCTCTGCCAGGAGCCAGGATTTCCATACGATTATTTGTTGAGTCTTTTTCACCACCATCTAGTTCTGCTTCGATTATGAGTTTTTTCTTTTTCGAGTCAAATTTCTGTAAAACAACGCCATAGCCCCCAGGACCTGGATTCCCAAGACAACTACCATCTGTAAAGATTTTTATATAAAATTGCATATCATAAGTAATTTACCCTTTTTAAATTTACGCATATCTGCTAAAAATACAAGTAAATAAATAAAATTTTACTATGAGTCTTCAAATTGGAATTGTCGGTTTGCCAAATGTTGGCAAGTCTACACTTTTTAACGCTTTAACGAAATCACACAGTGCAGAAGCTGCCAACTATCCATTTTGTACGATAGATCCTAATGTTGGCATTGTAGAAGTTCCAGATAGTCGCTTAGATCAACTCGCTGCTATGGTCCAGCCAGAAAAAATTCTACCAGCCGCAATTGAATTTGTAGACATAGCTGGCCTGGTCAAAGGGGCAAGCCAGGGCGAGGGGCTTGGTAATCAGTTTTTAAGTCATATTCGCCAGGTAGATGCAATTGCTCATGTGATTAGGGTTTTCGAAGACGACGACATTCATCACGTGCATGGCACAATAGACCCCAAATCCGATAGGGAAGTCATAGAAACTGAATTAATTATGGCAGACCTGCAAACAGTCGAAAAACGTCTGCATAAATCCCAGTCCGAAGCCAAAAGTGGCAAGAAGGACAAAGTCGAATATTTGCAAATTATTCAGGGCCTCTACGATCATCTACAAGACGGTCACAAGGCTCGCAGCTTTACAGATAGCCCGCGGGAACTTTTGGCCATCCAGGACTTACATCTGCTAACAGCCAAACCCTTTATCTACGTTGTTAATGCCAAAGAAGAGCAAATTTCGAGCTTAGACATACCAGCAATTAGAGAGCAAATCGGCTTAGAAGCAACAGATTATCTAGTGCCAGTTTCTGCTAAACTCGAACACGACCTACTAAGCTTCGAACCAGATGAAGCCCAAAGCTTTTTAGAAGAGTTAGGACTTAGCGAACCAACACTCAATACACTCATTCGCGAAGCTTACAATGTTTTAGGACTTCAGACCTACTTTACAGCAGGGGAGAAAGAGGTTCGTGCTTGGACTATCAGCAAAGGTTTCACAGCTCCCCAGGCAGCTGGTGTGATTCACACCGATTTTGAGACTGGTTTTATTAAAGCGGATGTAGTTACCATAGATGATTTTGTAGCTACCCAGGGGTGGACTGGCGCCAAAGAACAGGGCAAAGTACGCCTAGAAGGCAAAGAGTATGTGGTACAAGATGGAGACGTAATGTTGTTTAAATTCAACAATTAAAGACAAAAAACTTGACAATTTACCTGGCTCAGCTATAGATAGTTAACAAACTTTTAACTATCATATATGCGATACCACACCAACATAGCATTACCAGCAGCTAGAACTGCACAGCAGCATACGCATGCTATCGAAGACTCAGTAGCAGATTTTATGAATGGTGAGCTTTTACTTGGCAGTAGTGAATACCTTTTCGAAGCATTAATACAGGAGGTAGCCAGAACACAGTCTCACAGACTTCAGTATAACGAGTTAGCACTGATTATTACCCATGAGACAGAGCAGTTAACTTATGAAAATAAAGAGCTACTTATTCAAAAATCACAACTAACTGAGATCCAAAAACAATATTTAATGCAAAAATTAGAAGAGACATCACCAGGGCTAGATCCTGAGCCCATTGTTGGGGGGCCCAGAGCTATGGTCTTGGCTATTAAATCTGCCATCCTTAGGCTAGTTTCATAAAAAAAGCTTGCGCAACAAATCAGCCAAGTATATAATCATCTCACAAATGAGCGAGTATGGTATAGTGGCTATTACGGCGCCTTGCCATGGCGCAAACACGGGTTCGATTCCCGTTACTCGCTCCATTTTCTCAGCCAGCACCTTGTTGCATATTAGATCGAGTTTTTTTTTATTAAACAGCTAAATTAAAAAACCTCATTAATCATTAGTAAATGGTTAATGAAGTTTTTGAAACCTCAAGTTTCGGATAGCATTTTTAGCAGCAGATAAGAGATTAAAGTAGAAATTAACACATCGCTGTGCTAGCCTCCTGCAAATTTGATCACTCAAATTCACAATCTGTTTGTCACTTACCTCCTAAATTACTAAGTCTCATTTAGAAGCGAGTTAACAATGACCATAAACTTTTGAGCAAAGTTTATAATCAGGCCTATTCTTGCCATTCGAAACTTGAGGTACAACTAGCGATAAAATTTATCTGCTTTATCACCACTTGCACCCCAAGTTTTATCTGTTTTTCAAAGATCATCATAATATAATACCATATTTGGCAAAATAACGCAAGTACCTTATTATAAAAATACTACAAAATACTTAGGCATATACTTTCGCTAAATCACCGGTCATGCAGAGTTCAAAGAGCATATCTACACCTGCAGTCCAGAAATTTCTAGATTGTATTGAGTTTCAACCAAATTCTGCTCTAACAAGGCAATCAAAACCTGACTGGCTGCTCTATATTTAGATGTATTCATCTTTTTACTTAAGCATGGATCTTCGAGCCCGTAAATTTGTGAGTCAATTTGCAGGAGTATTCTAGAGTGGTAAGTTTTATCATTTGCTCTATAAATTTCAAATTGGAGTTTTTCAATACCTGCATAGTGTTTGTTACAGGCTTCCAGCAGTATGTAGTAGGCTTGCTTAGGGTTGGCATCGATATAGGATTTAATATAAGAGCGAACTTTGCGCCAGTGCTGCGATTGCTCCACAGATTCAAAGAGGCAGGCTGCCACTACAGGGTGCTTAATAGTTCTTTGAAAGAGACGTTTTTTTAGTTCTTGCACAAAATCAGACTGTAAACGCGGTAATTTACAAAATTTGAGAAGAACCTCGTTAAAAGTTTCCTCTGGAACTTGGTCTAGGGTTTGACGTTGTTTGTGCCAAACATAGTGTTTCGAAGAGAAGGTTTCCTCGAATGCTTCATCTTGGTAGCTTAAGTACTTATTAAAATACTCTGCCAGCATCTGAGTGTCTTGAGAGGTATATGGGGGCACAGAGGAATTGATAGTAGAAATTAATTGCCTATGCACAATTAAATCTGGGTATCTGCGCAGTGGGGAAGTCGCATGCGTGTATGCATCGAGGTTGAGCCCCGCGTGCCCATGGTTGCAATGGCCGTAGTAGGCTTCTGACGTAACAGATCGTCCGTGGTTTCTAAATATACCTGGTGCATCTTTTTTGTGTAGGTGCAGCGCCGAAATGTGGTTTGTAAGAATCATTAATTCCGGTACAATTAAGTCTGGCCGTAAACTTAAATTCCCAGCCTGCTGGTGGCTACCAAGACGCTTAGATCTTAATTTAGAGCTCACAATACTCATATCTTGCAACATCTGTTTATATTCCGCCCCAGTATCGACTTCTTTGCTTGCTAAAATATCACTGACCTGCGAGTAAGACATTTTTTGTTGCGACAAAAGGCAGGTTTGGTCAATCTCATATTCTAATATATTCGCGTAATTATCTAAAGTTACAGTAAAGGTTAAGGTTGGACGAAATTCTCCAGCAACCAGGCTTAGCACAGATTCCGACAGGACATTTGGTAGCATTGGATTTACAGCGCCAGCTAAATATAAGGTTAAAATTCGGTGCAGCGCCTCTTTGTCTGTTTCCGATCCTTTATCAACTAAACTAGCCACATCTGATATAGAAATCTGGACTCTATAGTTGGTACCATCTCGAACTAGCCATAAAGCATCGTCTATGTCTAGTGTTTCTTCGCGGTCAATTGTAATACCCGAAACCTCTTTTCTAGGTGCTAGCAGGTCTTCACTTATATTACAATTAATGGCTTCCATTAGTACTGGACTAGGAAAACGCCTATTGGACTGGAGATTCCCAACAGGTGGTAATAAAAGTGGCATATGGATTCTTGTTAATACTTCCTCAGTATGCAATTTAATTGCAAGAATCACAAAAGTTTTTTAAAATCCAAATAACACTGATATATAATCTCGCCGCTATGAATCCTCTAAAAGCTACCACAAATCCAAGTTTACAACCTAAAGGTATAGAATCACCAACTACAGATGGCTTAGTCGGCAAGCTAAGGGGGCTATTTAAACGAAAAGCTCAAAACACTGCAATAAATGGTCACGAAGCCGCCAGTCTAGAGCCCAGCACATTGGGGCTAGAGCACCAGCAGCAAATTGCACTCTGGAGCAATCACAAGCAAATACAAGCGCAAATACCTCAGCCTGTCATCAGTCGGGCTCAGCACCTAGAGTCTACCCAGATCCTCAACACTTATCTTTCAAGCTCTGAGCCCTGCAATGTATCAATTAATGATTTGCAAACAGCACTCAAGACTATCTTTTTCCATGTAGACTCAGGTATTGAATTGTTTGAACGCTACCCACAGCTAGCGCACATTATTCCCGACTCATTATATCAAGATCATATTTTCTTACTTGCCTTACAGAAATTTAAACCAGACCTATTTACAGTTTTAACGATTACCACTTTTAGACCCTTTACCCAGGTGTACTTGTTTAATCCTATATCCAATGGCCTTAAAAACAACTGGGTAGTTATGGAGTATTTAAAGGACCAGAAAATTGTTGTTATGAAAGAGGGTTTAATCAGACAAACCATTAATCTTTCTGATTTATGGGTCCTAAACTTTCAAAGGTTAACTGTGCAAAGATCACTCTTTATCAATGGTGATCAAGCGCTGCAGGAGTTCTCCAAGGTTATGACTGAACAACAAATGATGCAGAGAATAATGCCAGAACCCACCCCCGGACCCGCAGTATCAGCTGTAATCCGAGAACAGGAGTCACATACAGAGATTTACACTCCTCATCACGCTAAACATAGCATATATGATGATGATACAGGCAGAACAGAGGAGCAGCAGGAAGTACCAGCCACTTTAATCAAGTATGATAGAGAGATGCTTGGTCTCAAATTCACGCTTCAGCATGCAGATCATGGTACTCTGTCTCTAATTGCTACAGACATCACAAGTGACTATCTTACATTTGTAATCATAGAGGGGCCATATATAGGCAGGTACATGCAGGTTGAGGCTGAAAGAGTTACTCAGTATTTAGTTCCAGGTAATCCAGATATGAGATTTCTAAACACAAATATACTACGAGTCAAAAAGTAAATTTTGCAATCAGCAAGCCAAAATATTAAAATAAAACCAAATTAATATAAATATTTTATGCAGGCTTTAATACCATTTATTGCATTAATTGCTGGGGTTGTTTTAGGCTGGCTGGCCAAAGCACAAATATCACGTGCAGAAGCTAAGGCCTCTGAGTTTGCGGTCGACCACATGAAAGAAACCTTCCAAGCGTTAGCAAGCGACTCACTGCTCAAAAACAATCAGCAGTTTTTGGACCTCGCAAAGTCTAACTTTGAAAAAATTCATGTCTCTGCAGATAAGGATTTAAAAAACAGACAACAAGCAGTCGAAGGTTTTGTGAATAACCTACAGCAAAACCTAAACAGATATGAAAAACTAGTACATTCCTTCGAACAAGATCGCGGCAAGCAGTATGGCTCACTCAAAGAACAACTAAGTTATTTAATCCAGGCCGAAAAAGACCTGCGCCAAACTACACGCACACTCGAGACTGCCCTCAAAGACTCTAAAGCCCGGGGTAACTGGGGTGAGCTACAGCTGAAAAGAGTCATAGAGATGGCAGGACTCAAAGAGCACGTCGACTTTAGCACTCAGTCTAGTTATAACCACGAAGATGGCCAAATTCGACCAGACGTTATAGTCAAAATGCCAGATGTTAGAAATATAGCGATAGATGCCAAAGCTCCTTTGGCCAATTATCTCAAGGCCACCGAAAGCCAGCACGCAGACGATAAAGCTCGCTATTTAAAAACTTTCCATGCCGACATCAGAAAACATATCAATGACCTGGGCTCCAAAGCTTATTTTGACAAAGTAGAGAATTCCGCCCCTTTTGTAGTCATGTTCTTACCTGGGGAGTCCTTAATCCGCGCTGCCATGGAGTTAGATGTTACTTTGTTGGATCAAGCTTTGAGCAAAAAAGTTATTATAGCTTCACCTTCCACCTTGCTCGCAATCCTTTTAATTGTCGAAAAATCATGGAAAGACTCCAAAGTCTCAACACACCTAGAGGCTGTAAAAAAAGAAGGTCATGAGCTTATTAAACGTCTCGAAACCTTTCTTGGTCATTTAGACAAAGTCGGCAAGGGTATTTCTTCTGCTGCTAACTCCTTTAATTCACTGGCTGGATCTTGGAATAGAAATTTACTGCCGCAAACAAATAAGTTCAACAAACTCCGTGGTCATAACAAGCCTATGCCAACCCTTACAGAGTCAAAAGTCCCAGAAACTAGAGACTTTATAGCCATTCCTAAAGAATCTATAGAAAATTAACCATAGACATGCTCACCCTAATCTCCCCAGATTTTCTAAATAATCAAGACATACCCCAAAAATTCACCTGCCAAGGTGAGAACGTCTCTCCAAGACTAGAAATTTCAGATGTCCCAGAGTCAACCGAGTCCTTACTCTTAATTGTCGACGATCCAGATGCTCCACAGAGCACATGGCTACATTGGTTGGTCTGGAATATAGATCCAGCTACCACAAGCCTTAGCTCCCAAGCACTGCCAGTAGGTGCCATAGAAGGCATTAATGATTTTATGGAGTTTGGCTACGGGGGACCATGCCCACCCAAATACCGACATCAGTATAGATTCCAGTTGTATGCACTTAGCAAAAAAATCCACTTAGATAAATCTGCCTCGCGTGCCGAGATAGAAATGGCTATTGAATCTCAGATTCTCGAGTCTTGCGTTTTAAACGGTTATTACGAGCGTTCTTAATCTTTTGCACAAGCTTTACCTTCCTCAACTGGTTGGCAATATAAATAAAGGTAAAGATCACCAGGAGCTCTAGTCCAATATTGTATTTTTCGATAGCCTGTGAACCAAACAAAGTCCCAACCACAATTAGTGGCGTTACCCCAGCCATGGTACTTAGCATGAATTTATAAACATTCATGCCCATAGCACCAGCAAAGTAAGATATAGAGTCAATTGACGATAGAGGATTTAGCCTCAGTAGGAAAACAACTTTAAAACCTCCATCCGAGAGTCTATTTATAAAACCTCTATTTTTTTTCCTTTCAATCAAAGCCGAGGCAATCAATTTACCCTGGTAAAAGTTCAGCAGGTTACCAATAAAGTTACCAATAAAAATAATTACAAGCGCTGTTTGCCAACCTGCAATCATACCAATTATTGGGTACATTACAATTGCCGGCACAATTCCAATAACAACCTCAGCTAGTACCAGCAAAAGTATTAGCCCATGTTTGTATAAAAAAGAAAAACTACTAAAGTATTCTCTCACGCTAGAAATATCATTTTTAGCAATCTGAAAAATCAAACCTTGGCTTTGGTAATTTTCATATATTACTAGGCCCAAAATAGCCAGTGCCAGAATGTTTAAGTAGGCAAATATCTTAATCTGAAGTTGTTTTGACATATAGGCTTTGTTACTATTGTATTGTAACTTATTTAGCAATTAACGCCAAGACTATGCAGCAATATTTAAGTCTTTTAAAAGATGTTTTGGAAAACGGAGAACAAAAAGGCGATCGTACAGGCACAGGTACTATCTCTATTTTTGGTACCCAAAGCAAATATGATCTTCGCCAAGGATTTCCTCTGGTCACAGTCAAAAAAACTTTGTTCAATGCTATTATTCGGGAGTTACTTTGGTTTCTGCAAGGCTCCACAAATATTAATGATAACCTCACCCAGCATACTCCTATTTGGAATGCCTGGGCAGCTGAAGATGGTGAGCTTGGTCCAGTCTATGGCTACCAATGGACACGCTGGCCACAGTATAGAAAAAACCTCAAAACCGGTAAGCTCAAAAAGCATTATATTAACCAAATTCAAGAAGCTATTGATACCATTAAAACCAATCCAGACTCCCGTAGGATAATTGTCTCAGCCTGGAATGTCTCCGACCTCAATCAAATGGCCTTACCACCATGCCATGCATTTTTTCAGTTCTATGTTGTCAATGGCCGGCTAGACTTGCAACTATATCAGCGCAGTGCCGACCTGGCACTTGGCGTGCCATTTAACATTGCTAGTTATTCAGTACTACTTATGATGGTAGCTCAAGAATGTAACTTAGAGCCGGGAATTTTCACACACACCATTGGCGATGCTCATATTTACTCAAACCATGTAGATGGAGTCAAACAAATGCTCACACGCCAGCCACTGCCTCTGCCAACCCTCAAAATTGCAAAAAAACCATTCTGGGATCTTGATTTTGAAGATTTTACCCTAGAAAACTACCAACATCACAAATTTATTAAATTACCTATTGCTGTCTAGTATGCCTAAACCAATCAAATTAATAGTAGCCACCGACCAAGATGGTGGAGTTGGCCTAAATAACCAACTGCCTTGGTCTTTTAAGTCAGACATGCAGCACTTTAAAGCAATTACAACCCAAACCAAGGATCCCTCTAAACAAAACGCAGTAATTATGGGGCGCAAAACTTGGGACTCGATCCCAGCCAAATTCCGCCCACTCGCAGATCGTATTAATGTAGTGATCTCACGTCAAACAAATCTGAATTTGCCAGAAGCTGTACTAGCTTTTCAAGATCCAATTCAAGCAATTAAAGCCTTGCAAGACGACCCCACAGTTGAATCAATTTTTTGTACAGGTGGGGCCCAGCTCTACGAGTTTTACCTTGAACACAACCTTATATCTGAGGTTTACCTAACACTTATAGAAACTGCATTTAAGACCGACAGAAAGCTGCCACTTGATCTCTCGGAATTCACACAACATTTAAATTTTAGACAGTTAGATTTTGATAGAATTTCTTCCAACTCACATACACTGCATTACCAGGTTCATCGCAAGTAGTAATACTAAAATTGATTGCCAAACTGCGACCTGCTGTGTTATAAATAGTGTACATTAATTTGCCGGGGTAGCTCAGTGGTAGAGCAGGGGCCTGAAAAGCCCTGTGTCGGTGGTTCAATTCCGCCCCTCGGCACCACAGCTTTTAGTTATTTAAAGCTATTTTAAACTATGGAAGATCACATAAAACACAGGCCTGCCAAGCTTGTTTTCAAGCAAGATAAAATTAACAACCTCAAGGCCAAAGCCATCCAAAAAATCCAAGCTGATTTTTTGCCAAACAGTAAGATTCTACAAATTATTCTGATTGGATCTGCAGTCAAAAATACATTTGGTGAGTATAATCCTCCAGGGTTTAGAGGCAGTCTTTTTTCGGACTTTGATTTTATTTTCTTTGTCGAAGATGATTATAAAGTCCCAACTCAGCTACCCAAGCAGCAAGATGCCAGGCCCTTTCCCCAAGATAGCTTAAACCTAGCCTATAGAATCAAAAACTATATTGATAATAGATATGACGCCGAAATATTTTTTATCAAAACCTCATCTCTGCAAGATCCAAAAATCCAAAAACTAGGGGAGTCTGCCGGCATTCCAATGAGCACAGACAGCAAGCACCCCTACCAAGTTATCTATGCAAAACCCACCACCAGCCATTAGT
>CAYVIV010000020.1:0-15781 GCA_964451705.1 uncultured Candidatus Peribacteria bacterium | reverse complement strand
AATATCTGCAATTGGGTCCCTAGGTATTACATTCAAGGTCAACTCAGTCTTTACGGCATTATCGGGGTTCCCAGTTTCAACCCCTTGAGGAAAGGCCAGTAATTCAATTTTCTTATCACCCGGAGTGTCAAAACTAATCTTTAAGAGCTCAGCATCATCCAATTCAGTGGCTTCAAAACTTGAACCCCTATTTATAGGAAAGGGCAGCTCAATATCGAGTGGTGGTATTCTACGTCCAGGTCTACCAGCCCCTACTTCAGTACCATCAACTATCCATCTGAATTCTTGGAAGAGTCCCATGGCACTCGAGGAGCCAGAGGCATCTAAGACAAACTCATCCCGGACATTCCCAGCAGTTCTCGAAGAGCGGATTCTTGGTACATGGTCAGACACAACAATCTTAAAGATCTTTCTGTCGGTTGTTCCAGCAGAGTCCTCAACTTCCAAAATAGCATTAACTATCCCAGTTTTGTCAAAAGTTTTAGTAATCTTGGGTCCCGTCTGCACCTGTTCAGCTGGGGCTGCAGATGTCTTTTGTGTTCCCTGTCGAGAGCCAATTTCATCCGAAAAATTCCATTTATAATTAACTATCTCCCTGTCCGATTTGGTTTCGGTGGCATCGAGCGTAATCCCAGCTCTAGCCTCGCTAGTTGTCACAAACAGCTCATCTACATCTATCGCCAGCTTACCAAGTTGTGTATCGTCTACAGAAACGTAACGTCGCAAGGTGATTTCCTGTTGTTGATCAGCAAGTTGTGCCGTTAGTTGGATTTTAGTCGACTGAGGCAAGACCCTAATGGTCAAATAAGCAATCCCTGGCAAAGCCGCACCCTCATCCTGCTCATCCTGCGTGGATTGTAACTTTAAAGCTACGCGGTAGTTTCCAGGATCCTTATAGGTACATGTAGTAAACACTACATTATTTTCAGAATCATCGCATAGTTCATCGGTTTCATCCAAACCGTTCCCATCCAGGTCCCATGTTAAATGCTCTCCAATGACAGACTCGTTAGAGGGGTCATATGATTTAGAGGCGTCAAAGTTCACAATCAAAGGTGCCGTTCCAGATATTACCGACGCTGTAATCACAGGAGAGGTAAACCGTAAATTCACAAGTGCCTGGTAAAGGTTCTTAAACTGCTCAAGTGCTGTCCTAATCTTCTGCAAAGGCTCCCCGGATATAGAAGATCCTCTAGTTTCTTCATAGTTAAAATCAGTATCATCCGACCAGTCCGTCCAGTTTTCTAAGTCTCCTCCCCGTCCCGTTTCATTCCACCATGACTCATTAATACGCGTAGCTACACGTGTACGCGATTTATGTATTTCGAAATCACCTGTACCAGTAAGATCTTTAAGAAGGGCAGTAAACTGATTCTGAAGAGCTGTATATGTAATTTGTTGGGTCTTGATATTGTGTAACTTACCTACAATATCTGCTACTCTCAATGAGAAATCTGCTTGAATTGCCGTTAATAAATGTTTTTCTAAATTCCTATCCAGCTTGTCATCAAATTGGGTACCAATATTAGTTTTAAAAGGGTCCGTGCCAGTTTCCTTACAGTCAAGGACCTTGTAGTTGACTGGTCTTTCAGAAATAGGTAGTGAACACATATATTGTGAGAGGGCACTATCACGAGAACCAAATTCTCCTAAAAAGTCACCTATGCCACCAAGGAGTTCATCAAAAAAGTTTTCGAGTCCACTTTGTCCAACTGTAGTTTGTAACTCATTTAAACGTTCTTCACGAACTATACCATTGATTGTAGATAGAGCTGGGTCTATAATATTATCTGCTATGGCCCTTGCCATAAAACCAGTTTCTGAGAGACCTCCTCGTTTTGAGGCCATTCCAAATAAGTGAGATTTCACCTTCGATAGGTATTCTGCAAATTGTGCTCGACTGGTAAAGTCAGTTGGCGCATAAGCCATGATCTTATTTAGATCGCGGACATCATCTGTGGCAATTTCGTAGGCCCGTACTAGCTCGACAGACATTTTCTTAACTTCGTCTGCAGCAGAGTTGTAGTTGGCTAGCTGGGCTGCATTTGTGGAGTCACTTTGGAATCCTGCACCGCCACCACCAGCACCACTACCACCACCTGGTGCAGTTAGAATTGTATTCACAAAAGCAAAGGAACCAAGGACTACCAAAATCCCAATTACTGAATACTTAATGTTGTTTTTAGCATTTTCTACCCCATCGCTATTAACTGCCGAGGTTACATACAAAAAGCCAGAGTAAATAATAATCAAAATTGCTGCCAAGCCCAAAAACCCAAGGGCAAAGTTGGCAATGTTTTTCACAAAGCTCCTAGCATCTGTAGTTTGTGTTAAACTTGGGTCGTAGCCTTGTGTTTCTGGGGCCTCTAGACCCCCTTGAAACTTAGAGAAAGTAGTAAACTCCTCGGAGCATTCAATAAAGTCTCCAAATTCACTACCTAGTCCAGCACAAAAGTCTGCACTAGCACTCAAGCTAACACTATTAATACATAGAACTGCCAAAGCAGCTATCATCAAGTTGCGCCCAGAAAATTTCGCAGAGCGTTTCGTAAAGACAGTAGTGTTGAATTTACTGCAGATACTACTGCATAGGCGGCGGATGTACATTAGGGGTGAGTCCATGGGTTTTTTGGCTAATATATAATTATATCTAAATATTGTACCACAATTTTAGCATAATTTCAAAGTCTTGCACCTAAAAAATAGCTACTATTTAACAAAATGGACAACTTGTAAACCGTTCTTTGGCCCAAATAGGCTCTACTGCCTTTGCTCTATAGTGTTGGTAGTGTCTAGGCTTACAACCGTATTCACAATTCCAAAAGCTGCTGCCGCTATTAAAATCCCTGCAACTGCGCCTGTAAGAGTTTTTTTAATTTTCTCAGCTGAGTCCTCAATTCCACGAAAAACGTATAGGTATCCCGCATAAAAGAAAGCTAGTAAAGACAAGGTCACAACCACACCCGATGTAAAGTTTGTTAGGCTTACCATAAGCTCGCGTGCAGCCTGGGCATCTATATTTTTTGTATCCGCATAAAGCACCCCCTGAACAACTGTCTCTGCAAAAATAATTACCAAAACCCCCAGTGCTCCATAGCCAATTTGTTTTTTTGCCTTTTCGACAGCGCCTTCATCTATGGCATTGACAGTTAAATTGATTCCCGCCATTACAAACATTAAAACAGCAATAGCCCCAGCCAGCATTTCAAAAATCCTAGCAATGCCAAGTATTTCTGCAGAGGCTTTAGCTGCCGCCGCCTTGGCGGCGGCAGGGGAACTTAGCAACTCTTGCGCACCAAAAGAGAAGACTTCGTTAAATAAAAATTCTGCAGTTAAAATAATCACAATCGCGACTATTAAGGACACAGCATAGCTTTTGTTTTTGTCATAAATATCCTTAATCTCATCGCCACCAGCTATCATTTCTGTAATCGAAATTGCCACAAACAGTAGCATTAAACCAAATGCAGCATATTTGAGTAGCCCAATAATAGAGTTTGTCATATTAACAATATTGCTAGCCCCTGGGACTCTTGTGTCATATTTATACTTAGCATCAGACTTTAGCTTTAAGCCTGTGCCTGTTTCGAAAGACTCTAGTAAATTAACGCCCTGTTGTTCTATTAATGGAGCGTCTTGGACTGCCAAGGCTACCTGTGAGCTAACTAGGCTTGGGCTTAGCAGGCAGACTGCCAAGGTCAGAGAGAGGAAGATTTTTTTAAACATAAATATACTGTGTAACAAAATAAAGTCTTAAAAGGATCCAGCAATAATTGTCGAAACAATTGCAAAGCTGCCGTAGATCAAAATTATCCCAGCAATAGAAAGTTTAATCATTTTTTTACCTTTTTCTGCAGAGTCTTCACTAAAACCACTGGCAGAAACCATGACAGCACCCACAATTAAGGTTAGTATCAAAATCGGAGAGACAAAACTAACAATAAAGTTTGTAAATCCAATCAGTTCCAAGACACCCTGAGACGGGTCTATTTCTGGAGTCGTGTATGGGTTGTCTATACGGTAGAAAATGTTAGCAATCAAGTTGTTGGCCATTAACATAGCAATTAGACCAACTCCAGACAAAACAATCTTTTCTTTATCTTTAGTTACTTCATCTTCGCTAGTTGCCTTAAAAATTAATCGCATGCCTGATTTAGTCATAAAGAAGATCGCCACAGCTGCCACTATATATTTGAGGAAAGTTATAATAATTTGAATTTTAAGGTCAAAGATTTTAAATCTCGCTAACACCTCTTCTCGGGCTCCAAAAAAACCTCCATCAGCCAGGCTTAAGATTCTGCCAAGCTCTGAGCTTATCATAATCACACCAATACCCAGGATACTATATAGTAAGACCTTTTTAGCATCAGCCATTGCATTTTCGTCACGGCCGCGACCCACAATAATTTGGATAGCAGAAATTATTGCCATCAAACTGGCTATGGCAATTAAAATTAACTTCATAAGTTTTGCGCCAGCAGTCGTTAAAAAGGCAGTTTTCTGTAACGAGGTATCGCCCTTAGTTACGACGAAGTTCTTTTTGTATTGCTCTTCTGGTAGGGGAATAAAGGGTTTGTCTGCTACGGCATAGGCAGTCGCAGCTCCAAACTGTAAGTGAGTAATTGCTGCAGACTCTGTATTTAGATTACTGTCTAAAAGACTTTGATGATTTAGTGATAACACTGAAAAACTCATTGCACAAATAAGTGTTAAAACTAAGGACGCCAGGGCTTTTTTAAAAATTTTAGACATTATTTTAGGGATTCAATAGGGGATTAATATAGGGTATTAACTGCATTATATCATTTTTTGCTTGCATTTTCTAGCTCTATGTATAATTATTAGTGAGTAAACGTGCAGGGGCGGTTTTTTGCCAAACTTTTAACTTGTACTTTAGCAGATTAATTTATTATCCTCATGAACTATTTTAAAGAAAGTATAGCAGAAATCAAAAAAGTAACTTGGCCCACAAAAAATCACGCTATTAATATTACTATCATTACAATCATATTTACTACAGTTGCTACGCTAGCTTTAACCTTTATAGACGGTGTCTTTAAGGCTGGTTACACTCAGCTTTTAGAAATGTCTCCAAAGTCAAGTTTTCAAAACTTGGTAGATCCAGCAGAATTAGGCATAGACACATCTGCTATAAACATTACTGACTCCGAGGGTAACACAGTTGATAGTTCTAATATTCAAATTAATACAACTCCTGTCGAGCCAGCTGCTGCAGAGTAAAACCTTAATTATTAAATTATATTCCTATGGTCAAACAAGTCGGTAACACTGGTGTTAACTGGTATGTAATCCACACATATTCTGGTTACGAAGATGCTGTAAAGCAAGCCTTGCTCCAAAGAGTAGACACCATGAACATGCAAGATTATATTTTTAATGTCGTTGTTCCCAAAGAAACTCAAATTGTTATGAAAAAAGGCGAACCAGTAGAGGAGGAAAAAAGAATCTTCCCAGGTTATGTCTTGGTAAATATGGATGTAACAGATGACTCCTGGTATGTAGTTAGAAACACCCCTAATGTCACAGGGTTTGTGGGTTCTGGAAATATTCCAGTCCCAGTCTCACCAGACGAGTGGAGAGTTATCGAAAAACATATGGGTAAAAAAGATGCCAAATTCAAAATTACAGTCGAGGTCGGGGAGCAAGTTGTTATCCTAGATGGACCATTTGTTAACTACGAAGGTGAAGTTAATCAAGTAGACAAAGAAAAAGGTAAGGTCAAAGTCTTAATATCTATGTTCGGTCGTGAAACACCAGTTGAGTTAGATTTCAACCAAATCAAACTAAAATAAGAAAAAGATTGCTCAAACAGCAGTACTTTTTTATACTGGTCTTATAATAAAGCATTTGCATGCACAAGTTTACAATTTTCACGGTGGTCTTTGCTTTACTCATGCTTTCTGCAGTTACTGAGCTAGCTTTAACAAAAGCCCACAATCAAAACCCTGCTAGCCCCAACAGCAATCTCGGCCAAACCCAGTCCCAAAACTCAACTCAGACCGCTACTCAGCAAGCTACAGATGCCCAGGCTCCTTTGTTGAATGCCTCACTTTTAGACAGTGCCCAGGCAGCCACTCAAGCCACGCAAAACACTCAAACCCCTCTAGAAGCTACAGAGAATAAAAACATCGCAAAGGTCAAAGCCTTAGTCGATATTTTTAAGGCTAAGTCTAGATTTATTATGCTTATGCCTAGTTTGTATATAGAGAATAAAAATTATTTTGAACTTGAGTTCGAAGGTAAATTGTTTGATACAATAGACACTAGCAACTTTGATGCCCAGGCAAGTTATCAAGTGCAAATTGAGTCCAATAATAAAGAGGTTGCCACAGTTTACGAAATGGCCTTCCAAGATCTTTCTCAAGCTGAGCTCGCATATAATATTACTCAAGCTACCGCTAATTCTTTTAAGCAAATTCAAACCAACCCCACTAACGAGTTTGGCGATGCATCCTTTTATATCAACAACCCCTCTAAGATAGATAGAGCCTTCGTGGTCATCCGACACAATACAATCTTATATGCTATAAATTATCAAAAAGATTTACACGCAAGTTTTAAGGACTTTTATCCAGTATTATTCAAATAAAAACTTGACTAACACGGCTCAAGTAGGGTATAAATGATTGTAATTAATTTAAACAAGGACAGATGTCTAAAGCCGTAAAATCTATTATCAAACTCCAAATTCCAGCTGGTAAAGCTAATCCAGCACCACCTGTTGGTCCTGCACTTGGGCAGCATGGTTTGCCTATTCAAGATTTTTGTACGCAATTTAATTCTGCTACAAGCAAAGAGGGTAATACAATTATTCCTGTGGAAATCACAGTCTACGAGGACAGGACATTTTCTTTTATTTGTAAGACACCACCTGCTGCAGTTTTAATCAAACAAAAGCTAGGTCTTAAAAAAGGTTCTGGCGAGCCTCAAAAAAACAAAGTCGGTCGAATTACAGTAGATCAACTTAGAGAAATTGCAGAAATCAAAATGCCAGACTTAAATGCTAACGATATCGATGCCGCAATCAAAGTGATTGCCGGTACTGCCAAGCGTCTTGGTGTCGAGGTTCCAGATTTAGACTAAGAATCTCTTATCATATTTATATAAACATCCTAGTAACTAGGGTGTTTTTTGTTTTATTCACTAGATTCAAGTAAACACATAAATCCTAAGCTTAAGTTTGCAATCCTAAGTTAAATTTATTAAATTTTAATTATATAAATCTATAATATAAAGGTGTTATGTCTAAAAAAATCATCTACATTGCAGCTCTGCTAGCATTGGCAGTGGCATATTATTTAATTTCACCTTTATGGAACGTGGTTGAACTCAACCAGGAATTTCCAGGTGGGCAGACAAGCCAAGTTCTGGAGCCTGCTGCTCCCAGTATCGAGCAAATTAGCACAGATAGCAGAGTAGAAAGTATCGAAGAAAGCAACACCTCAAACACTAGCACAGACCCAGCTAACACCGACCCAGCTAACATCGAAAAAATCAGCAGCCCAGAAGCACAGCCACTCCAAGTCCAAGTGTTATCGCAGGCTGATTTTGTTGCCAATAAGCATGAAGTGCAGGGGCAGGCTTTGCTAATCCAGTCAGCTGATGAAAAAACCCTCAGATTTGAAAACTTCCAGACAGTCAACGGCCCAAACTTGCATATATATCTTTCGGCAGATTTACAGGCGCAAGACTTTATTGATCTAGGGCCAATTTTGGCCACCAAAGGTAACGTTAATTACAAGTTACCAAGTAATATAGACTACAGTAAGTATAATCAAGTGCTAGTGTGGTGTGTGCCATTCAAAGTCTTATTTAGTCATGCCCAGCTCTAGCAGATAGTGGGCAGTAGCCTGATTTGACTACAGCTGGCAAGTAGGTAGTAGGAAAGTCGCAAGAAAACTTGCAAAAAATATAAAATCGACTATAATCCGACTATATTTGTGGGACTAACTGTATAAAGCCAGTTAGGCTCGTACCACTAACCCAAATTATTATGGCTAAAAAGCTATCAAAAAACTATGCCGCAGCCAAGGCTGCCATTACTAAAGAACTTTACACCCTTAAAGAGGCTTTGGAGATTCTTCCAGAAACTTCTAAGGTTAAATTCGACCCATCTATAGAGCTACACATAAACACTGGTCTGGACCCAAAACATGCCGACCAAATTCTTAGATTTACCACAAGCTTGCCACATGGCACTGGTAAAACATACAAGGTGGTTGCCTTTGTCCCAGACGAAATGGTTGACCAAGCCAAAAAAGCCGGAGCAATCGAAGCGGGTCTAGAAGACTTAGTAGACAAAGTTTCTAAAGGATTCATGGACTTTGACTTTGCTATTGCCCACCCAACAGTTATGAAAGACCTAGCCAAAATTGCCAAGCAATTAGGACAGGCTAGAAAAATGCCAACACCAAAAAATGGTACTGTCTCCGCAGACATTAGCGAAGCTATTGCCAAAATTATGCAAGGACAAGTAGAAGTCAGAGTCGACAAATTTGGTTCTACTCATAGTTTAGCCGGCAAGCTTTCGTTTGGAGCAGAAAAGCTAGAGCAAAACATTCAAGTATTATTAGACGGTGTTAAGGCCAACAAGCCAGAAGGTTCCAAGGGTACTTACATTAAGTCTATTTACATTGCTAGCTCTCAAGGGCCAAGTTTACAAATAGATAATAGCCAGGTCTAATTCCAAATTAATCTATGTTAAATAACCAGTTTTCCACAAGGAGCTGGTTATTTTTTAAGTTTGCGCTTCTTAAATTTTCGCGTCACCATTTTGAGTTTATCTGTAACAGAGAGTTTGTTAAACATATGCTTTTCTAGTTCCAAGAGTCTGTTATACAGCTTTTGCTTGAATTCTCCTTCGATCACCTTGTGGTGGCCGGGGATAATGATATCGCAGGATTCAAAAATATGTCTGGCTGACTCTAGTAGCTGGTACCTTTGTTCAAATTCAAAGTATGCAGGTGGAGCATGTAAAAAATAGTCTTCGCGAATAGCATCTCCAGCCATGCAGTAGCGTTTGCCTTGGTAATTTACAAAGTAACTCACATGGTCTTGTGTATGGCCCCTACTCGGAAACACCTCGATCCCTAAAGGCATTGGTTTGGCATGCATATCTGGGTATATTTTGCAGCGCCCATCATGATAGTGCAGCATCGAACGGTTTATATGAGTTTCGGCATTCACAAAAGCAGTACAGTTAGATGTGTGGTCCATGTGCCCATGTGTCATTAGAACATGGGTGATTTCTTCTGCCTTTAAACCTTCTTTAGCCAAGGCTTCGATTAAATGTGGTCGGTACATAAAAGACCCAGTGTCCACAAGTACATTTGTACCCTTACCATCACTTATTAAAGTTACACTGCTAGTATGGGGGTCTATATAATAGTAGTCCTGAGTTCTGCCATTTTCATGCAGACCTTCGAGTAAGACTTTGAGTAGCATTTGTGAAAAAAATTATGTATATTTCTATCATTAATATAAAGCAAAATCCAACTCTAATGAAGCAAAAAATAGATTTCGCAGTCGGGGGCCAAGCACTTATGGAAGGAGTCATGATGCGCTCACCCAATCATGTTTCGCTTGCAGTGCGCAGCGAGTCGGGGAAAATCTTTGAGCATAGCTACTTTTATAAAAATATAATCCAAAAGTATAAATTTCTCAATCTTCCAATTTTACGTGGTGCTATCAACATGATAGAGATGCTAATTATTGGCACCAAGGCTATGAACTACTCTACAGATATATTTACGCAAGAGCTAGATGCCACACACACAACAAAGACTCAAAACACCAAAACCACCAAAGCCTCCACAAATAGCACAAATAGCACAAATAACTCAGACAGCACAAGTAGCTCAGACAACGTAGGGAACACACAGGCTACTGCAGCCTGGGTCCAAAATCTTATGCTTGTACTTTCTTTATTTTTCGCTTTTGGTTTAGCTGTGGTTATCTTTAAATTACTGCCCTTGGCAGCAGCTAGTTTTGCCTCTAGTAAATTTCAAGTATTAGAACAAAACTATATCTTGTTCAACGCCTTTGATGCCCTGGTAAAGATTTTACTATTTGCAGCATACTTAAAGGCCCTGCATTTTTCTAAGACACTCAGGAGAGTTTTTGGTTTTCATGCTGCCGAGCATATGTCGATTGCTGCCTATGAAAAAGATCTCGAACTTAACCAAGCGAATATTCGAGAGCAAACGCGCTTTCATCCTCGCTGCGGTACCAGTTTTTTAGTTTTTGTCTTTGTCCTGAGTATTTTTGTCTATACCTTTTTGCCGCAAGCATCTAGCTTTGCGTTAAATTTGCTCTATAGGGTACTATGCTTACCACTTCTTGCAGGCATTGCCTATGAAATTCTCAAGTATGCTGGCCGTAATCCAGATTCTCGTTTTGCCAGATTCGTCAGTATGCCAGGGCTTTATTTCCAGCGTTTAACTACCCTACCACCCGAAGCCGACATGTTAGAGGTAGCTGCAGTCTCACTTAAAAATGCCCTTAGGCTCGAAACAAACTACCAAGCCAAGCAAGCTAAACCAAGCAAATAATAATGATATAATCCTTCCCACATGAGCTTGAGTATCAAAATTAAAAGAATCGATAAATCCTTGCCACTTCCAAAATATCAAACTCAGGGCTCAGTTGGTTTCGATTTGTATTCACGCAAACAGCTCACTATTGAACCTGGCAAAATTGAGCTGATCCCAACAAATTTAGTAGTCAAAGTTCCACAGGGTTACATGCTAACCTTGGTTTCTCGCAGCTCGACTCCACGCAAAAAAGGTCTGAGCAAACCACATGCTATTGGGATTATAGACCAAGACTACTGTGGCGATAACGACGAATTGCTGATTCAAATGTATAACTTTACCAGCCAGCCAGTCCAAATAGACAAATTAGATAGAATCGCCCAGGGCATCTTTGTCCCAGTTCTCAAACCCGATTTTCTCGAAGTTGATTCCCTAGATACAAACTCCAGGGGAGGTTTTGGTTCCACTGGCCAAAAGGCCTCATAGCCAAACCCACAGTCCCAACCCAACAACCCAATCAGCAGCCCACAGTCCCAAATCCACAGTCCCAAACCCACAACCCAAGCAGCAGTCCACTACCTAAGCCCACACAGCCAGCAGGCGTCCAAGCAGCAGCAAGCAGAAGTCATCTAAATCTAACCTATATCATATGTTTATTACAATCTACGGTATAAATAACATTGGCAAGACTACTCAAGTTAAATTGCTCCAGGAAAATCTAGAAAAGCAGGGTTATTCTGTGTTTTCGCTCAAGTATCCAATTTATGATATAGATCCATCTGGTGGTTTCCTACATACTGTCTTGCGTTCGCGCAAGCAAACAATTTCCGAGGCCGAACTGCAAATGTGGTTTGCTCTCAATCGTTATCAGTTCCAAGAAAAGCTAGCGCATTTTTTAGCTAACTACGATGTTGTGCTGGCAGAGGATTATAGTAACACTGCCGTAGCCTGGGGTTCTTGCAAAGGCTTAGACCAAACATGGATAGAGAGTATAAATTCCAAATTGATTCAACCAGATCTACAAATTTTAATTCATGGCGAGCGTTCACTCGAAACAGTAGAAAAAGGGCATATTCACGAGCATCAGCACGACCTTAGCCAGCAAGTTGCCGACAAGCTCATGCAAATGGCAAATAAACAAGGTTGGCAAATTATTCAAAGACAAGCTAAAATACAAGAGACGCAGGCACTTTTGCTTAGCTGTATTCAGTCCAGACTTACTGCAGCCAAAAAGCCGAGTGTGTAAGCGCAGTTATTAACCCTCATGCTTTTAATGTCAGAAAACACTCAAGACATAGCAACTCAAATCTTAGATGGTAATACTCTGGCCTCTAACTTGATTCAAGATTACAAAGCACAGCTCGATAAGCTCAATCAAAATGCAATCCAGCCTAAGCTAAGCATGATTTTGATAGGGGATAACCCAGCATCTTTGTCATATATCACAAAGAAGAAAGAGTCATGTCAAAAAGCTGGTCTTAATTCCGAAGTCATTAATTTAGCAAGCGACATTAATCAGTCTCAACTCCAAGAAAAACTCACGCAGCTTTCAAGCGACCCTGCCACACATGGGATCTTGGTCCAGCTACCACTACCAGAGCAGCTGAGTGTACCATTAATGCTCAAACACCTAAATCCACGTAAGGATGTCGATGGTTTTCACGCCTATAATACAGGTAAATTATTTCGCAGTGCTGCTTACGAAAAGCTAGCGCCTTGCACTCCCAAGGGAGTTATTAAGCTACTAGAACATTACCAAATCCCAGTACAGGGGCAGCATGTAGTTGTAGTGGGCCATTCAGACATAGTTGGCAAGCCAATGGGCATGATGTTTTTAAATCGTAACGCCACAGTCACAGTTTGTCACAAGTTCACCAAGGACTTAGCATCCCACACCAAACAGGCCGATATTTTGGTTTCGGCAGTTGGTAAAAAACATTTGATTACAAAAGATATGGTCAAACCAGGTGCAGTCTTGGTAGATATTGGCTTTAGTAAAGAGGGCAAAAAGATTTATGGCGATATAGATTTTAAAGCTCTCAAAGGACATGCCTCTGCTATTTCACCAGTGCCAGGAGGTGCGGGGCCAATGACAGTTGCAGTTTTAATAGAGAATACAATTAACGCATACTTATGGTGGCAAAAACACGATTTCATGTGCAAAAACGAGCTTACCGCGTAGTTTTTTATGCTTTAGCTTGCATACTTTTAGTTTTGGGAATCTTTCAGAGTTTCCAGGATCATGCCGCAAATGTGGAGATTGTTTACGACCAAAACCTAATTTCCTTAAGTCCATTTGAATATACTGATTTTAATAACTCCAGGCTCAACTATATTTATGAGGCTTTAGTCACGTATTCCGAAGATCTGAAAATAGTTCCCAAGTTAGCTGTAGCTTTTGGAGAAATCACGCCAACTCAGTATTTATTCAAAATCAAAGACAATATTTACCTGCACAATCAAAAGCATGTCGATAGTGATTTTATAATCCAGTACTTTAAGGATATCCAGCAGGTCGAGGCTCTTGCAAGTCTCACACAAAATATTGATAACCTACAGCGGCTAGATGACTATAGTTTTTATATAAACCTCAAACAGGCAGATGCTTTGTTCTTAGCCAAACTGGCAAACCTGGCAATTGCCGATAGCTCACAAATATCAGATTTAAAAAACAATCCTGTAGGCACGGGTCCATTTATACTCAAGGGCCAAACTGCAAATCAAATTTATCTGGAACCCTTTCAATCCTACCATGGTAATACTGCCAAGTTTGAGCAGCTACTGCTAACCAGCATTCCCAATCAAACTCAGCGCCTGGACTATGCCTTGACCAATCCGAGTGTTTTAGCAATCTTTGGTATGAGCCCAGTTTTCAAAGAACGGCTAAACATCAATCGTTTTAGTCTGCAAAATTACATTGAGGGTTCTACCAATTTCTTTTTATACAATTACAATCGGCCGATGGGCAAAACAGCCAATTTTCGAACGCAGTTGCAAATGGCCTTAAGTCTCGATATGGACTTTGAAAGTTTTACTCAAGGCATGGGCAAAGATTCTAGCCAATTTTTAGCTTCTGGTGTCTTTGGATACAACCCAGCCATAAAAGATAGCACAGACCTGCAGGCAATTGAGTACCAAAATTACCAGCCACAAATTCTGCTGCCTAAAAACTTTGAAAAAATTGCTGAGCGCCTAACAATCGCCCTCGAAAAACACTCTATCTACCCACAGTTTTCTTTTGAAAATTTATATGAATTAGAGCCTAAGCAGGTTTCTAGAAACTATGATTTAATTTTCTTTGGATTCAAGTCAGATTTTTTCGATGGTCAAAGTCTCTTTGAAAGCTTCCGACCAGATTCTAAATTCAATTACGGTAATTATAATTCTCAGGAATTCAACCAGTTAGTAGAGCAACTCACAGAGACCACAAAAATAAAGCCTAGACAAAAACTGCTGCAAGATCTCTCGCAAAAGATTTTGGATCCTCAAAAACCACTTGGAGTTCCATTGTTTGAAAATCAGGTTTATTATGCTCTTAGTAAAAACTATCAACTCAACCCCAGGTTAGATGGCTACTTGGACCTTAGTTTAATTTCTTATTAATATGTATCAGTTTTCCTCCCTCAAAAACCGCTTTGCAAGTTATATTGCAGTCTTAATTACCGTTGTTCTACTAGTAATTGCTAGCTTTTTAATCAGTTTGCAATCAAGTCAAATTAAGCACCAAATATACCAAAATGCCCGGTCTTTTATGGAGCTATCTGCAGATGACATTGTCGAATCTTTTGAAAATTTTTTCCTAAGCCAAAATGACTTATTTTTCCAAAGAGATATTAGGCAGCTGCTCTCGCAAAATTCCGACATTGCTAATATTAGTGTTTTTAACTTTGAAGGCACTGGGCTCTACAGCCATTTCGACAATTTTCAACCAACCTCTGTAAGCCTGCAAAGACTTCAGTCTGCCTTGCCAACCGCCTTGTTGGAAGATGGCACAGTAGTTTACATCCAAAAAGATGCCCCTGGGGTCTATAGTTATGTTAACCAAAACCACCAGGTTATAGATTTTGAACTCAAATCACAGTCAATTCAAAACTTTAGTTTTCCAGTAGCTCCAAAGTACAACATTGTTTTCGATATTAGCTATCAAAACTTAGCTCAAAGAGTTTTTGAGTCAACTATGCTTATAATCTTCGGCCTACTCTTAGCCTTGGCCACTAGCATATATTTAGCCTTTTATAAGGCCTCTAAGGTCACCAATCCAATTGCAGAGCTCTCCAAAGTTGTCGACAAAATTGCCGAAGGCAAGCTAAGTGTCAAAGCTAAGTACAAAAGCCTAGACGAAGTAGGGCAGCTAGCCACCAACGTTAACCGGATGGCACTCGACCTTAAAAAAGCCACAGCAGCCAAAGTCTACCAGGCCCGTGTGACCAAGGAGTTAGAGCTAGCAGGTACAATTCAAAAAAGACTGCTACCAATGTCTTTGCCAAAAATTGACGGTCTCGATGTAGCTGGGCAGGTTAACTCTGCCGAAGAAATTGGCGGCGACATTTACGATGTTATTCAAGATAGTAAGGGTAATTACTTTCTCTATGTCGGCGATGTTACTGGTCACGGCGTGCCAGCTGGTATTTTGGCCTCTGTCTCCAATGCTCTGTTGCTCAACAATGTCGAGAATGGCGACCTAGTCGAAATTACAGATAAACTCAACGAGATCTTGGTCAAAAAATCATCACCAAACCTCTTTATCACCCTAGCCTTGCTTAAGTACACTCTCAAAAAGAAACTGAGCTACATATCCGCTGGCCATGAGCAAATCATCCATTATCAAAAAGATACAGACACTACAGTCCTACTTGAATCTGGGGGGATTGCAGCCGGTCTTTTTGCAGGCATCCGACCCAAACTAGTTGAGCGGAAGATTAACGCCAAACCAGGTGATGTCTTAGCCCTATATTCCGATGGTATTCCGGAGGCCTGGCTCAACAAAACCGACCAATACGGCTTTGAACGCCTACAGCGCACTCTCAAATCTGCTGCTAAAAAATGTAAGACTGCCGATGCAATCAAAAATCAGATTCTCACAGATGTCACAAACAGCATCCAAGACATGCCTCAAGCCGACGACATTACCCTACTCGTAATCAAAATCACCTAGCCGCCCCTCATCCTGCTCCAGCCCCTCAACCCCCTTCAGGCAATCCCCCCCCGCCCGGCGGCTATGCCACCCC
>CAYVIV010000019.1:0-16441 GCA_964451705.1 uncultured Candidatus Peribacteria bacterium | reverse complement strand
TACTTCAAAAATTTAGAAACAAACAAATTAACATTTTAATTGCCACAGACGTAGCCGCTCGTGGTATTGATATAAACGATCTTAGCTTTGTTGTAAATTATCATCTCCCAGAAAATGCAGAAAGTTTTGTGCACAGAGTTGGCCGAACTGGACGTGCAGGTAATACAGGTACAGCAGTCAGTTTAGTGAGCTGTAGTGAATACAAAGACTTTAAAGAAATCGAGAGGATAAACCAATTAGATGTAGAACAAATCGTACCACCAAGCAAAGAAGAGTACGAGGGCTTCCTTATATCTAACATTTCTGACGAACTAGCAGCCCTAAAAGGTAGATCTAAATTTTACCAAAAAGTTCTCACACAATTACTAGAAGATTTTGACGAAGAAGAACTATTAATCAAATTAGTTCAAAAAGCTTACCAAGAAAGCCAACATATAGAGTTCATGCCAATCAACAAAAACCGTGGCAGCCGTAAAAGTGGCCGAGGCGGTGGACGCGGTGGGTACAGTCGTGGACGCGGAGGAAGTCGCAGTGGTGGATACAGTCGTGGAGGCAGTGGAAGTCGCAGTGGCGGAGGTCGCAGTGGCGGATACAGTCGAGCAGGCAGTGGAGGCGATAGGAATAGATCTAGAAGCAACGGTGACAGACCCAACTATGGTAGTGGTCAAGGCAGCAATGCAGGACGCCGATCTGGAGGCCAATCTGAAAGTGGTCGACAAGGCAGCTATGCAGGACGCAGATCTGGCGGTCAATCTGGAGGTGGTGCTAGTCATGCAGGCAGGTCTCGAGGCAACAGCCAGAGCAGAAATCAAGGCTTTGGAGGTGGTAACATGAGTAGATCAAGACGTAGAGCAAAATAAATCAGTCAACAACCTGGAACAAAGCCTGACTCTAGGCTACAATTAGAGTATGTATATCAATATAAAAGTCATTACCAACGCTAAAAAACAAGAACTCACAGAGCTTAGTCCCCTATATTATAAGGCTAAGCTCTTGAGCATACCAGAAAAAGGCAAGGCCAATAAAGAGCTCATAGAACTTGTTGCCAAAAGCTTAAAAGTAAAAAAATCCCAAGTCAAAATTATCAATGGCTTTGCGAGTCGCGAAAAACTCCTAGCTATTAATAGCGGTACTTAGCAACACACAACACTCTAAATTCAAAATCACCTACTCCCTTAGACTTATTATTGTAATAAGTTATTTTTTACCATCTATTCGCTCGGTTGGCAATATATCATTATTGATATACTTGAAAAGCAACTATATCACAAGTGATATGATTGCTTTATCTAGGTAAATTTGCTAGTTTTATACAAATAATTACCTACAGTGGACATTCGAACTACCAAAGCTAAAAAGCAGCTTGGGCAAAACTTTCTCAAAAACCCAAAGGTGCTCCAAGATATAGCCACAGCTGCCGAGTTGCAAAAAAATGATTATGTTCTAGAAATAGGGCCCGGTACAGGCAACCTAACCAAACAATTGCATAAAACTGACATTCAATACCTAGGGCTGGAAATGGATACAAGCCTCGCCAATTTTCTTGGTGACTTTAATGTGCAGTACATAGATGCGCTTAAATTCGACACACGCCAACTACCAGAAAACTATAAGCTGGTTGCCAATATCCCCTACTACATTACCTCTCCCATTCTGCAGCACTATCTTATGCAGCCCACAATCCACAAAACACCTAAACCAGAGTTTCTGCTTATTATGGTACAAAAAGAGTTTGCAGAAAAAATCTGCAATCCAGAAAAAACCAGCTATCTGCAAACTTCGCTAAGAACAGTCTGTAATCCAGAATATTTATTTACAGTCGATGCCAAAGACTTCTCTCCAGTGCCAAAGGTGGACTCTGCTGTCATAAAACTTAGGTGCCACCAGGATTTTCCCACAGAGATAGATCTTAAAAAATTCCTGAAATTCTTAAAAGTCTGCTACAGCAAACCACGTAAAAAACTACGGAACAACCTGAAACCTTTTCATGCATTAGATCTTGAGTCACTTCCGGCAGAAATTATCCAACAACGGCCTGAAGATTTACAACTAAGTGATCTATTAGAGCTTTTTCAGAAAATTAACAACTAAAGATCGGGGTTAGCAGCTTCCTGCTTTTTCAAGTCCTCTGCATCAAGCTCGGCTAGATTTTCTTCTGCCTTGACTTCGTAATACGCATGATCAATGCGATTTAAAAGGAGTGTAAAAACAGTACTAAAACCTAAAAAACAAACTAACTGCATAGAAAAATCAGATGTATACTCTGAAACTAAAAACTCAATAAACAAGTAACTAGTAAGGTTCGAAATCGTTATCATTGATAGGATTCTACGTTTATGTAAGGCTTGAACCTCTTCTAATTTAAGCATAACATCCAAGGCCTGCCTATCCATAACACCAGCCAGGTCATTAAAAAGAAGCTTTGATGATTCAAGGTTAACAGCCTTAAAACAAGACAAATATTGCTGTAAGCCTTCCAAAGGATAAGGTTTATGAATATCAAAGATATTCAAATCAGCAAAGTCTGTACCCAAGGCATCCACACCCCAACTATCTGAACATCTGTCTAACAAACCTTGATCTTCATAGTACTTTAAAAAGATAAATGCCAAAACTCTATTCGAAGTTTTATCTTCAGCTGAATCAGTAAAATCTAAATTTCTCAAAAGTACCTGAGCCACCTGCCCACCTCTAACAACATCAAACGCTAAGAAATCATCATTAGAATTCGAAAGAATTAGCTCAGAGTAACCAATAATACACTCTAAGACTTGCACATATTCCTTTGCCCAGCCAGGGTGTTTTAAAGATTCCAGATCGTTAGAAACTGCATCTAAATTGTTCATAAGTTAAATTTATTTTAATCCTATTTTAAAAATTTGCATACAACTAAGGCCTGATTTTATCAAATTATTTAAAACAGATATATAGATACTTTGAACTTTTCTCTTGCAAACTACAACCTAAGCTGTCTTAAACTCATTTCCCTAAAGAATCAATTAAGCAAATTTTTCTTGAAATCTTAATAACTACAGTTGAAAATTCAGCAGTAGACAAAAAAATTACTAGTTATTTAAAGTCGATTTGTTATAGTGAAACAGTTAAAAACTAAAGAAACACACTCAATTATGCAAATTATATGTTTAGACATCGAAACTACAGGATTTGATCCCGAAGCAAACGAAATTTTAGAGATAGCTGCCATAAAATTTGACAGCAATGCAACTATAGACAAATTCCATCATTTTGTTAACTACCAAGAGCCAATCCCAAGCTTAATTCAAAATCTAACGGGCATTACATCGCAAGATGTCGCCGATGCTCCGAGCCTGGAAAGTCTTAAAGACGAACTCATAAGTTTTTGTGGAGACTTGCCAATCATGGGGCATAACATTAACTTCGACATAAATTTCCTTAAAGCCAAGGGCATCCAGCTACCCGGGGCAGCCCTAGATACCATGCCGCTTAGCCACATGGTTTTTGACAACATAGAAAGCTTTTCCTTAGAAACTCTCTGCAAACAATTCAACACCAAAGAACTCCCCTCTCACCGAGCAATCAACGATGTTTTAGCAAATATAGAGTTGTTTCAAGTTATTCAAACTAAACTTAGCAATTTACAAGAGTCTCAAAAAGCAAATTTGCTACAGTTATCTGAAATCAATCAAGATAAAAATGCCAAAGCCTACCTTGAGCTATTTCAATTTTGCTTTCAAGAACTTAACGACAGCACTCAACAAATCCCAGGTACGCAGGCTGGGGGGCAAGGGGATCCACAATCCAGTAGCAACTCAGCAAATCCAAATAGTAAAATTCTTGCAGTAGATCCAAATTTAGTACGTAAAATAAAACTCACAAAAAACCTAATAGAAATCAAAAACCCGAACTATTACATAAACACCCAAACAGTTATCGATAATATCAAAGACCCTAATGCAAACTACTATAGTTTACTCAGAATTCTATCGAAATTAGAGGCAAATCAACCTCTTCATATAGACAATGTCAACTTTAGATCTGATGAATTTGGACTCATTAGCACATTCTGCCAAACTCACTTTCAAGAGTTTACCACTCAGGACTATATCTGTAGCTTTGAAACGCTGCTTACTTATCAAAAAGAAGCAGAGTTACCAGCTGATATCCAAGTGGAAATTCTCAAAAGCCCTTATTTACTAGAAAGCTGGCTAAAATTTAACGAAGTTACAATTCGTCCAGAAAAGTTTGAAAGTAGCAATAATCCAGAGAATACAGATAAACTCAGCTTTATTTTTTATCACCTTGGCAAATTTTTGGAGTCTGAGCTAAATATTCCCCATGGTCAAAATTATATTGGCCCACTAGATAAATTCACTTTAACTAAACGAGAGTTTACAGATTTTATTAGTGAAATAAAAAAACTAGATTTAAACAGTCAACAAAAAGCCTTAATCGACAAATTCAAACTCCTGAGTCAAACCGGCTACATTCAACTAATGTTATTTAAAGATCAACCAGCAATCTTCAAGGCTATTAGCCAAGATCTCGATATTAACCAAAGTGCAATTATAGAATTCTTCGACAAAGCAGATCTCAAGTTTATAGATAGCAAATCCGACACAGATACATTTGAGGTTTACCAAGAGTTCATAGACTGCGACATGAAGTCCCCACAATACCCCACAGCACTCTCAGAAACACTCTGGCAGGCACTTAAAGACACTCAAGAGACAGCCTTGGTAATATGCCCATCTAACGATAACATTCGCAGCGTATTTGAAACCTTATGTTTAGATTTTCAAAAATTAGGCATTCAGCTTTTAGCTCAAAATATGAGTGGCTCCAAGGGTAAAATAATTGCTAACATGAATGATTGCAGCTCTACTCCCAAAATTTTGCTTTGTACCCATCATTTTCTACTGAAATTCCACCCAGATCTGAGCCAAGTTAAAAAAGTTATTTTGACTAAATTACCAATTGGCACTATGAGCCACTTCTTCTTTAGATTTAAAGAAAAAGAAAGCTTTAATTCTTTTATAGAGTATACAATCCCGCATAGTAGTAATAATTTCAACCATCTGGTAGACCATTTGCTAGAGAACAATATTCAAGAAATGTTCTTATTAGACCCAAGAATAGAAGAAACCAACTGGGGCAGGCAAATTAAGAAAGGACTACAGTCCAGAATATTATTCAACTAGCGCTATAAATTCACAACTTGTTTGCAAGCAAGCCGCTCTAGGAATTAACAATTAGCAATTAAGAGCTCATTTTTTTATAACATTCAACAACGGCATCTTTTACCACTTCCATCGCTACTGGATGACCATAGACCATTCTACGCAAGTCAGAAATTTTCATTCTTTGCATAACTGGAATAGTAAGCATGTGAACTATCTCTGTAGCGTGTAGGCCAATAATATGTGCTCCCAGTAATTCTCCAGTTTTGCTATCGGCAATTATCTTGCAAAAACCCTGAGTTTTTCCAGCTAAAAAGGCTTTTGGATTAGCTAAATAAAAAGATTTTGCTGTAGTGTAGTCTACTCCCAACTCATCTAGTTGTTCGCAACTATAACCAACCGTAGCTATCTCTGGGTAAGTAAAGACTGGGTCTGGAAAATGCTCATATGGAACTTTATAATAATCTGCATACTCACCCAAAATATGGTGGGCTACAAACAAGCCCTCGCGCTCGGCTCCATAGGCAGAACCTGAGAGGCCAATAACATCGCCAATCGCATAGATATGTGCATGTTTTGTTTGATAGTTTTCATTCACTAGTAGTCGTCTTTTTTCTGCTTCTAAGTCCAAGGCCTTTGTATAGTCCAAATCTGGTAGTAATCCAATGGCACTAAGCACATTTTGGACTTGAATGGTCTGGCCATTAGATAGTTTGGCTTTTAAAATACTAGGGTCACTACTATCAATTTCTTCAAGCAAAGTTTGGGTATAAGTTTGAATACCTTGCTTATTAAATTCTGCTATTAAAGTTTTGCCAAGGTCGCTGTCATAAAAATTTAAAAAAGACTCTGCAGCATCAAGAATGGTTACCTGCACACCAAAGGCATTAAAAAAACTTGCAAACTCAACTCCCACCGGACCAGCCCCAACTATTAAAATACTTTCTGGCATTTGTTTTAATTCAAAAATATTATCCGCAATTAAAAACCTAGGGTCCTCTTTTACAAATCCTGGAAAAGTTAAAGCATTGGCGCCAGTAGCCAAAACAAACTTGCCTGCAGTATATTGCTTGCCAGCTACCTCTACAGTATTTGCATCAAGAAAGTTTGCAAAGCCTTCAATAAAATCTACTCCATCATTTTTAGTGATTCTTGTATAACCTGCGCGAATTTTAGTCATTATCTCGCTACGCTTGGAAATCATTTTTTCAAAATCTAAACTCGGTTGTGTGCCATGAATATCAATCCCATATTCGAGTAAAGATTGAGCACCTCTAAATAGGTCTGCACAGTACAACATTGTTTTGGCAGGTATACAGCCTCTATTTAAGCAGGTGCCTCCAATTTCTCTATAGTCAACCAAGGCGACTTTTTGCTTGTTACGTCCAAGAATTCTCGCAGTTTCAACCCCACCAGGACCTGCTCCAATTACTATTACATCATAATCCATAAAATTTTTATTTACTTTGCCACTGTATTGTAGCGAATTTTATGCAAAAAAAAACCTCTATATTAAAGCTATAGAGGTTTATGCATTTTATCAAATTTGCTAAAAATTAGCACTCACACGTTAAATGAGCTACTGCAACATATAGAGCAGATAAACCAACTAAGTCAAAAACAATAGTAGGTAGCATTTCTACAGATGAAAATAGCATCTGTACTAGATCAAAATCGAAAAAGCCAACAAGTCCCCAGTTAAGTCCTCCTACTACAGTAAGAACAAAGGCGACATTGTATAGCCAGTTATGTTTCATGTCCATGAATCTTGGGTTAAAGACACTCTAAACTTAAATCTAATATGTCAATACAACAAGTTTTTCATCTTGTCAAAAGAACTATTTTATTATACGGTTCACTAGTTAAAGCTTTAAGTTCCACGCATCATCGGCATATTTTGACTGCATGCATTCTTGGATTTGTGTATTTAAAGCCGAATCTAAATTCAGATAGCTTAGACCTGATATTTGGAAGGCTTTTAAGAAGAATTCTAAAAAATGTTCAGCCGCAGTTTCAAAATCCATAGTTGTTTCCAACTCTGAATTAATACCAATCACACGTTTTTTGACACTTTTAATTAATTTATCCTTCATTTTTTCATCTGGAACCTTTAAAAGCATAAACATAGTATCTACATCGACATCTAGTAGCAAAGTGCCGTGTTGTAAGACTACATTTTGCCGACGTGTTTGAGCGTTCCCAGAAATTTTACGTGCATCTAAAATTATATCGTTTAAAGGTGCAAATTCTACATTGAGTCCAAGCGCCTGGCATCCATCTATGAGTCCTTGTGCGAGCTGCTTGTAAGATTCTAAAATATTTTTAGAGACCAGCTCTTCTGGGACAATCAAGGAGTAGGTAAATTGATTTTGATCGTGCATAACAGCCCCTCCACCTGTGTGTCTGCGTACACAGTCAATTTGCATTTCTGCAGCTTTCTGCAGATCAATTTCGTCTCTAAGCGACTGAAAGTACCCTATGGTACATGCAGTAGGCTTAAAACCGTAAAAACGCAAGACAGGTGTCTTTGTGGCAGCTACACGCTTAATCAAAACATCGTCTAGGGCCATATTATAAGCTGCCGAGTTAAAACCAGTATTTAAAAACTCTAGTCTCATAGTTGCTGCATTAAAATATCTTCTAAGTCTTGAGCAGTAAAGCCATAAACCTGGACCTGCTTTTCAGCCAAAAAATCATCTATAAGCTTGCTTAAATTATTGTCTATACTCTGGCCAAGCAAAAAATCTTCCAAATCAGTAATAGCCTCTTCTGGATACATAAAAAAATCACCTCGCAGATTGATTTTCTGAATTTTGCTGTCCTGCAAATCCAAATCTATCTTAAGCAGCTTGCCATTAGGTACCTTAGTTACTATTTGCATGAATTTATTTTAAATTAAATTTACGTTTCAGCATTTCGACTTCATCTCTAAGGTCACCAGCTTTTTCAAATTCTAGATTCTGACTAGCTAAATCCATTTGTAGCTCTAGTTCATGTACAAGACGTTTTTGATCTTTTGGAGCAATTTCCTTGTCGTCATATTTATGGATACGTTTTTGCTCTTCTTTACGGGTTGTTTGAGCAATATCTTTAATAGCTTTTTTAATAGTTTGCGGAGTGATTCCATGCTCTTGATTATAAGCTTGTTGTACTTCGCGGCGGCGGTTCGTTTCGTCTAAAGCTTGTTGCATGGCATCTGTGATTCTATCTCCATACATGACTACAAAGCCATTCACATTACGAGCCGCTCTACCAATTGTTTGCAATAAAGCCGAACGTGATCGCAAAAAACCTTGTTTATCTGCATCGAGAATCCCAATAAAAGATACCTCTGGTAAATCTAATCCTTCTCTAAGCAGGTTAATACCAACAACAACGTCGCACACTCCCTCTCGCAAATCTCTTAGAATGTCTATTCTTTCGATAGTGTCGATATCAGAGTGTAAATATCTGACCTTGACGCCCTTTTTACTTAAATATTCACTGAGTGCCTCGGCAGATTTCTTAGTCAGTGTTGTCACTAAGGCACGCTCTTTTTTGGCTGTCACCTCTAAAATCTGTTTATAAACATCTTCTACTTGACCTTTAACTGGCCGTACCTCCACAGTTGGATCTACAAGACCAGTCGGGCGGATAATTTGCTCGACAATATCTTTCTTGTCTGTATTTGCAAACTCATATTTGCCAGGAGTCGCAGAAACAAAACAAGCTTGGTGCATATGCCCCTCGAATTCAGAAAAATTCAATGGACGGTTATCATGTGCCGAAGGCATTCTAAAACCGTGTTCAACTAATGTGTTCTTGCGCGAACGATTGCCCTCGTACATGCCACCAAACTGCGGTATAGTAATATGAGATTCATCGACTACCATTAAAAAATCATCTGGAAAATAATCAATTAAAGTTGCTGGCTGACCACCAGGTTCTCTCTGATTCAAGTAACGCGTATAATTCTCGATACCACTGCAATAGCCAGTTTCTAAGAGCATTTCTATATCGTACTCTGTCTTAATCTTAAGCCTTTGGGCTTCTAAGTGTTTACCAATCGATTCTAACTGCTTAACTCGCAAATCTAAATCTAAGCGAATATTATCGACAGCTGCCTTAATCTTCTCTTCTGTAGTTACATCGTGCTTGGCTGGGAAAATATTAATAGATTTGTGTTCAAAAAGTATTTCGCCTGTAAAGCTATCATATTCAGAAATTTTATCGATTTCATCTCCAAAAAACTCAATTCTATAAATATTATCACCAGAGGGAGGAAAAACCTCGACAACATCACCCAAAACATTAAACATCCCCTGCTTAAACTCCAACTGAGACCTAGTATACTGAATATCTGTGAGGTGTCTTAAAAACTTATCTCGCACGCGACGCTCTCCAAGTTTGACTTGTATGCTTACATTCTCATAATCCTCCACAGAACCTAGGCCATAAATACAACTCACTGTGGCAATGACTATAACATCTCTTCGTGTTAGCAAATTGACTGTAGCAGCATGTCGGAATTTATTAATTTCCTCGTTAATAGAAGAGTCTTTCTCTATATAAGTATCCGTAGCAGGCAAATAAGCCTCTGGCTGGTAGTAGTCATAGTAGGAAACAAAGTAATTAACTGCATTATTTGGAAAAAATTCCCGAAATTCACTACATAGCTGAGCTGCTAAAGTTTTGTTGTGAGCCAAAATCAGAGTCGGTCGTTGCAAACCAGCAATGAGATTCGCAATCGTAAAAGTTTTACCAGTACCTGTAGCACCCAGTAAAGTTGTATATTTCTTTTTAGCCTTAATTTTCTTAAGCAGTTGCTCAATCGCTTTTGGCTGGTCTCCTTTAGGGCTAAACTCTGAATTTAATTCAAATTGCATAATATATTTTTATTACAAAAGATTCTAGCAAATTAATCATACAATTACCAGAGCTAAATCGATACACAGTAAAAAAAAGAGGAGAATCAAAATCATCAACAAGACACAAACAAGTAAGCAGCTTTCTCTAGTTGATTTTGACAGAAAGCTTGCTTGTCAAAATAGATTAAACACGACAAAACTCACTATGTAAAATATATGTTTTTGCAATAGCTATAGCTTGAAGCTAAAAAAATCATTACATATATTACCTTATGTAATTTATTGACTAAAAAAGTTATGCAAATGAATTTACTCAAAAAAACACACAAACAAGGTCCCTTTTTATTTCTAATTGTTCTGCTAACTATGATTGCGGGACTTGTCACAAATCAACCAACGCTTGCTATGTGGTTTGGTTTTTTGGTTGCAGGCTACAGTGCAATCTCAAATGACAGTGTCCAAACGCTCGGGACCTTCTTATCTTCCAACAAAAAAGTCAAATGGTATTATCTTTGGCTATTTATTGGCAGTATCTTAGTTGCCACCATCTTATATGGATGGTACAGCCACAGTGGAGACATTAGCTATGGACGCTTAAACAAAATACCCCAACCTCAAAGCTTTAATTTTTTTCAACTTCTAGCACCAATTATACTGCTAGTCTTGACCCGATTCAAAATGCCAGTCAGTACTACCTTTCTAATACTTGCTACATTTTCCTCAAGCAAAACAATTAATGGCATGCTTGCAAAAACATTTACAGGGTACTTCTTATCCTTTTTTATAGCTGGAATAGTCTGGAGTCTAGTAGCATATTTAATTAAAAACAAAAAAACAGATATACAAAAGCAACCAAGCAAAAAAAATGCTCAGATGTGGCGAGTATTTCAATGGTGTTCCACAGGGTTCCTATGGTCTGCATGGCTTATGCAAGATAATGCTAATGCTGTTGTCTTTCTCCCTAGAGTCCTAACATTTCTAGAGGCTATATCAGTTGCCTTACTTTTATTTATAGGAATTGGCTATATTTTTTATCGACGTGGCGGCAAAATCCAAGAAATTGTTACCGAAAAAACCGATGTCATTCGAGTCAAATCCGCAACACTAATTGATTTAATTTATGGTTTTATACTTGTCTATTTCAAATGGATCAACGACCTGCCCATGAGTACAACCTGGGTCTTCCTAGGCCTTTTGGCCGGGCGTGAACTAGCTCTCACTCGCTTATCTGGACATACTCAACCCTACCAAAAAACTCTTGCGCTTGTTATGAAAGATCTCTTTCGAGCAGGTATTGGGCTTGGAATCTCGTTTCTCCTAGCCCTACTAGCAAGTGGGCGGCTTACTGATATTGTCTAAGAATTTTTCTCCCGATAAAACTTTCTAGACAAAGATAAAATATAGCTAAAGTCTATAACTAGGCCATAAAACTATAAAGTAACTATCTGTGAAAACTTGCAAAAAGGGTGAATTGTGATATAATTCAAAGGCTATATAAACTATCAACAATGACAAGAAAGAAAAAAGGCTCACAGTCCAAAAGACCCGAAACAACTGTCAAAATTTTAGAAGTTACAGAACATTCTGGTTTAACCCCAATCCAAAAGAGACTTTTAGAAGAGAGTCAGTATGCCGTAATTCAATATCCATATATGAATGTAGATATCCAAGCGCAGGTACATGCAGTTCGAAACAGAATTATAAAACCAAGTCAATTACCAAAAAACATAGAGAAAACCCAAAGGCATATCCTAGGAAGTATCTACAAACGCAGGAAAAAACCAACTTACATTAGTGGCATTGCAGAAAACACATACACCCAACATGCACAGGCAACACTTGAACCCTACAATCAAGGACTACTTGAAGCCGAAGATCATTTCTACTGCACAGACCTAGAACAAACTCTTGAAAGTGCCAAACAGGCCTTTCAACATTTAGTAAGATACAAACAAACTATCGAAAGAAACATAATTGGAGAACTTTTTGATATTAGCAAAAAAATTCCTGATACCGACCCAACAAGTGTCTGCTTTATCACACAGGCAGAAAGCCCACAGGTCGCAGATTCCCTCAGTAGATTCTATAGTGAGCATCCAACAACAAGCCCACGTACATTTAGCCCCTTTAGTTTAGATTTTCCAACTCAACTTTATCAAAACTTTACACGTGGTAAGTTCAAAAATCCAGACTACGACTTGCAGGATCTAGACTATCTCAAATTGACACTGCATACTATCCTCTTGAACTTAAGCATCAACGAAAGCGACATGGAATTAGATGATTTTCGAATGCAAGAACCCTGGCTCAATAAAATACGTAATGCCATTATTAATGTTATTGACTACGAAGATATCTTGGCAATCAGAGAAGTTGCCAATCAACAGACTTACTGCAGCGATAAATCAGTTGTATATATTAAGGAATTCAAAAAAAGACTCCCAGAGACAAAAGCAGCAACAGACATAGCTGCCATTAGATATCTACAACAAGGGTTTAAGCAGAATTTGCCACAATAAATTAAGAACAATCCTTCAATAAACATAGCCAAGCCCTAAGTGCCTAGTTATGCTTAATCTATTACTTCTCCCCCTTAAGCAGCAATTTAAATCTTGGCAAAAGCTGCAAAATCATCTAAGATAGCCATGATAAGTGCAGCCGTAGCTTAGCTGGATAGAGCGCTGGCTTGCGGAGCCAGAGGTCACAGGTTCAAATCCTGTCGGTTGCACCACTTTTTTTAATGCCAGACCAGGCCAGACTAGATATTAGCAAGGCAAGAGAAACGCAGAGACATAAGATAGATGACATACACATTTTAAAAAAGCATCTCAATTGAGATGCTTTTTTAAATTCAAAGATTGAATAACAAGTAAATAACTATTTTTGAATTACTTCTCCGTTTTCAACAACAAAGAAAGCTGTTTGTACATCTTCTAAAAATGTCTTTCCGTTGAAAGATTCCCCTTCAGATATAAAACCATTTAATTTTGCGCTGCCAAAATTTTGTACATGCTCTCCTGATTCTGACGATCTATATACATTTACCATATTTACCAAAGCATCATGAGTAGATGCAATTAAGTAGTCGGTATGATTAGTTACATCAATTTCAAAACCAGCCTTGAATGATTGAAAATCTTCAGAATCCAAAAATGGAGTATCTACAATCGTCATACCTTCCGCCACTACTGGTGCGGAGTCACGAATATCTTTTGCTAAGTAAACCATCTGTGAAACAATTTTCACACCCTCTAACTGGTCAGCGTACTCAGACAATTGCTTAATAAGAGTTGCTCCAGTTTGACCACCATTTGGATTAAGAATTAAAACTTCTGGTTTAGCATTCAAAGTTTTTGCTATTACATTACGTACATCTGTCGCACCTTTTTCAAAAACTTCACTCGAAATAACATTCTGACCCATTTCTGTCTCCATTAAATCTTTCAAACCTACATTCCAATCATTTTGCTCTGTTATAATTGCAACCTTATCACTAGTAGAGGCAACTGCAGACATACCTGCTGCTAATTTAACATCGGAGAAAGAAAAAGAGTAAAAATTTGGACTCATTCCATTTAAATCTGGATGAGTAGAGACACTAGATACAGCCAACATATTATCATCAACTAATAACGGGGCAATAGCTAAACTCTCAGTTGAACAAAGACCACCTAAAATCATATCCACTCCATCTATATCAACTAGTCTATGATAAGCAGTTACAGCCTCTTGACCACTACATTGAGAGTCACCATAAACTAACTCAATATTAGTATCTTCTGCAAAATCTCTAGCTAAGGTTTTATTCAGAATCTCCGTTGCCTCCTCGCCATATACAGCCAAAGGGCCAGATAGTGGAGTTAAAATACCAATTTTTACATTTTCTTTATTCACTGTTCCTGCTGAACAACCAGATACAAGAAATGCAATTAAAACTAATAAAGATATCCTATTCATATTTATATTTATATTATACTATAAATATAGTTTACAGCACTTTTCAAAATAAACAAGCTAAGCTAAGCTAAGCTAAGCTAAGATACATATAACATGCAATAATGAAACAAAAAGGCTACAAACTTAAAGCGACTGTATTTTGCTCTAGAAATGATATTAAAGATTCTGTAAATGAAGACAATGTAAAAACACTTTGTGAGCACCTAGCTAAAAACAATATCAGCCTTGTAAACGGGGGCGGCCATACTGGCAATATGAATAAATGCATTACTTATATGCATAAATTTAATGGCGAGTCGATAGGCATTGGACTACACAAATATGAGCCCACACCAAACCCTAAACTAACTCACTGGGAGGCCTATGAAAACCATAGTCAAAGACAGTCAAGATTAGTTGAACTGGGAGATATATACATAGCACTAACTGGTGGGCTGGGAACATTACACGAAGTACTTGATATCCATATTTTACAGTTATTAGAAGAAGTAGATCATCCAATTATATTAATTGGCGAACATGCAAGAAACTATCAAAAAATGCTCGACTTCTTGGAACATTCAAATATGCTGCATAAACTTCCATCAAAAATATTGTTTGCTAAAGATTCACATGAAGCTACTGAAATGATCGACAAATACTTCAAAAAATTACAAACAAACAACTACCACAATAAAACCTACTACCCCGCCCTCCCCGCAGAAGATATTTACACTCATATCAAGCAGAATCAAAAACCCTACTATATTTTATTCGAAGGGCTGAAAATGAAAGTAAACCCTAATGTGTACCCTTCTAATCGATTCAGAAGTTCTTTACTTTTAGCAAAAATAGTAAGAGAAATGTCGACGGGCAAAAAAGTGGCAGATATTGCATGTGGGCACGGAACAATGGGCCTTGTAGCAGTAGACGCTGGAGCAAAACATGTGGTGCAAGTAGATATTAACCCTGCAGCAGTCGAAAATGCTGAGGAAAACAGAAAACTTTTAAATTTTGAAGATAAAATAGATCTTTATGAAGGAGATGTATTTGAGCCTCTGTCTTATAGATATAAAAATTATTTCGATATTATCTTTTTTAACCCTCCATTTCATAGAAACACTAAATTCAAACACGATAAACTTATGTATGCTTTTTATACACAAGGCAACGAAGGTGGGGTTATTGAAAAGTTTTTAAAACGAGCTCATTATTACCTTTCAGATAAAGGGGAAATAATTATTGGGTTTTCCAATAAAGATCCTCAAGCACTCGAGTATCTAGAAACTACAATGCAGGCATTAGGATACGAATATAAAGTACACACCATTACAAATCAAAAGACATCTGCAGATAACAGAGTTTACTCGGTTAAATATTTAGGTGAGAAAAAAACCACAAAAAACAAGCCCATTAAAATTTGTGCTCTTGTTTCTAATGCAGGTCTATCTAAAAATGATGGACAGCTATTTAAAAATGGCATCAATCTAGCTCACAAGGAGCTTAAACTTGAAGGAATAAATGTGGAACTTGGCATGTTAGATGATAAAAGCTCAAGTTTAGACACAATTAAACAAACAATTCATGCAGTTGAAAAATTTAAACCAGACTCATTTATTGGACCAACATGGAGTTACTTAATTGATAGTGTTTCACCCGTATTAGAAGAAGCAAAAATTCCATATTTTACACCAGCTACTTCTACAGACATGCTCAACTCACCAACTCAGTTTATGTTAAGTGGCACTCAGAACATAGAAACAAAAGAAGATGAAATAGTCTTTTGGTTGAAAAAAAACTTAATAAAAAACTTTGTTTATATTTATAGGTTCAACAAGTGGGCCAATCTACATATTAATCTCTATAAACAAATTTGTAATGAATTAAATATCAATTTTATATCTATACAAACAGAAGCAGAAGACAAATCTCAGGAGATTGTAAAACAATTTAACCAATTAACAGAGCTTGCAATTAGTATAGATAATTATGAAGACAATACTTTTGAAATATTTAAAGAACTAAAAAAACAAAACATATCTGCACCTATTTTATTGAATCTCAGTCTTTCTAGGAACCTAGAAAAAGAAATTTTCAAACTAGAGCCTGGTAACCCACTATTCAAAATAGAAGCACCAATACCTTTAGAATTTATTGAAAGATACACACATGCTTATCCCGGTCAAAAAATATCAAGATACGCATTTAATGCCTATGCAGGAATGCACATATTGGCTCATGGACTCTCGAATACAACAAAAGAAAATCTCAAGCATTATTTAATTGAGGGCTTACCACTAATAGTTTCAAATGAAATCTTCTGTTATAAAAACAATGGTGATCTAAGACAAAACTCATGGTTGATTGAAAGAATCTAATTTTTATGTAAACTTACATTTTAGAAAATACTAGATTAAAATATAAAAAAACAGTGCAGCCGTAGATTAGCTGGATAGAGCGCTGGCTTGCGGAGCCAGAGGTCACAGGTTCAAATCCTGT
>CAYVIV010000018.1:0-17292 GCA_964451705.1 uncultured Candidatus Peribacteria bacterium | reverse complement strand
TAATTGTTGGTGTGCTTTAATCCAAGCTGCAGCATTGGCATTTGCTTGGAAGGTGTCTCTGGTTGCGCCAGAAGCTTCTGGGGCAGTTCCCGAGACACCAAGGACCTGCTTGACTGTGGTGGCCAGAGTGCATGGGCAGGTTTTGGCAATCAGTTGAACTGTTGAGTCACTTCCAGCATCTTTTGCAAAGTCTTCAAAGCTGAAATCTGCAGGTTCATACTTGAAGCCCATTTTGTCCTCATGGAGTTCAGGGATTTGGTTTTTGTCAATTTTAACTTCTATTCCAATTTTGCCTTTGAGAGCTTGGAAATACTTAGGGCACTCAGTTTGTTTAAAGTTGAAAGTTGCTGCAAAAGCAGTATTGGAGATGTTTAGATTAAGTGCAGTGGAGTGTAGAGCTAGACCAATTACTACTAGGCTTAAGCTAGCTGCTGTGGCTAGTTTAAGTTTGAGCTTAGCGTTTAAGGTTTTGCTGCGATGCATGTGCTTGTTGTTTTCGAAGAATTTGGGCTTTGAGAATTTGAGGAGTTTTTGGATTTGGAATAGTTTGGATTTTGCTCTAAACATAATTTATAAAATTTAGTGTTTTAATGGTGCTTTTTACGGCCTTTGTAGCTTTGTAGTTTTTTTACTGTCTGCCTTGCAGTCTTGCTTGTTGTCTACAGTATAGTCTTTCTATGTTGCTTTTATAACGAAGTTATAGTGTCGTTATGGTGTTTGTGAGGGGAGGGGGTTAGGATTCTGTTTTAATGTAGATTTCTCGGGGTTTAGCGCCGTTGACTGGGCCGACGACTCCGTTTTCTTCTAGTAGGTCTAGGAGTCTGGCTGCTCTAGCATAGCCAACTTTGAGTCGGCGTTGGAGTAGCGAAGCTGATGCCTTTTGGTTTTGGAGGACTGTTTTATAAGCATCGTGGTAGAGTTCGTCGTCCTCGTTGCCAGCAAGTTCTGGGCCTTGGATTTTTTTGTTAGCATTTTTATCGACAATTTCTGCTTTGAATTCTGGTTGCATTCTAAGTTTAAGGAAATTTGTGAGTTTTTTAATTTCTAGTGGCGATACATATATTCCTTGTATACGTCTTGGTTTAGCAAAATCCTTTTGTAAAAATAGCATATCACCTTTACCTAGCAAGTCTTCGGCGCCTTGGCCATCGAGAATGGTTCTGGAGTCGATACTAGACGCAACACTAAAGGCAATTCTACTTGGAATGTTAGCTTTTATTAAACCAGTAATCACGTCGACAGAAGGTCTTTGGGTTGCTATTACCAAATGTATTCCTACGGCTCTGGCCATTTGAGCTATTCGGCAAATACTGGCCTCTATCTCTTTGCCATTGGCCATCATTAGGTCTGCTAACTCGTCTATGAGAATCAGAATTTTTGGCATTTTTTTATCTTCAGCCTTTCTACTAGAGTTGTACTCTGTAATGTTTCTAGAGCCTGCTTCCGAAAGTATTTGGTAACGCCTGTTCATTTCTGAAACAGCCCACTTAAGTGAATTACTAGCTTTGTCTGGATCTGTTATAACTGGGGTTAGTAGATGGGGAATATTGTTATAGTCTTTGAGTTCCACCTGCTTGGGGTCAACCAGAATCATTTTTAAATCGGTGGGGGAGTTCTGGTATATGAGCGAGCACAAGAAAGTATTAATACATACAGATTTACCACTGTTTGTGGCACCTGCAATCAGTAAATGTGGCATGTCTGATAGTTCGGCAACTACTGGCTTACCTGCGACATCGCGTCCTAGAGGTAATGTCATTTTAGATGTTTGGGCGCTGTTGAGAAATTCACTAGACTCCATGATTTCACGTAACTTTACGGTTATGCGTTTTTCTGCTGGAACCTCTATACCTACTAAAGATTTACCTGGGATGGGAGCTTCGATACGTAGAGACTTGGCAGCTAGTGCAAGTGCTAGATCGTTTTTGAGATTTGTGATTTTCGATAATTTAACACCGCTGTCTGGTTTGAGGGTGTACTGGATTACAGTTGGTCCCACGTGGACATCTTGCATTTGTACCGAGATATCAAACTGGTCTAGTTTGGAGCGAATGTTTTGGGCATTTTGTCTAAGGAAACTATCTTTAGTTTCGACTTTGGCACTTTCGTTATCTAAAAGGTCTAGTTTGGGGAATTCCCATTCTATTTCTTTGGCAAGAGTTGATTGATCCTCTTTGGAGTCTTGAGTGCTAGGATTTACTTTTAGATTTTCATCGAATAAGCTTGGTAAAATATCGCTTTTTTTGCTTTTGACTGCTTTGTCTTGTTCAAAATTAGGTTTGATAATATTAATTTGGGCTTCTGGTTTTTTAATGGCCTGGGCAACTCTTTGTCCTAAGCTAAGACTAGTTTCTGGAATAAGCTTTTCTTGTTTGCTTGTCTTACTAGTTTCTGCTTTGGTGTTTGCTGGTTTAACTTTAAGAAAAAGAAATGATTTTAAAATACCAATAATAGATGTGTTAAAAGTTAGACTTAAAGAGACTAAAAACAAGAGTCCAAACATAACCGAGGTTCCAAGCAGGCTGACTTGCAGAGCAACTCTAAAGACGTAGTTTGTAATAAAGCCAATGTAACCCCCAGCTTCTCCAATTTGGGCAGCGAATAAGATTTGGTTTGTATCTACAAATAAATGATTAATACTTAGGGCAGAAATCATTAAAAGTCCTAGCCCACTAAACTTTGCAGCATTTAGCTTGATGGTTTTTGAGGCAAAGCAACTAAGTCCTAGACCCAAGCACATAACAGCTAGTCCATAGATTCCATAGCCAAACACAGGTTTGAGAATATAGTTGAGACCTTCACCAATGACACCTAGTTGGTTGAACTGAGCCATTGTTAGGATAACTCCAAAGAATACAAACATAACTCCAAATAGCTCTCTGGCAATGTGCTCATCTACCTCTATGTGCCATGAGCGTTCTATTTCTTTAGTTTTAGCTCTTTTGGTTCTTGTTTTTCTTACAAATATACCTAGAAATTTTCTTTGTTTTTTTCTGCGTGCCATTTAAATTAATTACAACTATATAAAATGTACTTATTATTGCAGTTTTTTGCAAAGTGAAGACCTTTCATGTACAATAAACGCGACTTTTGTCATTTAAATTTATCCTAGAAAAGAAATTTGCAAAACATGAATTTAGCAAGAAAAAATTTCATTCATAAAAACGAAAACTTTAGTTGTGTGCACTGCCAAAAAAAAGTCACTGCTGGCTCTGGTTTTATTCGTAACCACTGCCCTTTTTGTTTACATTGTTTGCATGTGGATTTAGACATTCCAGGTGACCGCTTGAATCCTTGTAAGGGTGTTATGCGACCAATTTGTTTAAAAAATATTGCTGTGGGGGAATTTCAGATTGTTTTTGAATGCCAGAAATGCCAAGAAGCTGTCTGCAACAAAACCCAGCCCGATGATGATTTTGATTTGATTTGTGCTTTGTCGGCAAAACCTTCTAATTTTTAAATATGCAATTTATTAACACTCAGGCTATTAATAGTCAGACTTTAGCCAAAGACTTGTTGGAATTTAAGGATTCTAAGTTGATTTTATCTGTATCGGGCGGAGTAGATAGTATGGTCTTGTTAGATATTTTGTTAACTATTGTCAAACCCAAGCAATTGCTTTGTGTCTACTTTGACCATGGCAAACGAGTAGACACTCAAGAAGATATTAAAGTTATAGAGAAGCTATTAGAGCAATACCCTCAGGCTGCACATGAATTTTTGTTAGTAAAAGTTGATTATAAGCATAAATTTGCTTTGCAAGATCGTCATAAACAATCTGTTTTAACTAAATATCTACAAGTTGCCAAAGCAAATAAATCTAAGCTGCCTGTGGAGAAGAATAATTTTATGGCGGCAGCATCAAACTTTCGTTTTAATTATTTGCAAGATTTAAGACACAAGCGCGAATTTGATTGGATCTGTTTAGCACAACACTCTTGTGACATTGTCGAAAATTTTTTAATGGCAAGTTTTCGTGGTGCTGGAGCACATGGCTTGGCTGCTATGTCTTTTCTAGATCGTGATTTGTCTTTGTTGCGACCACTGGTAGATTATAGTAAAAAGCAAATTATAGCCTATGCCAAGCAAAAGAGTCTTCTTTGGCACGAAGATTCTAGCAATGCTACTCTGGACTATGATAGAAATTTTTTGAGAAACTCTTTGTTGCCACAAATCTCAGAGCGTTTTGAGACAGCTAAGCAGGGGATTTTGCAAGCTAGCCGAGTGCAGGCGAGTTTGTCTAATGATTACAACTCAGAAATTGCTAAGTTTTTGCAAAATCATACTGAAACTATTAGTTTAGCTGGAATTAGTTGTTTAATGAAAGTAGAGCAGGCAAAGTTGAGTCAACTTTCTGGCTCTGTGAGTGACTACCTGTGGTACTCAATTTTTGCCAGTTTGCCTAGTAAATTCCATAGAGAATTTAAAAGTTTTTTAGAAAACGCTAAATCTGGGAGTCAGATTTATTTTAATGGGGTTTATGTATATAAAACTTGTGATTATTTGTATTTGTCTTTTTTTGATGCCGCAAAATTATCGCAACTTTTTAGTCTGCAATTATATAAAAGTTTGGATTTAGACTACTTTAAACCAAGCCAAAAGTTATATTATAATGCTAAAGAGCTTTCTTACAAGCAATTACATCGAAGGCTTGGGACTCCATTTTTCTTACGTAGTAGTTTGGCAAAAGCCCAGGATAGTCAGCATAAGAGTTGTTTGTTGGAGCAGGATTTGGTTGTGGAAGAGTTGAAAAAGAAGTTTTTTTAGTAAAAGCTTTGAAAATTAATGTTTTCTTTATTAAAATTGATATAATTGTTTAGTTAATACTCCTTATGAAAATTGTTTCCAAACCTCCAAAGCGACATAGTTTTTTTCTTTTTTTGCTTTTGGCTTTAATTGTTTCCAGTGTACTTTATAATTCTGATCAGATTTTAGACCCACCCAAAAAAGTGGCCTTCTCTGAGTTTAGAGTTGATTTAAACGAAGGCAAAATTGATTCTAATGCTGTTAATATAAAAGGTAACAAGCTGAGTTATCAAGTTGGTGAAGAAATGAAATTTTCTTATAAAGAGACTTCCTCTAGCTTGGCAGACATGTTGCCAGAAAATGAATATGCTTTAATTAATGTAGATGTAGTCCCAGAATCTAGTTTTTGGTCTAGTTTGGCAGTTTCGGCCTTGCCTGCGATATTCATTTTGCTTGTTATAATGTATATGTTTCGTTCGGCACAGAGTTCTAATAACCAAGCTATGAGTTTTGGTAAGAATCGAGCCAAGTTGCATGACAAATCCAAGTCTCGTACAAACTTTTCTAAGGTTGCTGGAGCTGAAGAAGCAAAAGAGGAGTTGCAAGAAATAGTTGAGTTTTTAAAGAAACCGTCTAAGTTCCAAAAGCTTGGAGCAGTTATTCCAAAAGGCGTTTTGTTAGTTGGTCCTCCGGGAACTGGTAAGACATTATTGGCGCGTGCAGTTGCTGGAGAAGCAGATGTTCCATTCTTTTCTGTGTCTGGATCTGAATTCGTAGAAATGTTTGTTGGTGTTGGTGCTTCGCGTGTGAGAGATATGTTTAAGACAGCTAAAAAAGCTGCCCCATGCATAGTGTTTATCGATGAAATAGATGCAGTAGGTCGTAAACGTGGTGCAGGCCTGGGAGGTGGTCACGATGAGCGTGAGCAGACTTTGAATCAAATTCTAACAGAAATGGATGGCTTCGAAACAGGTACTAATGTAATTGTAATGGCTGCTACAAACCGTCCAGATGTTTTGGATCCAGCACTTTTACGTCCTGGTCGTTTTGACAGAAGGGTAGTTGTCGATAAACCAGATATCAATGATCGTGAAGCTATTTTAAAAGTCCATGCTAAGTCTAAGTCTATGAGCAAGACGGTCAAGTTAAGGGAGATTGCTCGCAAAACCCCTGGTTTTACCGGTGCTGATTTGGAAAATGTTCTCAACGAGGCGGCTTTATTTGCGGCACGTAGAAATGCCAAGTCTGTGGTACAAGATGATATTAACCATGCAGTAGAGAAAGTAGCTTTAGGACCGGAAAAGAAATCTAGAGTCCTTTCCAAGAAAGAAAGAAAAATCACCTCTTATCACGAAGTTGGTCATGCTGTTGTTGGGCACCTAATGCCAGAGTGCGATCCTGTGCATAAGATTTCAATTATTTCCCGTGGCCATGCCCTGGGGGTCACCTGGTACCTACCAGAAGCTGATAGGCATTTATATTCTTATACAAAGTTTAAGTCAGAGTTGTGCGCAATGTTAGGCGGCTATGTGGCTGAAAAAGTTTTTTTTGGTGAGGTTACTACAGGTCCATCTTCAGATTTAGAGAGAGCTACAAATATGGCGCGTTCTATGGTAACTGAATATGGAATGTCGGATTTAGGTCCAATTACTTTTGGAGAAAAGAATCATGAAGTATTTATTGGTAGAGATCTCGGGCATACTAAAAATTATTCAGAACACATGGCCTTCGAAATTGATTCTAGAATTAAAGCTTTGTTAGATGAGGCTTTAAAAACCACCACTGAATTAGTAAAGAAAAATAAAAAGATTATGTCGAAAATTGCTGAAGACCTTTTGAAAAAAGAAAATCTTTCGCGTGATGAGTTCTTAACTTATTTTAAATAGTATGGAATTAGAAATACTTATGAGAGGCGATAATGAGGCTCGTGATAATCTAGATTCGCGTACGACAATGGATTTAGATAACCATGAGACTCAAGTAAGTTCTACAATTTGTGTTGATGTTTTTGAAACAGATAAATCACTGGTGGTAATTGCTCCAATTGCTGGCACGGATTTAAATAACCTAGAAGTTCAGATCGCAGATAATGAAGTTTTAGAAATTCATGGTAAATCTAGTGTCCATGAATTTATATCTGAGACTGAATATATTTTGCAAGAATGCCATTTTGGGGACTTTTCCCGGTCTATTTTATTACCGCCTGGTTTAGACACATCCAAAGTGAGAGCTACTTACAAAAAGGGTATTTTGCGTGTAGAGATACCAAAATTATCAGCTAGTTTAAAGTCCTCTAGTCATGTCATACAAGCTCTTGATGAACAAGAGTCAGTTTTAGAGGATTAAACTTTTGATTAAAAATTAGATTATAGATAAAGACTGAGTTTAGGACTTGGTTTTTATTTTTTTTTGTGCTATAATAATTAGATTTAAACTAATTTAAATGACTAGTGAGTTAATTTTAAAGGCAGAAAAACTAAAATTAAATGGAGAGCACTTAGATGCTATTGGCATTCTAGAGGATATAGTAAAATCTGATTTAAACTGTATTGCAGCTTTCGAGGAGCTTGGGGATAACTTTTTATCTTTAAGACAATTTGATAAAGCACTAAGGGCTTTAAAATACGCCTTACGTTTAGATCCTATTTCTGCAAATGCTCATTATTTATTGGGTTTTACCTTCTCTTGTTTAAATCAGTTTGATAAATCGATAGCAGAGTTAGAAATAGCAGATAAAATTGAACCAAATCACCCAGAAATTGTACGTTGTCTAGGATGGTCTATTTTTAATGCAGGCAAAAAGAAACAAGGTCTTGTTATTTTAAACAGAGCAAATGCTCTTGCACCAAACGATCCACTAATTATGTGTGACTTAGGTGTTTGCCTTCTTAACGATATGCAGTTTGAAGCAGCTACAAAGATGTTTGAAAAAATTCTAGCAATCGAACCTGGAAACCACCAAGCTTTAGAATGTTTAAAAGCTTGTTCTCACTTTAAACAAAAACACTCTTAGCAAAGACGATTTACAGAGATGACTGATAAATTTTAATTCTAAAAAAGCCCTGGCAGATGCCAGGGCTTTTTCTAGTTATGTTTGTTGTTGTTTGAGTGTTTAAATTTTTCTAGTCATTGCTAGAGGCTTCTGTGCTGCTGTTGTTATTATTTTCTTGAGATTCTACTTGGCCATCGTTGTTATCATCAGCTTCTATAACGGGTTGATTTAGCGTTTCATCTTCTAGTGGGTGTTGGATGACTGTGTTGCCTTGTGAACCGCTAGGAAGTTGTAGAACTATTTCTTCTACATCTACATACTTGTCGAGAATGTTGTTTAGAATTTTGGCAATTTCTCCACGGTTCGTTGCAGAGTCTAATTTAAGATATCCTTGTGAACCTTTGATAATACCATCTTGTACAAATAAACATGCAGCTAAGGTTTGCGGATGTTCTGGATCGAAATCTGCAAAGCTATCTTTCATAGCTTCAAAGTCACACTGGCTATCGTTGGCATTTGGATTAAGAGGGTCGATTATCATGAGGGCTTCGGCAAAGGTTTGGAGTGCTTGTCCTCGAGTCACGCTTCTATTAAGATCGCTGAGGTTAGATGCTACAGATAAATTACTATCAAAAGCTGATTGAGCAAAACCTTTAGCCCAGTGGTTTTGGTCTATAGTGCTATCGCTAATTTCTGTATTTGGCTCGATTCCAGCTGTAATCAAGGAGACTTTTAATAGTTCTCCAAGTTTAATTTGATTGTTTGGTCCAAACTCACCAGTTAGTTGGCCCTGTGCATTTTTGTAGCCTTGAAATAATACTTTACCAAAAGCCTTTCTTTTACTAATTCTTTCAACATGTGTTTTAAACCAACCTTCGGCAACATCTTTATATGTAATTTTTTTAGCTTTAAAGCGTAGTTGCCTGAGTTCTTCTTTGATTTGTGGTATTTTGTTAAGGCCTGCTTTACAAGCAACTGGACCAGGGGACTGCTCTAGAAGTTTAAATAAATTTTCTGCTCTGTTTTCAAAGCCATCAAACTCCATATTTTTAAGATCAGATCTAAGTTGGGTGCACTCTTTGTGTTGTTGAGCTTTTGCACGCACACGTTCTAGTCTTTGTCCTACTTGGTTATCTTTATTCTCAAATTTGTAGTCTCCGACTGTGCGAAGGATTTTTCTGTTTGTTAGGTAAGATAACTTAAGTTCCTTGGCTCCCTCTAGTTTGAATTTTTTTGGACCCTCTATAAGTTCTCTAATGCTGGTTTTTACAGGTTCTCCTTGAAGGGTGAACTTCATTTCTGTACTGCTAGGATGCAATTCAAATACTAAAGTGACATCTTTAGTTTCCTCGGTAGCAAAATCTATAGATGCTCCCACTCTAGAAGAAATTCTATCGGAACTTGTTAAATTTCTCATTCCAAGTAATTTAACTTTTTCAGAATCACTATAGAAAGAGGCTGGTATACCGGCCTCTAGACCCAAAACAGTTAATTGGATTTTGTGACCCAAGGTTGCTTTCACTGCTTTAAGCTGCCCCTCTTTTCTTAAATGTTCTTTTTTCTTTTTAAAGACTTCCGGTTTTTTATTGTGAATCTGTCTAAATCTAGGTTTGGCTTTTTGGATGACCTCTCTTAGTTTTTGTTTTTTGAGTATAATAAGGTCATCTTGATTTGTGATGTTTTCAATTTCAGTTTCGAATTTGTCTCTAAGGTTGTTGTCTTTTTGATCTTCTTGTAGATGTTTTTTTAAACGTAAAATTTGTGGAGCCTTTTTTAACTTGAGCTGTTGTTTAACTTCATTACGCCCAAAGCCCTGTATGATTTGTTTTTTCTTTTTAAGCTCATCCTTGAGTTGATCCCTACTATCTTTAAGTTCATCCTTGAGTTGATCCCTGTTATCTTTAAGCTCATCCTTGAGTTGATCCCTACTATCTTTAAACTCATCCTTGAGTTGATCCCTACTATCTTTAAACTCATCCTTGAGTTGATCCCTACTAATAGGTTCAGGTCTTATAGGTAGTATTTGTTGATTGTTTGTGTCTATGGGTCGTATTAACTGCGGAGAAGTTTGTACGTCCACTGGTTTAATTAACTGTGGGGAGGTTTGTGTGTCTATGGGTTTAATTAACTGCGGAGATGTTTGTACGTCCACCCCGTGGTGCATTGCAAAGCTGGCAGGTTGGATCACTAATGCCAGTGTAATTACAATACTAATAAATTTTTTGTAATTCATAGTTTGTGGTTAAGAACTTATGACCATACTAACTAATAATTAACATTTTATAAAATATTTCTTAAAAAATAGCTTTGATCTATTGACAAAGTCTGGTAAAATTGTTTTGCCCTTTAAATCTAACAGCGCTTATACATAAGTGAGGAAAGTCCGAGCACCGTAAAGAATAAGGTAGCAGAGAAATTCTGCCCATGTAAATGAGGGAAAGTGCCACAGAGACTATACTAGCAAGCTTGCTTGCGAAAGGTGAAAAGCAAACTTAAGGTTTGGACTTATAGGTAACTATAAGATTCTGGTAAACCCTACCTGGTGCAATGTGGGATGGCACTCTATAATTGTTTTATATTCTTTATTAGATTATAGCTTGCCCACAGCTGGAACCTGTTTGAAAATTCAGGTCAAGATAAATTGTTAGAACTACAGAACTCGGCTTATTTAAAGGGCTTTAATTTAAATTATGAAAGATCTTAAGTATAAATTTATTCCGACCTTAATTTTACTGGATATTGTTGTGATTATTGCAACTTTATTTTTTTCATATTACCTGCGAGCTTCTGACTTTGCTTTGACCTTCTTAGCACCTGTTTCAGATACATATGTAGGTGAGTGGATTTTATTTGAATACAGTTTGAAATTTGTTGCACTATTTTTGTTTAGTGCTTTTGTGGTGGGTTTGTATCGTTTTTCGACTGTGACCTCACCGAGAACTCAATTAAAGAGAGTTTTTAAAACGGTATGTTTATGTTTTTTCTTGCTTGTGAGTTATTACTTTTTTAAGCGAAGCTTCGTTTTCTCTCGATTTGTAATGCTTTTCACTTTTATGAATGTTTTTGTGATTTTGGCTATTACTAGACTACTTTGTTTTAAACTTTATAAATATTTGTCTAATACGCAGCGGTATATAAAAAAGGTTTTGGTTGTGACCTCTACCAAAAAATTGTTTGAGAAATTTTTAGAGCAGGGCGTTCAGGCTGGTGGTTGCAAGATTGTTGGATATTTTGCCCCGCGAGATTTGAAAATTTCTGGAGAAACTTATTTAGGGAAATTATCGGTGATTGAATCTAAGTTGCAAAAGACTGATTTTGATAGTTTCTATCAGCTAGGAGCTATTGATTCGCAGGTTTCTGAGTGGCTGTTAGATTATTGTCGTTTTCGACAGAAGTCTTACTACTTTCTGGCAGATTTATATTTGAACAGTTCTAAGCACTTAATCTCAGCAAGAATTGGTGATCTTGATTTATTAAAGCTGAACCCGACCACTATTTATTTGTGGCCAGCCTTATTCAAAAGACTGTTTGATATTGTAGTGAGTTTGTTTTTAATAGTTATTTTGTCTCCAGTTTTTTTAGTGGTAGCAATTTTAATTAAGCTAGATTCTAAGGGAACTATTTTCTTTAAGTATTTAGACAATGGTGAAGTCATCAAGAGAGTTGGTTTGCATCAAAAGCGTTTTTATATGTATAAATTTCGCTCTATGGCAGCAAATTCTCATAGTTTAAGATATACAAAGTTGAAGGCTAATAATACTCGTAATGGTTCACCTTTGGTAAAGATAAAGAACGATCCACGCATTACTACACTGGGTTTATTTTTAAGAAAATACGATATAGATGAGCTGCCACAACTTTGGAATGTCTTAAAGGGCGATATGAGTTTGGTTGGTCCTCGTCCTCACTTGCCAGAAGAAGTACAGTTATACCAGAAGCACCACAACTTTGTCTTTACAATCAAACCTGGTATGACAGGTTTACCTCAAGTTAGTGGTAGATGTAGTCTGGATTTTGAGAAGGAGGTTGAGTTAGACACTTACTATATTGAAAATTGGTCCTTTTTCTTAGATTTGAAAATACTTTTAAAAACATTTTTAGTGGTAATAAAGGGAAAGTAATTGCTTTAATTTAAGTTTTTTTGTAATCTAAATTGAGAATTTTATATTTAAACTATGGTATTTCAAAAGATAGCTCAAACTCTTACAGGAGATAGTAATGCCAAGGCCTTAAGGACGGCTGCGAAAATTGTTCCTTTGATAGATGCTTACTATCAAAAGTATCTTGGTTCTTTGAAGACTCAGGCAGATTTTCAGGAAGAATTTACTAAGTTGCAGACTAGACACCTGGACAACTCTGAGTCTTTGGACAGTCTACTAGTAGAAACCTTTGCTTTGGTCAAAGCTGCTGCTAAGTTTTTATGCGCTACTAACTATGAGGTTTTAGGAAAACCTACTGTGTGGGAGTTGGTGCATTACGACGTGCAGTTAATTGGTGGATATGTTTTGCACAATGGCAGTGTTGCCGAGATGAAGACTGGGGAGGGGAAGACTTTTGTTTGTACCTTGCCAGTAATTTTGAACTGTCTGTCTAAAAGACCTGTGTATGTAATTACAGTTAATGAATATTTAGCTTCTCGAGATGCCAATTGGATGAGCTTGATATATGAGTTTTTTGGTTTGAGCGTGGGAGTTATTTCTACAAATCAAGAGCTTGAAGAAAAGAAAAAAGCCTATGAGTGCAATATTGTTTATGGAACGAATAATGAATTTGGTTTTGACTATCTTCGCGATAACATGGCTGTAGATATTGATAATGTAGTTCAAAAAGATTTATTCTATTGTATTGTTGATGAAGTTGACTCTATTTTAATAGACGAAGCACGGACTCCACTTATTATATCTGCTCCAGACGAAGAATCTACAGATCAATACAAGCTATACACTTCTTTAGTTGAAACCTTAACGGAAAATGATGACTATAATATAGATGAAAAACTACGAGTTGCGACTTTATCCGAAAAGGGTATTCAAAAAATGGAGAAAGCCTTAAAAGTTGACAATATTTATGCCAAAGGAGGTTTTCGTGTTATTCACCACATAGAACAAGCTTTAAAGGCAAAGGCCTTGTTTAAAAGAGATGTTGATTATGTGGTTAAGGATAATGAAGTTTTAATTGTCGATGAGTTTACTGGTAGATTAATGCCAGGTCGACGATATTCAGAAGGCTTGCATCAGGCTATCGAAGCTAAAGAAAGAGTTAAGATTCAAAGAGAATCTAAAACGCTTGCTTCGATTACCTTCCAGAATTATTTTAGGCTTTTTGAAAAACTTTCTGGGATGACTGGTACTGCCAAGACCGAAGAGGAAGAATTTTATAAGATTTATGGTTTGAAAACTGTAGTTATTCCTACCAACAAACCTATTTTGAGGCAAGATTTGCAAGATTTTATTTATAAGTCTCGCCAAACTAAATATAAAGCCATAGCAGACAAGGTTGCTGAGCTTTATTCAAAGGGCCAACCTGTCTTGGTTGGTACTAGTTCTGTAGAACAGTCTGAAATTTTATCGCAGGTACTAAAGTTAAAAGGTGTCAAGCACGAAGTTTTAAATGCCAAGAATCATGCCAGAGAGGCAGAAATTGTTGCAGCTGCTGGTCAGAAAAGTTCAGTTACAATTGCAACAAATATGGCGGGTCGTGGTACTGATATCAAGCTTGGAGAGGGTGTTATGGAAGTTGGGGGACTTTATATTATTGGAACCCAGCGTAACGAATCGCGCCGAGTAGATAATCAATTAAGAGGTCGTTCTGGTAGACAGGGGGATGTTGGCACATCCCAGTTTTATTTGTCGTTAGAAGATGATTTAATGCGCATTTTCGGAGGTGATAGAGTTCAAAGAGCAATGACCGCACTAAATGTCCCAGACGATATGCCTATTCAAAGCAGATTCATTTCGTCTGCGATAGAGAAATCTCAAACTCGTGTAGAGGGTCGTAACTTTGATATGCGAAAACACGTTGTTGAATACGATGATGTAATTAACTACCATCGAGAGATTGTTTATAAAAAAAGACGTCAGGTTTTAGCATCTGATTCTATAAAAGCTAATGTGCTAGATTATTTACAGGAACTTTCTAATAATTTAGTTATCCAACATAAACAAGGAAAAACTTATGACTATCGTGAGATTTTTGAATCTATCAATGCTATTCATGAGTCTGGTTCTGACTCGCTGAAACTGGAACAGTTAGAAAACATATCTGATGAAAAAGAATTACGTGAATTTATCTTTGATTTTTTTGTTGCAAGGTTTAATGGTTTGGTCTCTAATTCAAATCAAGCTAAATTAAATGATGCTTTACGCTTCCTTTATTTAAACACTATTGATACTTTTTGGATGGAGCATATTGATGACATGGGTTATTTACGACAAAACGTTTCTCTACATGCCTATGGTCAAAAAGATCCGCTAGTAGAATACAAACAACAAGCCTACTTGCGTTTTAAGGATTTGTTGGTGAAAATAAGATTTGGCTTTATTTCTTCAATTTTCAAAGCCCTTTTAGAAAAATAAGCTTTACATTTGATCTTGGGTGTGTTTAATTAAGGATGATAAGTTAACAATATTCTTTTGTGAATCACGCAGGTATAAACTCACCGGTAACGCCGCATATTGCACCGGGAACGCTGTACACTCAGCCTAATGAGGAATCAGGTTTGAGTTTATATAGCACCGAGGTTCAGGAAGCTATGTTTAGCTTACGACGTATCATGCAAAGATTAGTTGATCGTCCGCTTGTTAGTACAGAGGCTGGTGTACACACTACCGCAACAGCAGTTGAGCATGCAGGGTTGTTTTTGAATACAGAGGTGAGTGCAGGTTTTGATAAGTTTATTTCTGGCTCTATTCTAGCACCTGACAGATTTGATTTAGATACACAGCCTATTTTTAATGGAAAAGAGTTCTTTCATGTGGACACTGCAGATTTATATTTTGGTGCAGGTGGTGAGTTCTATAGATTGCTAGGAGATGACCCAAGTTATGGCCGTTTGCATAAGCAATGCGTTCGAAATTTTGGATCTGTTTTAGAGCGATCTTTACAGATTGACGATCAGGGTAATTCTGTTGGTTCTATAGTTTTTGTTGGTCCAGCACGTCATGAGATGGAGTTATTGAGTCAAAGATTGAAGTTTTTAAATGATTGTAATGTTGGCAGATCGAAGCCAACAGTACTGTTATGTTCTCAATGTCCAAAGGAATTAACTTCTGTTTTAGAGACTTCTGCTGCACTAAGTAAGTTGTCAGATATTCAAGTAATTTTAGGCAATATTCATGATGTGGGCTTTGTACCTGAATTGGATAGATTGGATGCTGAGAGGTTAATGTTTGCTTGTAATCAACCGAGTTATCACTTTATGGGTGGGTTGACTTCAGGTAATTTGACACAAAAAGAGTTGTTTAAATTGTGTGAAAATGTGTCTGGCACTGGACGTTTTTATTTTGATGCGCAAGGTACTGAGATGATTTATCCAGCCCTGTGTACCTATAATTCATTTATAGTAAAGAAGTTTGTCTCTGCTGTACCAGCTACGATATTGTCAAAAATGGGAGTAGAAGATGCTTTGTTGAGGAATTTAGAGCGACACGTACACTTGACTCTTCTGGACTCTGTAGATGAGGCAACTAGAGAATATACAAAAACAATTGCCTTTCATATTACACTGCCTAACTCTATATTAGATGTAGTTAGGAGTAAATGGGAAGACTTTCCACAACATATGTTTATATCACGTTCTACAAGACGAGATGCAGATGGTCTTATACGGGCCTTAACTGATGCAGGATATAATCCTACGAAATACTCAGCAGGTGGACAGAATGACATGGGTATTTATGGTGTGATTGTAGGGAACCCTAATGGTTAGATGAAGCTCCAAATAATTTTGTGCATGGTTTTGATTGAGTTTGCTAACTCTTGGTTTTCTATCAAAACTCCGAATAGATTATCTTTTTTACAATTGATGATACTTGTTTTATTGTCATAGGTTTGAATCTCAACTTCAACCTCTAGTTCTAAGTTTCCTGTGTAGTGTTTTATTTCTCTAAGATTTTTTGCAGCGTTTCTAAGTATACTGTTTTGAGTTTTTGAGTTGAGTTTTTGTTTGGATATGGTTATTATTTTGGCTTTTATGTTTGACTTAACTCTTTTTGGGAGGTACTCAGCAACTATTTTTTGATATATATCCTCTTGAATGGCAAAGTAGTTTAGAAAGCTGTAGATTGTTTTTTCTTTGGCCTGGAGGGTGTCTAAGTATAAATTTAAGATACCAGCTTCGCCTTCGTAGAATTTAACTGTGGGTTTGTTTGTGTGTTTTGCTTGGATTTTTTCTAAATACTGCATGTTTTGATGGAGCATGTTTTCTTGAATGGCAAGCTTATTTTTTTCTTTTTGGATATAGGTGAGTAGAAATGCAGGATCCAAGGCTTGGAAATATTGAGTGGAGCCAATGTTCGAGGTTGTGATCAGACCTTTGTCTTTGAGGTCTGTGAGAATCATGTAACAGGTTGTGCGGTTGACTCCGGATTTTTTTGCAACTACACTAGCAGCTTGGTTGCCAGTCTCTAATAAGGCTAGGTATATTTTAGCTTCTTTTTCTGTGAGACCAATTTGACTCAGAATTTGCCATAACATCTTTGCTGTTGTTATTATTTACCAACACTTTTATTATACCCTATTTTAAAGCCACAAACAACCCTTTGACATAAATAAATCTACCCTATTGCTTATGTGGGAAACTAGTTTTAGAATGGAAGTGAATTTTGTAAACCAACATTTTATGTTATGTTCAAGTACACGTTTACGGCCTATGGAGTCATTTGTAGGTTTGATTGAGTCCTCTATTTGTAATCCTGTGGAAATAGTTGGTTCTTTATTAACACTATTAACTGACAAGGAGGCAAGAGTTATTTCTGCAAGATATGGTTTGCAGGGTCAGCAGATTCGTACACTTGCTAATTTAGGAGTTGAACTAGGGGTTACTAGAGAGAGAATTCGTCAGATTCAGTCCCATGCTTTAAAGAAAATGCAAAGGAATGCAATTCATACAGATATTTCGAAAATGCATTCTGAGGTTATGAAATTTGTATTACATCATGGAGGGATAGTTACAGAGTCAGAATTGGCTGAGTTTTTGCGTTTAAACTTTACTGATTTAAATGATCATGTAGAGGAACTAGTACTTGCTTCTGTATTAGATGACAGGTTGGTGCAAGAGCACAATAAGGTTGACTTTGTGCCGCATTTTAGACTTTCTTCTATTAAGATTGCTCAAATTAAGAAGACTTCTGAATTATCTTTAAAACTATTGAAGAAATTTAACGCTACAATGGAGCAAGAAATGTTGTTGCAGGAAATTGTTAAGAATTCAAAGAGCATTTGAAACAAGCCAAAAAGTCAGTCAAAGAAGAACGACGGATCTGTCGCACTCTGGGACTCAAAGTTGAAGAACTCCACGATTACGAAAGTGTGGTAAAAAGCAGCCAACTGAAAAT
>CAYVIV010000017.1:0-18083 GCA_964451705.1 uncultured Candidatus Peribacteria bacterium | reverse complement strand
GACTCATTAACTTCCAAGACTCGTCAAAAAATCAATGGTATGCCAGCCGAAGTTAGAAACTCTAACCCAGGTGGAAACAACAGTGCTGATTACAATGATGATGGACCATGTCTAAAATTAGCAGCTGAGAGATTACAAAAACAAACAGCTTCATTAAAATTTGTATTGATTCTATCAGACGGGTTACCCGAAGGTAAGAGGAGTAACAAACAAGATCTAAGAAACGCAATAGATTCTATCTCCAAGACTAATCTCAAGCTAATTGGCTTAGGGATTGGACCCAAAACGCAGCACGTGGAAGATTTTTATGGCCAAACTGCCCTGCCAAATATAGAGGTGTCTCAGATGTCACAAGTCCTAGGGGATCTCTTATTAGATATGATCCAAAACCCTCACAAATATTAGGCTATAACCACCAAGTCAGTCTTGTAAATCATATGCTACAATACAACTAGTTAAACTAGTTAGTATGATTACTTGGAATATTTACGCACTTTCATCCGAAACTTCACAGCTGCATGGTGTTAAACTTAGAGGGCGGATTCGTAAATTTGGACTGCAGGCACAAATCAATATTTTAGTAGAAAACTCCACAGACAAACCCAATATTGTCCGCCTTGCTATTCAAGCACAAACAAACCCAAAGCCAATCATCAACTTTCTCACTGCAATAATGCCTGACAGCAAGTTGGATTTAGTTTTATCAAACATTCAAAATCCCGTCCTCTCCAAGCTAAAAGTCAATCAAGCAGAACGCTACGAAATCTAGTGAGAGAGAGTAAGCGAATTTACCAGCACCAAGAACCAAAAAACTAGTAATTTGACAAATCCAAGCCAAGCCCCTAAAATCAAGTAAAGACATTCGAGCCTTGCAATCACAGGGCGAGTCGGCAGCAGAAACCCACACAAACCCACACTAACTCCTGCAAGTCCTCAACTACACAGCTGAGCTCAGGGGTCCAAAATAGGGGAGTAGACCTGCCCGGAGACAAAAACTTCGTCACCAAATTCAAACGAGTGCCCACAAACAGTGGGAAAAGTGGTGGTACCGCGGCCAGCCGAAAAGGTCTAAACCTTCTACGAGCATAAAGAGTCGTCCACATTGAATTATAAAATATTTAATGTGTTCTTATGTCGTACTTTGATAAAGTTGATCCAAAGCAAAATTTTCCCAAAATGGAGGAGCAGATCCAAAAGTTTTGGGCAGAAAATGATATCTTTCAAAAATCTCTTGATAAAAACAAAGGCCAACAGGACTACATATTCTATGATGGGCCTCCATTTGCATCGGGACTGCCGCATATGGGGTCACTTTCTACCAGTTACATAAAGGACATAGTTCCAAGGTACAAGACTATGCAAGGCTACCATGTCGACAGAACATGGGGCTGGGATTGTCATGGCTTGCCAATAGAAAATCTAGTGGAGAAAAAGCTTAATCTCAAAAACCACGAAGCCATCCATGAGTATGGAGTAGATAAATTTTGCGAAGAGTGTAGAGAAAACATTCTAACTTTTGCAGATGAGTGGGAAACCATCATCCATAGAATGGGCAGATGGGTTGATTTTAATAGACAATATCGTACTCAAGACTTAAACTACATGGAATCTATTTGGTGGGTTTTCAAAACTCTTCACGACAAAGATCTCATCTACGAAGGATTTAAAATACTGCCCTATTGTTACAGGTGTGTCACACCACTCTCAAATTTCGAAATTAAAATGGACGATGCCTATAGAGAGCGTCAAGATAGAACAGTTATAGCCAAACTCAAGCTTAAAGATTCAGAAGCTAACCTCTTAATCTGGACAACAACTCCATGGACATTGCCAGCAAATATGGCCGTTGCTGTACACCCAGACATCAAGTACTCCAAGGTCCAAGACCAAGATGGCCAAACATATATTGTTGCCCAAAACCTAGTCGAAAAACTATTTAAAGACCCTGAAAACTACAAAGTGCTAGAAACTTTCCAAGGTAAAGACCTAGAAAACCAAGAATACATACCCCTTTTCAATTATTTTGAAGGTAATGTAGGAAAAGAGGAAACAACAAAACAACACCATAAAATCATCCTAGCAGACTTTGTCTCAGACATAGACGGGACTGGACTAGTACATTTGGCGCCAGCCTTTGGCGAAGATGACTACGAAGTCTGTAAACAACAAAACATCGCATTCTATTTAAATATAGACGAGAACGGCAAATACCTTGATCACGTAACAGATTACAAAGGTCAAAATATATTTGATGCAAATTCACAAGTCATCAAGGACCTCAAAGACAAAAATCAACTTTTCCACGATTCAAGCTATGTGCATTCCTATCCACATTGCTGGAGGTGTGACAACCCACTCATCTACAAAGCAGTTGGAGCTTGGTTTATGGCGGTTGAACCAATTAAAGAGCAAATGATTAAAAACAATCAACAAATCACCTGGGAACCCGAATACATTAAAGATAATGTTATGGGCAAATGGCTAGAAAATGCTCGTGACTGGTGTATTTCCAGAAATAGATACTGGGGCTCAGTTTTACCAGTTTGGAAGTGCACAGGCGAAAATTGTAAGCATCTCGAGGTCTTTGGATCAAGGAAGGAACTCGAAGACAAAATTGGTCATGAAATCACAGATCTCCACAAACACATTGTCGACAATTACACCTATGATTGCTCAAAGTGCAACAATGCAAAAATGCAAAGAATCCCAGAAGTCCTTGACTGCTGGTTTGAATCAGGAGGCATGCCATATGCTCAACTACACTACCCATTTGAAAACAAAGAGTTCTTTGAGAAAAACTTTCCTGCAGATTTTGTTGTCGAATACATACCCCAAACTCGAGGCTGGTTTTATACACTCCTAGTGCTCGGCACAGCCCTGTTCGATAAACCGCCTTTCTTAAATGTCATAGCCCATGGCACCATATTAGCAGGAGATGGCCGCAAAATGTCCAAAAGACTCAAAAACTACACAGAACCAATTGACCTCATTAATCAGTATGGCAGCGACGCCGTTAGACTATCGTTAATGAACTCTACCTTCACTAAAGGCCAGGATATCCTCTATAAAGATTCCAAAGTGGAAGAAGAACTCAAAGGCACCATATTAGCACTTTGGAATTCATACAGTTTCTTTGTTACCTATGCCAATATCGACAACTTCCAACCCAAAGACTGTGTTACAACATTTACGAATGAATTAGATCTATGGATACATTCCAAGCTCCAAGAATTAATTGCTAATACCGAAAACGCCTTAGATAATTATCAGCTGCAAGCAGCCTGCCAACAGTATGCAGAGTTTATTAAAGACCTCAACAATTGGTATATCAGAAGATCTCGTAGAAGGTTCTGGAAGTCCGAAAACGACTCAGACAAGTTCGAAGCCATGACCACCCTCTATCAGGTCCTAGTCACGCTGTGCAAACTCATGGCACCTCTTATACCATTCACTGCTGAGAAAATTTTCAAGAATCTCAGCAAGTCAGAATCAGTCCACCTAGAAGACTGGCCAAAGCCAAACGCACAAATGCTCAACCCAGAACTGAATCAAAAAACTCAACTTGTCCAAGAAATTGTTTCCCTGGGGCTTGCAATTAGGGCTCGTCACAAAATCAAGGTTCGCCAGCCACTACAGCAAATTAATTTGGTCATCAACAGCAAACTCAATCTAGATGACAGTAGTTTAGAAACCATCCAGCAAGAGCTCAATATTAAGCAGATAAATATTAAGGAAGATTTCTCAGAATTTGCAATTCTGCGCCTAGAGCTCAACAACCGCAAACTTGGCAAATTATACCCAACACAAATGAAGGACTTAATCAAAGCCTCTAAAACAGGGGACTACCAAGTCCAAGACAACAGCGTTCAGATCTGTGGCCAAACCCTCACCGAAGACGATTATAGCTTTAGCTACCAAGGCTTAGAAAAAGACGATGTCGAAGCCAACCAAAACCTAGTCGTCCAGCTAGACACCAGCCTCAACGAACAATTAATTAAAGAAGGTTACGTTCGCGACACAATCCGCCAAATTCAAGACTATCGCAAAATCCAAGATTTAGTTGTTGACCAAAGAATCAAACTCCAAATCCACAGCCCTTCAGCAGATGTCACTCAGGCCATCCAGCAAGACATGCAAACAATTCAACAAGAAACTCTAGCCGACTCGATTGAATTTGTAGAGGCTCTAGATGGTCACATCGCCGAGGTCGGTGAATACATTATCACCCTGAACCTCCTCTAGCTCCCAAAAGATTAAACATAGCAAAACAAGACAACAGCAGGTAGGCTTAACAAGCTACCTGCTTTGGTATATGCTAAAGTACGCAAACTAGACAACAGCATGAACACACTCAGTACTATCGTAGGTCTACCAAGCCTTTAAGGTTAATCACGCAACTCGCGCTCAAGCTACCATAGTATTGTGAATCCTCTAGCTCAAAAACTTGCAGGTTGTTCAGGCTAAAGCAACTCAAATTACTATTAATCTTCTCCACCTCTAAACCTTCTCCCACAAAAGCAATTTCAGAAATTCTGGCCTTTAGCTCTCGTTGAATCCCCAAACTTTCCGCTGCCTTAGACGATTCTAGAGTAAAATCACATTTAACAGTCGGAAACAAATTATCACTACAGTTTATCTGGGCGTGTCCTAATTCCATAAGTCGCGACTCTAGCATATTACTCAGATCCTGCTGGCTGACACCAATGCCTTGGTCAACTATCAAAGTGCCTTTGAGTTGCGAGTTATCAAGGGGAGACCAAAAAAAATATGTAATAAATACAAACACAAAGAACACAACCAAGTAAAAAGATCTGCCCTCTAGTAGTGTTTGCATATATTCTATTTAATACGCAAAAATCTTAGCATAAAACAAATATGGCTACTATAGGCATCTTCTACAAAAGTATCTTTTGTCAACAAGACTTCAGCTCAAGCCCCAGCCCGAATCACTAAGCTCCAAAGTAGACTTCTTTGAGACGTTTGTCTTCTTGAACAGCTTTTGGTGAGCCTTCTATATATTTTTTACCGTCTACAAGCACTATCACACGGTCGACCAAGTTAAAGAGAAACTTTAAATCATGTTCAATAATAACAATAGTCTTACCATGGTCCCGGCAGAGTCCCTTAATTTGGTTTGATAGCTCATTTCTGAGCACAGGGCTAACACCAGCTGTTGGCTCGTCAATTAAGAGCAAGTCTCCACCAGAAAGGCGCAGCTTTTGCATTTCTAAAAGACGTAGTTGCCCACCAGACAATATTCCAGCTAATGAATATTTATGACCAGAAAGATCGACATTATCCAAAGCTTCGTTAATTTGCTGGTCGACCATTTTCTTGTAGTCTTTCTTTAGCATCCAGTTCCAAGGTAACTGCAAAGAGTGCTCAATTGCCATCATGAGATTTTCTTCCAGAGTTAGCTCTTTAAAGACACCCACGTTTTGAAAACTTCGGCTTAAACCAAGCTTGGCTCTTTGGTGCGGTGAGTAGTTATTAACTTCGACATTTTTGATTAAAATCGAACCAGTATCAATCGGTGCAAATCCAGAGATTGCATTGAAAAATGTAGTCTTACCACATCCATTTGGACCGACTATTCCGACAATTTCACCTTGATACACATCTAAGCAGATATCTTCATTAATCATTCTAGAACCCAGTTGTACATGTAGGTTTTCTATGCTTAAAACTTTTTCTTTTTTCATAAATTTAGTTTAGACAATACGTTTGGCAGTTGAATATTTTCCAGATAGGTTACGAATAAGCACCACAAGCAGCAGGCTATATAACAGCATGCGCAAGTGCCCCATAATCAAAGGGTTAAACTCAAAAAATCTTAAGAGTTCAGGTAGCAAGACCACAAAAAGAGTCGAGCCAAAGACCACTTTTACCGAAGGTTTCATTGCTAAAATAGCAATAGAGGCAATCAAAATTAAATTTGGAATTCCTCCAAAGCTGGGGTCCAAAAACTGAATTCGCAAGACTTCCATCCCTCCGGCAATCCCGCTTAGCATGGTGGCTAAAACAATAATAATTGTCGAAATCTTATTAGAAGAAACACCAAGCGATTCCAAAATTACATCTGACTCCTTAAGCCCTCTAATCGATCTACCTAGGTGTGAGCGGAATATCAAATGTTCGATTATCAACATCACAATCATTATAACTCCAGAAATCACCATAATAGAAAACAAATTCCGCATAAAATCTGGCCTCATTATGCCAGCAATACCTAGTACACCTCCTGTAATATCTCCAAAGGATTTAACGAAGGCCTCAAAACCCAAAATACTGGCAGCAGTTAAGACAGTAAAACTCTCCTGGGAGACTTTTATATACAAGTAAGCTAAAACCAGTCCTAGGACAAAGGTTAACACCAGCCCTATAATGAAGGCCCATTCCGGAGCAAACAAGAACTTTCTTTGTGCAATTGCAGATACATAGGCCATAAAACTATAGCTGACTGGGATTGCTAAAAAAAATATACCAGCCATAGACAATGTCAAATGAGCTCCAATAGCTTGGGTGGTAGAAATAAATACCTTAATTAAAACCGAAAAATAATATCCCATAGTATAAATTAACTTTTACGTGTTTGCTTTGCAAATAAACCATTTGGTCTCACAAATATAATCAACAAAGCGATTATGAAAACAAAAAACATTTTATGACTCGAGCTAAACCCAAGTGAGTTGGGTGAGTAATTAATCAAAAACTCCGGAATCAAAGTCAGCAAAAAACTTGCCACCACAACTCCTCTAATATCAGTGACACCTCCAACAAATAGGGCAATAAATGCTGTGATTACCAAGTTGAATCCCATATACGGTGTTACTGCAGCATTCAAACCAATCATAACTCCCACAAATCCTGTCAAAATACATCCCAAACAATAAACAAACATTCTCACCTTGGCTTGGTCTACTCCCAAACTAGCCACCAATGCGTTATTTTCTGTAATACTTCTAAGTATTCTGCCATACGGAGTCTTTCTGACTATAAATACAATCACAACAGCTAAAACAACTCCCATCAAAATAGTAATTAAACCAGGGGTAGTCAGTTTAACCAAGCCTAAACTAACTGTTGGTAAAACACCTTCTATAATCGATTTAGCATCTGATTCAAAAATAATAGCAATCAAACTCTCAAGCATAACTCCAAACGACAAACTTGCCAAAAGCCCTAAGAGAGTATCGTGATTCTTGTAAAACTTTTCCAATAGGTAATACGACAAACCTCCAAAGAAGATCGCCCAGACAATTGAATATATGCTAGCTGCCACAAAAGAACCAGAGGCCTTAAAAGCCACCAAAAACATATAGGCCACAAAAGTCGCAATTGCTCCCAGGGCAACATGCTCTATTTTGCTAACTGAGCGAATGAGGTACAAACTCATAGCAAACATCCCATACTGCGTCCCAAGGACAAAAGTATTTGCCAATATTTGTAGAAAAAAACTCATATCAATTTTTTAAATAAACTCTCCCACCACCAATCAAAGCAGTGGGAGTTAAGACTTATTGCATTACTGCAACACCTTCTGTTACTACATAGACTGCAGCTTGAACACCTTTCAAAAAGTTGTTAGTACCCAAAGAAAGACCACCAGCTACAAATCCAACTAATTCATCGGCAACTAAGGCATCTCTAAGTGCTACAGAGTCTTCACCAACCTCGTTTGCTAACTCAACCAAGTTCATTAGTACATCATGCGAAGATGCTACATAATAACTACCTATATTAGTAACTTCTCCATGTTTTTCCTCGACATTGGCTTGAAACTGAACAATGTCATCTCCAGTCATTTGGGGAACATCTACAATTATCATGCCTTCTGCCAAGTCTGCAACACCTGCACGTGCTTCGTCTGCAAGGTAGGCAATGTGAGTCACTAGCTGTGTGTCTTCAAAGTCGGCTGCAGATTCAGCCATCTGTTTAATGAGGTTAGTAGCTGTAGTACCACCAAATGGGTTTAGGACAATAGCCTCTACATCTGCATTGGAAACTTTTTCAATAATATTTCTAAAGTCTGTCATAGTTGGTTCAAACATTTCAGAAGCTACTACGGTATCACCAAGTGCTGCCTCGAAAATATTTTTTAAGCCAATATTATAATCATTTTGTTCAGAGATAATAGCTACCGATTTAAAGCCTTTCAATTGTTCTAGCATAGCACCCCCAATTAAATCATCTGAATAAGACAGGGAATACAGAAAACTACTCGCCCCTTCAATATCTGGGTTCGAGCTAGTTGCGGACACTGCTAAGACTTGTGAGCTTTCGGTTAGGGGAGCGATAGCCAAACTTTCCGAAGAGCAAAGAGTTGTTACCACATCTACTTCGTCTATATCTACAAGTTTTTGGAAAGCAGTCACAGCATCGGAACCAGAGCATTTACCATCTTCATAGACAAGCTCCACATCTGTACCTCTATAACCTCCACCTGCATTTATTTGATCCAGAGTATAATCAAAAACTCTCTGTTGCTCTAAACCATATTGGGCAGCTCCTCCGCTTAATGGTGAAATTACACCAACTTTAAAAGTTCCATCACCATCTGTTGGGGTACCTGCACACCCAGCCAGTGTAATTGCTAGAATTGCTAGAAAAGATATTTTCTTCATTATGTTTAGTTAGATATTATATAAATTTAATATAATCGATTCACAAAAAAAACACAAAAAAAACACCTACTAAGTAGGTGTCAATTTTTTAATATGCAATCTCAACATCGCAGTCTCCCTTGGCCTTGGCCTGACAGCCTAGCCGGATATCTGGTTGCTCGGCATCGAGGCCCATCATTTCTTCTTTTTCTGTCATTTCTGATACATCGCCATCTTTTACCTTAATCATGCAGGTTGTACAAACCCCATTGCCACCACAGGCATTATCCATTGGAATATCATTTTCTTTTGCAATTTCTAAAAAAGTCTCACCAGATTGAGCATCTACAGTAGTTTTGTTGCCATCCTTACGAAATGTAACCTTACAGTTATCAGACATTAGCTAATAGCAGTTAGATTCTTTTGAGCTTTAGACTTTAGCCTTCCAGCCTTATTAGCCTGAATAATCCTTTTCTTTGCAGCTAAATCAATAGTCTTGTAAACACTAGGTAGCATTTTTGCAGCTTCGTCTTTTTTCTTTTCTTTAATCAAAAGGTAGAAACTTTTCTGAATATCATGCAGCTTTCTACGTACAGCATAGTTTCTAACTCGTCGTTTTTCTGCAGTTTTAACTCTCTTCTTAGCAGACTTTATAATTGGCATCTGTATAAATTTATATTTTCTCAAGTAAAATATATATAGTTTGGCCAAAAGTCAAGATTTTTCAGTACCATTCCACTTATATTTATGCTACATTAAAATAAAATATAACCCCAGAACTTATGGCCAAAAAAGGATTCAAATCAATTGTCTTTGGTATTTTAACAGGGGCCACGCTTGGTTTATTATTTTCACCAGATAAGGGCTCAAAAATCCGGACCAAACTATCTAAGCAAGCTCGTAAAAATAAACACGTCTCTAGCTTCCTAGACAAGGCAATCTGTAGCTGCAAAGATTTAATTGGCACAGCCAAAAAAGAATTCAAAAAAGCTATCGGCTCAGGTAACACAGCTAAGAAAACAAAAGACAAGTAAAACTATTTTATTTTTAAATTGTTTTCTTTGTCAGATATGCTGCAAACAATAAACTAACCATAAGTGCTAGATAAATTTCTGGTCCGCTATCTCCTGCAATGTTTCCTGCAGTAATCACCTGGTTATTAGTATTAGACAAAAAACTATTGCCACCTCTATTAAAACCACTAAAATCACTACCAACCAAGTCTAACTGGGCAGTGTTGTTTTGCAGCAGGGCACCAAGTTCCGAGGCATTGGCATCTGTAGTTCCAAATCCTGTACCACCAGACTGGCCACCAAACATAAATCCCTGGTTATTATCTGCCAGACCTAAATCATCTGTGGTAGCTTGATTACTTGCATCACGTGCTCCAGTCCCAAGCTCAGTGTCGTCTGTAGTCTCGTCGCTGAGTAATATATCTTCATCAACTGTGTCATCAGCATCAGCATCTCCAGCATCAGCATCTCCAGCATCAGCATCAGCATCTCCAGCATCAGCATCTGCATCTCCAGCATCAGCATCTGCATCGCCATTATCATCTACAGCGCCTGCATCGTCCGCACCCGCCCCTACTGTGCCAGCCGTGCCAGAATCTGCAACAAGGGTTGCCCCAGAGAGGTCTATATTGGGCAGAGCTGGAACAGAGTCTATCAGCGAGCCCTTACCAGTTTGAGAAATGCTCTCCAAGCTAGATTTTATAGAAATATTCTGAGAGTTTAAAAATGAAAAAATACCAATCACCACAAGTGCAAAGCCGCCAATTGCCAAGGTGTAGTTAATAAGCGTTTTTGAACCAAAGACAGTACTGTATTCCAAATCTTCAGGCACGTCTGTATCTTGACTGTCTAATAGTTGATCTGTGGTTTCTAAATCTTCAACCTCAACCTTCGAAGGCATTTTTGTTAAACCATACTCTGCCTTTTGTTCTTCAGTAAATTCCTTGCTTTGTGTTTGTGATTCGTTAGAAGTTGATGGAGAGGGTTCTAGCTCAGGAGTTACTAGTGAATTTGATTGCTCCGGTGCTAGATCCGTAGCATCAGCAGTATCTAAAGCAGGATCGCTACTCGATGCAAGCTCAATTTCATCAGTATCAGGCTCCATAACTGCTGTGTCTGTTGCAGTAGGTTCAGCAGCAGCTTCGGTAGGAGAGTCTCCCAGGTCTAAGACAATAGATGAGCCCTCTTGAGTTGGCGTTGCAGCTGGGCTGGTATCTGTGGTCTCAGTAGCTTCCAAGCCAGCATCTGGTTCTACAGCTTGCGAGGCATTAGAGGAGTCAGTAGTAGCATTAGTGTCATCAGAAGAACCAGCGTTCGAGTCGCTATCGTCACCATCTTTATAAAGATCCATTAGATTAATAGGCATGCACAAAAATAATTGATTATATTCATTTTAGCAGAACTAGTCTATAGCCACTAAATACAATTAAGTCATTCCACAAAAATAGCTTGTCAAAATCAGACTTTATAATTTAAATTCCCATGCATTCCCATGCACTCCAGTTGTACCCAAACTTACTCTTGAACCCCAGCACAGATCCGTTCCACAGAGCACCTCCACTCTAGAGCTGGAAGATGAATGGTAAAATCAAAGTTGAGAGCATTCCCAGTATTAAAATAATTCCAACAGTTTTTCTAAGCATTATTCAACGGTTATAGTTTCTTTATATTTTGAGACATTATTATCTGAATCAGACACTTCTAATACTACCTCATATTCGCCTGGATTTTCAAAGGTATATGTAGGTTTTCTATCAGTTGTGTTATCTCCGGTACCAAAGTCCCAAGAAAAGTTTAGGGCCACACCAGTTGTACAGTTAGGATTAAACTGAACTACCAAAGGAGCCTGCCCGGAGTTTCTACTAGGGTTAAAGCATGAGTTCAGAGCAATTTCATTTACAAAGACTAGCGTTTCGGTAGTGTCTGTTTCATTTTCATCTGTAATTGCGGTAACTGCTACCTTGAAATCACCAGTTTTTGTGAACTTATGCGTAACTATCGGACCATCTCGCAAAATTGGAGTTCCGTCTCCAAAGTCCCATCTAAAGGCTACAATATTAATGCCCTGAGGAACCTTTGTGCTGGTCGCATCAAAGTCCACAGTCAGGGGAACTTCTCCAATAGAAGGCTCTGCCGAAACTTTGGTCATAAGCCCAGTTTTTTCAACGGAGACTCGTATTAACTTGTGCGCTTGTTTGCCATTGCTGGCTGTGAGGGTCAGTTTGATTTTATATTCACCACTGTTCACATAGGTATAAGAGGCATCGCGTCCGGAGGCATCTATAATACCGTCATTTTCAAAGTCCCAAGAGTAGTCTACAATCGCCACTCCACTCGAACCAGCTGCCGAGACATCTAGTCGCAATGGTACTTCTCCAACAACAATGCCCTCAGCATTAGCGGCAGGGGTTGTCGTTGTGTTAATAAAGATACCACTAGGGGATTTAGAAACAGTATATTCTTTGTCTAAAGAAGTTGTGTTACCATTTTCATCTCTAAGATCCAAAGAGACTACATAGTTACCTTCAGATTTAAATTCATAGCTGACTTTTTGGCCAACTCGCGTTCTCCCATCTCCAAAGTTCCATTCATAGCTGACAATATTAGCCTCCATCGATTTACTTCGAGAAGCATCAAATTGATAACTACGTCCTGGTGCTAAGATTTCATCGGCAGGGGAGGTCTTGATTACTACATCAAAAATTTCATCACCCTTAATACTCAAAACTCGAGAGGTTTCTGTAGTTTGCCCATTATTATCTGTTAAAAATAAGCTCACATTATAGTCTCCATTTTCCAGGTATTTGAAACTTGTTTTCACTCCTTCTGCATCTATAATAGTGTCCCCATCGAAATCCCATTCGTATCTGACAATCGATCCATCTGGATCGACACTTAAACTCGCATCAAAATCTACTTCTAAAGGAGCTTGTCCAGAGTCAGGAGTCATACTAAAACGCGCAGCTGTTTCGATGTTCTCAATAGTCACAGTCTTGCTCAGAGAAAGTCGAAGGGGGTCTGTAGCTTCCGTGCCAATTTCTCTATATTTAACATCTAGCTCAACATTGAAAATTCCATCCAAAGGCTTAGTCTTAAATGTATGCACTACAGAGGGACCACTTGCTGTGGCTCCATCGTCAAAGTCCCAGTTGTAAGATAAAATCTCAAATTCTTCTAGATCCAAACCAAGGTTAAGAGCCTCGAATTCAATTTCGATTGGGGCAATTAAGCCTATAGTATTTTCTGGAGTAGTTGTAATAGCAGCTTGAATTGGTTCTTCCTCAATAAATTCAGTTGTTGGTGTTACTTTTCCAGAAATAAAAATTACAGCAACTATAGAAATTAGAAAAATTGCACAACTGCTAGCAAACAAAACTAGGGATCTTTTTTTCTTTTGTTTTTTTTCTGGCTTAGTATTCAAGAACTTAAAGATCGAAACAAGTAAACCAACCAAAGATAACAGACCAATTAAGCTAAAAAACATACTCAGCCCCAAGTACACAAAACTCATGGCTGATTGTGTGCTAATTCCAAGCCCACTGAGAATAGATGGAGTTTGCCCACTACTAGAAGCACCCATATAAAGCACCGCGCTGAATATTGCAGTCACTAAAAAAACACCAAACACACATACCAAAACAATCATTAGTGGTCTTTTAGAGTGGTGTTTATGCACCGATTTTACAATCGGCTCACCATTGTCCATACTGTCGTTTGTTTCGCTAAATGCTGTCGAGAATTCTTCTAGGTCATGAAACCCGGCCTCTTTAAAGTCTACATCTATATGCTCTGGATTAGCAGCAGTATCTTCGAAATTGCTTTGAGAGCTATCACCAGAAGAAGCAGAGTTAGGATCTTTTTGTTTATCTTTGTTGTCAGTCATTATAATTGTTTAGTTTTCTTTTATTTTAAATCCACTAGCTTAAATTGCAATCATTTAGTGTTTTATCTTCCAAATCCAATTGTCACCTGATCAAAATATACATTAGAATTGCTATCAATCAGAGTAGTCATAAGTCTAATGGGCGATTGGTCAACAGAAAATTCAATTTCTAGATCCTTAGATAAATCTGTAATTACATAGTCAACATCGTTGTTACGTGTACCATCTGGACTCGATCCAGGAGTACCAGAGTTGGTATCTCTAAAAATATTCTCATCAATAATAACTGTCTCAATATATGCAGGCAGGTGGCTAAAGCTAAATCGCACACGCCCTGTGTTGGCATTCAAGATGATTCTGTCGTCTTGATTGATCGAAGGGGAACTGACAATAAAGTCCTGAGGGTCAAAACCTACTGCGTTTAAGATTTCGTCTCCAGCAACCACACTGTCATCACCTCCTATGCCACCAACTCCCAGGTCTGCCAGATCTGCAAAATCAGACAAATCTAAGCCAGAGCGTCCAGAGTCAACTGGAGTATCTAGCTCGTCTAGTAGGTCTTGCTCAAGTGGTAAGACTCTTCTTGTTGTAGCTTGTAAACCAGTTTGCAGGCCTTGGCCTTCGCGGTTAATCTGCTGACTTAAAGCCTGTCTTTGGATTTCTCTAATGGCATCGTCTCGTTCGGCAGCAATCCTTTGCTGACGCTCTTGTTGGGCTCTTATTTGATCTTGAATTGCTTGAATTTGAGATTGTCTTTGTTGTTCTAACTGCGCCTGCCTTTGGGCTGCACTAACTCCTGCTGGTAGGGCTGCACTAGCGGGGTCATCAACTACAGTTGCTTGCAGGGCTGCAAGTTCTGCTTCTAACTGGGCAATCCTGCTCCTAGCTTCCATTTCGCCACGAGTCACTAAGTTACCAGAATTAGCAGCTTGATTATAAACATTTGTTTGCTCCAGCACAGTAGTGGCAGCACTGGAGGCCAGAGCCTCTACTCTAATACGTCGGCTCACAGAATCAGTTTTACCAAAGCTATCAATTACAGTTAGTTTAACTTCGTACACGCCAGAGCTTGGATAACTATGCACAGCATTAGTATTGTTGGAGTCTTCATCGTTATCGGCTGCACCATCTCCATTGGAGTCATATTGAGTATCAAAATCCCAAATATGTTCTACCATTCTAGCTCCATTTTCACGGTCGGCAGTAGAGTTATTGTTAAAATTAACTAGTAGTCCAGTCCCAGCATGGGTAAAGGCAGCTACTGGAACATTAGCTGTGGATTCTGTAACAGTAATATTTTTAATCACAGAGCTCACCTTACCAGCAGAGTCAATTACAGTTAGGCTGACTCTATAGTTTCCAGCAGTAGGGTAGCTAACAGATGGATTTTTTTCATTAGATTGAGCATCGTTATCACTGTTGCCGTCACCATCAGCATCTGAATCTAAATCAAAGTCCCAAATAAACTGTTGTACCTCTACTTGGTTAGCAGTGTCTGCTGCAGAGTTGTTAATAAAGCTTACTTGCAACTGGTTGCTACTATGCAAAAATGCTGCTTTGGGAGCCAGGGTTTCTTTCTGGCGGATTGTGACATTTTTAGAGATAGAGTTCAGATTACCTAGACTATCTTTAATAGTTAACTTAGCTCTATAAACACCAGGTACCTCGTAGTCGTGGCTGCCTGGATTGGCACTGGTTGAGTCTTCATCGTTGTCTGGCTCACCATCTCCATCGGAATCTTCAGCAAGGTCAAAGTCCCAAACAAAACTTTCTATGCTAACACCTTTATCAGAATTAGCACGAGAAGTATTTTCAAAGCTAGCTACAGTTTTATCTACAGAAAACAAGAACGCCGGTACAGCTGCTTGCACGTCTGCTCCAACATTAATAAACCTTTCTACAGTCTCTGCATTCCCCTCGGAGTCAACTACAGTTACGGCGACTCCAAACCTGCCTTTAAAGTCATAAGTATGGCTAAAGTTTGGATCTCGAGAATCTACATCGTTTTTGGGGTTGCCATCGCCATCGCTATCTACAGAGGTGTTTAGGTCCCATTTGATTTCGGTCAAACTGCCACCATTTGCAGTGTCAATTCGAGAGTTGTTAGAAAACTCTACTGTTAGGCCATTTGTTTCAAACAAGTATGCCGCTACAGGGGGTTGTAATTTGCCTCCCAGGGTCACTGTGTTTATAACAGAGTCTTCATTACCTTCAGAATCTGTAACAGTTAAGCGAATTTTTTTGAGTCCCTTGCTTGTAAATTCAATAACTGGAGTTTGCTCGTCTGAATCCAGGTCGTTGTCTTTACGCCCATCGCCATCGGAGTCTTTAGACAAATCAAAGTCCCAGGCAAAACTTCTAATAAAACCATTCTTAGCCACGTCTGCTCTTGATTTATTATCTACATTCACTACTAGCCCATCTATTGTCGGCACAAAGGCAGACACTGGCGCTTGTAAGTTGCCACCAACTTGCACAGAGTTAATCACAGAGTCGGTGTTGCCCTCTAGATCTTCTAAAGTTAATTTAATCCTAAACTTACCAGATCTATCGTAGTCAAAGATAGGGTTTATATCTGTTGAGTCAATATCGTTATCACTAATGCCATCACCACTAGAGTCGGTGTTGATATCTTTATCCCAGCGGTATTGGCTGGTGTCTTGGCTAGCACCTCCGTTTACATCGACAGTCGATTGGTCTCTAAGAGTCACTCTTAAGCCTTCTACAGAGCTTTCAAAGGCTGCTACAGGATCGCTCAAGGTTGAGTCTACAAAAATAGTCACAGGCCTGCTAACTGCTCTCGAGCCTTTATCGTCAATAACTAGTTGTTTAATCTTAAAACCACTAGCTGGAGATTTCTTATTAAAGGCAAAGCTAAATGTCTCATTTGGTTCGGTCGACAGACGAGCGTTATTACCAAAGCCATCATCTATAAAAGAGTTGTTTCCATTTAAATCATATTGCACCGAGACAATTTCACCATCTGCATCTGTAGCAGAGTTGAAAAACTGTACATCTTCACCAACAGTTACAGATGTTCTATCTACAGAAAAGCCTGGTTTTGGCAGTTCATTCAAACCATTAATTGCCTGAAACTCTTCAGATTCCAAGGTATTAGATTTATTTCCATCGTTGTCAGTAGCCTGCACCAGTACCTTCCAGTTAACCTCTTCATCTGTGTCACCTCGGGTTGGTACGACTATCGAGGCTCTAGGCTGGCTAGAAATCACAATAATATTCGGCTCACCCGCGTCCTGGGTTGTATCTTCTAGTTCAAATCTAAACTCATCAATTTTACCATCTAAATCTTCAGCTCCAACAGCATTGGCAATGATAGTAAATGGGGTAGTCTTACCAAGTTTAGTTACACTAACCCTGTCTATAGTTGGAGTAGCTTCATTAACCTTAACTTTAACAGTGCGTTTAGCCAGTTGAGTTAAGTTTTTCTCATCTGTAACTGTTAAAGTCAATTCAAATGCTACGTCAACACCATCAGGGTTGAGGTCTTCATATGATAGATCAAAGTTCTCACTAGTAAAGATTCTACCGTCTCCAGTATCCCAGTTAAAGCGCAATCCTCGTGCCAAGCCCTTAGAATTAAGTGAACGCGCAGCACTTACTCTTAACTTTTGCTTTCTAAATAACTCAATTTCACCCGGTCCTGGATTAATGTATCTATTTGATCTCTGGTCTGTGAGTTCCACAACAGCCACAGGTTCTCCAAATTCAGCAATAACCAAGCTTTGCTCTTTTTGCAAGGAGTCACTACCCTTAAAGGCTTTAAACCTCAGGTTATAAGTCCCAGCAACCCTATACTCATGCGTTAGCACAGCCACTCTCACAGCGGGCTCTTCTCCTGCTGGTACTAGGTTCGCAAGAGCTTCTGTAAATTCCGTACCTTCAAGTCTCGCTTCCAAATCGGCGCTATTCTCATCTGTGAGTTCCACAAAATCATGGATTTCGTTGGTTCCATCGCCAAAGAAAACCTGAACTTTATCTGCTGAGTTAGAAGTTAAAACAAATCCAGCCTTGCTCACAAGCCCTTCCGAGGTCGATACAGTAGGTGCTGCTGCCGCTGCTGGATCTACATCTGGATCTTGTAAATTGGGGTCAGCAATTAGGGCTCCAGCTGCAGAAATAGCTTCTAGATTAAGGTCAACTACACTGTTTATTTCAATAGTTTTCTTTGCTACATCAGTAAATAGCTTTGGTTGTCCTTGGACTGTGACTTCCTTGGATGTTTCAAGCAAAACAGTATACCTACCTTCCTCTAGGAACCTTAATACTAAGTTAGTCCCATCACCATTTAGTGTGTCTCCAGACTCTTCTATAAAACCGTCTGCACCATCACCATCATTAGGTGTTTCGGCCACAAATTGCTTGCCAAGTTGTGCATTCACGACTTTCCATTTATTAATTAAGCTTGAGCTCGATACTGTTTGTCCAAACAAAGCTCGGTCACCATCCTCAGAGTTCTCAGCGCTAAAGCTCACCAACGAAGGGTTACTCTCATCTGCAAAGAGGACTTGAATATCTGCAATTGGGTCCCTAGGTATTACATTCAAGGTCAACTCAGTCTTTACG